>JBJXGP010000441.1:0-22333 GCA_046160425.1 Planctomycetaceae bacterium
ATCCACTGCTGGAAGAATTCATCACCGCCGGCCCCGTCGTGGCGATGGTGCTGGAAGGACCGGGCGCAGTCGGCGTCATCCGGTCGATGCTCGGCCCCACCAACGGACGCGAGGCCCCTCCGGGAACGATCCGCGGCGACTTCGGCCTTTCCCGTCAGATGAACCTGGTCCACGGCAGCGACAGCGTCGAATCGGCTACTCGCGAAATCGGCATCTACTTCAAGTCCGATGAACTGTGCGATCGCGAACCGACGCTCGGCAACTGGGTTTGTGCTTCAGACGAAAAGTAGATTTTTGCCGCGATTGTTGAGACGGAACTGGCCTCTCGTCGCTGCGCGACCCCGGTTGACGAGCAACCGGGGCTACCCGGTTCAGACGAAAAGTAGATCGATTGAAAAACGATCAAACGCTGAGTTCCACGAGCCGGGTGGTTTATCCACCCGGTCTTTTTCCAACGACTGCGATCCTCAGCGTCGCTGACCGATCGCGCGTTTGACCGCTTCACCCATGTCGGCGGGACTTTCGGCGACGACGACGCCGGCCGCTTCGAGGGCGGCGACCTTCTCGGCGGCGGTCCCGCTGCCACCAGAGATGATCGCGCCGGCATGTCCCATCCGCTTGCCCGGAGGGGCCGTCTTCCCGGCGATGAAGCCGGCGACCGGTTTGCTGACGTACCGTTTGATGTATTCGGCGGCTTGAATTTCGGCATTTCCGCCGATCTCGCCGATCATCAGAATCGATTCGGTCCCCGTGTCGTTCTGGAAGAGTTCCAAAAGATCGATGAACGACGTGCCGATGATCGGATCTCCGCCGATGCCGATGCACGTCGATTGGCCGAGGCCGACATTCCCCAACTGCCAGGCGGCTTCGTAGGTCAGCGTGCCGCTCTTGCTGATGAGACCGACGGTACCGGGCTGATGGATGTAACCGGGCATGATGCCGATTTTTGCGATACCGGGAGTGATGATGCCGGGACAGTTCGGACCGATCAGCCGGCACGATTTACCTTGCAGTTGATTGTGGACGCGGACCATGTCGACGACGGGGACTCCTTCCGTGATCGCGACGATCAGTTCGATCCCCGCATCAGCCGCTTCGAGAATGGCGTCGGCACAGAACGGCGGCGGGACGAAAATCAGGCTCGTATTGGCCCCTTTGGTTTTCACGGCCTCTGACACCGTATTGAAGACGGGGAAACCGTCGATCTCCGTCCCCCCTTTACCGGGCGTGACGCCCCCCACGAAAACGTCGACGCCGGGCTGGTTTTGAGCGGCATAAGCCCGGCATTGTTGCGAGTGGAACAGACCGGCTTTCCCGGTGATTCCCTGACAAATGATGCGTGTTTTTTTTGAGACCAGAATGCTCATGACAATATCCGTTCAGATTGTGTATCGATCGATGAGTATGAAAGTCATTCGCTCGTCGGAGGACGATGTTCGCGTTTGGCCGTTAGGTTTTCAGCGTCGCCACGACTTTTTGAGCGGCGTCGGTCAGATTGGTCGCCGCGATGATCGGCCGTCCGCTTTCGGCGAGCATCTTGCGGGCGATCTCGACGTTCGTCCCTTCGAGCCGCACGACCAGGGGTACGCTAAACCCGACTTTTTCGTATGCTTCCAGGAGCGCCGTGACGATCGTATCGCACTTCATGATGCCGCCGAAAATGTTGACCAACACGGCTTTCACGTTCTTGTCGGCCAGCAGGATGCGAAAGGCCTCGGTCACCTGTTCGACGTTGGCACCGCCGCCGACGTCGAGGAAGTTCGCCGGTTCGCCGCCGTGCAGTTTGATGAGGTCCATCGTGCTCATGGCGAGTCCCGCCCCGTTGACGAGGCAGCCGATGTTGCCGTCGAGCTTGACGTAACTCAAACCGGCATTACCGGCGCGGACTTCGAATTCATTTTCTTCGCTGAGGTCGCGGAGTTCATCGAAATCTTTATGCCGGAACATGGCGTTATCGTCGAAACTGACTTTACCATCGAGGGCGATCAGTTCCCCCTCCTTGGTCACGACGAGCGGATTGACCTCGGCGAGACTGCAATCGCTCTGCACGAAAAACTTGGCGAACCGCGTCAGAAATCCTTCCGCACTGCGAATGGCCGTTCCTTCGAGGCCCAGGGAGTAAGCGAACCTGCGGGCCTGATACGGAAACAGACCGTAATCGATGTCGAACGACTGACGAAGAATTTTTTCGGGTGTATGCTTGGCGACCTCTTCGATCTCCATGCCCCCTTCGGTCGACATGATCATCACCGGTCCGCTGGTTTCGCGATCGATGACCACCGCCATATAGAGTTCGCGGGCGATGTTCAATCCTTGTTCGACGAGCAGCGTGCTGACGGTTTTTCCTTCGGGGCCGGACTGAATCGTGACCAGCGTTTTCCCGAGCATCCGTTCGGCATTCTTGCGCGCTTCATCGGCGGATCGAACGAGCACGACGCCCGGCTGGTCGGGGAACTCTTTGAAGCGGCCTTTGCCCCGTCCACCGGCGTGAATTTGCGATTTCACGACGGCGAGCGTACCGCCCAGTTCTTTGAATGCCGCTTCCGCCTCGGCTGGCGTTTTGGCGACGATGCCGCGAGGTACGGGCACGCCCGCTTTGGCAAATAACTGCTTGGCTTGATATTCATGTATTTTCATCAAAGTGATCCATTTTTATTGCGTGTACTGTTCATCTCGCGACTCTCAAACCGGGGAAATGATAGCGGTACCGACTCACCGATGCCAGCCTGCCGAGAATCGATGAATCGCAAATCTTCAGTATTCCATATGGGGTGTAACCTTGTCCGCAGGAAGTCAACATGACACGATAATGTCGATGCGATCGATCTACCCCCTGAAGGATCAACCGATGCTGAAAAATATCCCTCCCGTCCTGTCTCCTGATCTCATGCTGGCGATTATGCAGATGGGGCACGGCGATGAAATCGTGCTAGCCGACGGCAACTTCCCCGCCGATTCTCACGCCCGGCGGATCATCCGCGCCGATGGATGGGGCGTAATGCCGCTGCTGAACGCCATTCTTAAGTTCCTGCCGATCGACACGTTCGTCCCCGACGTCGCCATCGTGATGCAACCGGTCGATGCGCAGCACGCGAACCCGCCGATCTGGAATCAATTTCGACAGGCTCTCCGCACGGCGGAAGGAAACGAGATCGCGCTGACCGAAATCGAACGCTTCGCATTTTACGAACGCTCTCGGCAAGCCTATGCCATCGTCGCCACCGGAGAAACGGCAATCTATGCGAACATCATCCTGAAAAAGGGAGTGGTGTATCCGGAGTGACGGTGCAATTTCTATAGTCGGACTTTGCGAGGCCGGTCCGGGACCGCAGACCTCAGCCTACAGTACCCAATTTTTCAAAACAGGACCGTTTCACGTGAAACGGTGGCAGAGAGTCCGCGTCAATGCATCATCGCATCAAGATCGTCCGTTCGCGGTCGGGCCCGACGGAGACGATATCGACCGGGGCTTCGAGCATTTCGCCAATGGTATCGACGTACTGTCGGGCGGCTTTGGGGAGATCTTCCGGCTTGCGGGCTCCGGTGATGTCCTGTTTCCAGCCGGGGAGCTTCCGATAAACAGGTTTGGCCTTCGCAAGCTGCGAGACGTGGCTCGGGAAGTTCGTCGTTCGTTCGCCGTCGATCTCGTACGCTTCGCAGATCAGCAGTTCATCGAGCTGACTGAGCACGTCGAGCAACATCACCGCGAGGCAATCGACGCCGCTGATGCGGGCGCCGTAACTCGCGGCGACGGCATCGAACCAGCCGCAGCGGCGGGGACGCCCGGTGACGGTGCCGTATTCGTGGCCGACGTCGCGGATATGCTGCCCGATTTCGTTATCGAGTTCGGTGGGAAACGGTCCGCCCCCGACGCGGGTCGTATATGCTTTAACGACGCCGATCATGCGGTCGATGACCCGTTCGGGCAAACCGCTGCCGCTATGAATGCCGCATCCCGAACTGTTCGATGACGTGACATACGGAAACGTGCCATGATCGATGTCGAGCAGGCTGCCCTGCGCTCCTTCGAAGAGGATCCGCTTCTTGGCGCGCAGCGCGGCGTGCAGCAACTGGTTCGTATCGGTGACATGCGGTTTCAGCTTCGCCGCGTACCCCTGATACTCGGTGAAAATTGTATCGGCGTTGAGCGGTTCCGACGCGGGATCGAGTGCATGGATGATCGTGTTCTTGTCGGCGACGATGTCGGAGAGCCGTCGTTTGAGGTCTTCGGGAAAATAGAGATCTCCCATGCGGATGGCGTGCGTCCGTCCCGCTTTGTCGCGGTAACAGGTGCCGATGCCGCGCATCGTTGTGCCGATCGCTTCTCCCTTGCGCCGTTTTTCGAGCACGGCTTCTTCCTGCATGTGATACGGGAAAATGACGTGGGCGCGGTCGCTGATCCAGAGTTCCCCCTCGATCGCGCCGTTTTGTGCGGCGATGTTGTCGAGTTCGGCAAGCAGTGCCTTGGGATTGATCACGACGCCGCTGGCGATCACCGACGTAATGCCCGGTCGCAAAATCCCTGCGGGGAGCAGCGAGAGTTTGTAGGTCTTGCCGGCAAACCGCACCGTGTGACCGGCGTTATTCCCCCCTTGATAACGCACGACGACGTCGTGCTGCTCGGTGAGCAGATCGACGATTTTCCCTTTGGCCTCATCGCCCCATTGCAAGCCGACTACTGACGTCACAGACACGGTCTGTCTTACCCTTTCCTGTCCCAACGCAGACGTTGAGCATAAGTCACGAAACATGGCTCGATTCAGAATTATTATCGCGCAGCACTCCAATACAGCGAGCGATGGCGCATAGCATCAGATCATGAATGAACCGAGACGATCATTCATTGATGGGCGCATGAATTTTCGGCACCATTGGATAGTGTATCGCACGACGAACGGTTTGGGGAGTATGCCACACATCGGCCGGCCTTCTTTTTCGGATTCGAATCAACTTCAATAAGATTCCGATTGCCTGCAACCGGCTTGCTGGGTTACTCTTCTGTTACCGATTCGACGATTGACGATGCCTACAGACTCGAAGCCGGACGCATATTCCACGGGATTGAACGATGCGAATGCAATCTCAGTCACCTCGTATCCTCGTTGTCGATGATGATCCGTCGATCCGAGAGGTGATCGTCGCAGCACTCGCACAGCGGGGTTATGATGTGCTCTCGGCGAGCGACGGTACGCAAGGGATCGTGTACTTCGAACGCGACACTCCCGATCTGCTGGTTCTCGATGTGATCATGCCCCGCCGCAGCGGATTTCAAATTCTCGATCGGATCTTGTCGTCGTCGCAGACGAGGCCCAAGGTGATCGTGATCACGGGGACCGACGCGCGGCGAGTCCGCGAAATCATGGACCGCGGCGACATCGATGCCTTTTTCGCAAAACCGTTCGATGTCGCCGACCTCGTGGCGAGCGTCGAATCGCTGGTCCCGCTCACGACGTAATCTCGATCGTAGGGTGGTGTCGAGCAACGTTGCGTCAATTGGTTGAAGACACACTGCCGGGCAAGCCGGCAGTGCCACCCTGAGAATGGTGGGTCAGCGCGGCCAAAACCCCGCTCGACACCACCCTACAGTACGCGATTCACGAAATTCCCGGGACAGGAAAATTACGGGCAAAATGCGAAATTTCCTGCTTGATCTTTTGCTCCAACGCGACGTCGTCGGGAGCGCGCAGAATTTGCAGAATCCAGCCACCCACCTGCTGCATCTCGGCCTCTTTCATGCCCCGCGTGGTGAGCGCCGCCGTCCCCAGTCGGATGCCGCTGGGATCGAGCGGCTTGCGCTGATCGTAGGGAATCATGTTCTTGTTCACGGTGATCCCCGCGCGATCGAGAGCCGCCTCGGCGATCTTGCCGGTGAGGCCGACCGATGTGACGTCGGCGAGCATGAGATGATTGTCGGTCCCCCCGGAAGCCAGTTTCACTCCCCCGCCGAGCAGCGTCTCTGCCAATGCTCGGGCGTTGGCGATGATCTGCTTCGCATAATCGCGAAACGACGGTTGCAGCGCCTCTTGAAAACAGACCGCTTTCGCGGCGATGATGTGCATCAACGGCCCACCCTGCATGCCGGGGAAGACGGCTTTATCGATCGCTTTGCCGTGCTCTTGCTTGCACAGCACGAAACCGGAACGAGGGCCGCGCAGCGTTTTATGCGATGTGGACGTAACGAAGTCGGCCACGGGAACGGGGCTGTTATGCAACCCCGCGGCGACAAGCCCTGCGTAATGTGCCATGTCGACCATGAAAATCGCGCCGACTTCTTTCGCGATCTCGGCGAACTTTGCATGTTCGATCTCGCGCGGATACGCACTCGCTCCCGCGAGAATCAATTTCGGCCGATGCTCGCGAGCCAGCCGGGCCACTTGATCGAAGTCGATACGGTGGTCGTTCTGCCGCACTCCGTAATGAATGGCATGATACAACTGACCCGAGAAATTGAGCGACATTCCGTGGGTCAGGTGTCCGCCGTGAGCCAGGTCCATCGCCAGAAAGGTGTCCCCTGGCTGAAGCGTCGCGAAAAAGACGGCCATATTCGCCTGTGATCCGGCGTGCGGCTGGACGTTCGCGTATTCGGCACCGAACAACTTGCAGACCCGCTCGCGCGCCAGCGTCTCGACGACGTCGACGTATTCGCAGCCGCCGTAGTAACGCTTTCCGGGATAACCTTCGGCATATTTATTGGTGAGCACGGTCCCGGCGGCTTCGAGGACCGCGGCACTCGTATAATTTTCCGATGCAATCAGTTCCAGACCGTCGGTCTGACGGCGGCGTTCGTGCTGAATCGCATCCCAAAGTTCGCGGTCATAGTTCTGCAATGCGGACATATCCCCTGCCCCCTCATAAACCGTTTCTGGCTACGTGTCTACACACTAACCGTTTCCATTAATTCAGCCGTGACACGGCACGTCTTATAGTCCACTGATGTCGCGAATGCTACCGTACCAAAGAGAGAATCGGTATGCTCTGGGGCAGGGACATCAGCCATATCAGCATACCAGTAGAAACACATTGCGGATCATCAACATATGTCAGATCAACCCACGACCGCCGATCGTCCGCAGAGTTCCTTGCCGTTGGCGGGTGAACGAGTGACGTTTACGGGGACTCTGGCATCCATGACGCATCGTGAAGGGTACGAGGTGATCCAGAAGTTCGGCGGGATCCCCGTGCAACACGTCAGCCGGCAATTGACGCTACTGGTGATCGGCGAAGAAGGCTGGCCCCTGGAAGATGACGGACATCCTTCCGTGAAATTGCAGCAGGCGTTGCAAAAACAGACGGAAGGAATCGAACTCCGCATCATCAACGAATCGACCTGGCTCAAATGGCTGGGACTCGACGAACGCGAACGCGAAGTCCATCGCTGGTACACCCCGGCGATGCTCAGCAAGCTGCTCGATGTGCCAGTCTCGGCGATCCGTCGCTGGGCGCGAATCGGGCTGATCCATCCGGTTCGCAAAGTCATGAAGCTCCCCTATTTCGATTTTCGCGAAGTCTCGAGCGCGCGGCGACTCGCCGAGTTGATCGGTTCGAATATCCCGCAACAGGAGATCGAGCAGAGTCTGCAACACCTCAGCAATATTCTCCCCGAGATCGATCGTCCCCTTTCGCAATTGCAGATCCTGGCGCGACATCATCGCCTGTTGTACCGCGACGATGAAGGATTGATCGAAGCCCGCACCGGTCAGCGCCTGCTCGATTTCACTCCCCCCGACACTGAGGAACCGCGAAACGAGCCAGCCAAAACGCTGCCGTTCCATGAAGCCGCCGATGTTGCGCCTGGCATCGCCGTTCAGGAAACAAGCAGCAGCAACGCACATCAGTTACGCGCCTATCGGACCGATGATGATGTGACACCCACTGAATTCGACAGAGAAAATGCCGGCGGTTTCGACGGCGATTTCGTGGACGACGGCTATACCGGCGAAAACCCCGATGCGGAATCGATTCCCGTGAAACCCGAACACATCCAGCGGAGTTGGGAAGAATGGTACGACGCCGGGTGCCTGGCGCTGGAGAAGCATGATGCGGCGGCAGCGATCGAGGCCTTCCGCATGAGCCTGATGGATGAACCGGGACACCCCGAGGTCAACTTCCATCTGGCGGAGGCGCTCTATCGCAGCGGCAACTTGCAGGGCGCACTCGAACGATATCATGTGGCGGTCGAAGCCGATCACCAGTACATCGAAGCCTGGACGCAGCTCGGCTGCCTGCTTGCGGAGTTATTCGAGCCTGAGTTGGCGATCAAGGCCTTTCAGATTGCGCTCGAATACCACGCCGAATATCCCGATGCGCATTATCATCTCGCCGAGCTGCTGTACAAGCAGGGAAAAGCATCCGAGGCGGTCACGCACTGGCAGACGTATCTGCAATTCGATCAACGGGGACCGTGGGCCGAAATCGCTTTGCAAAGGCTCGAGGTGTGGGAGCGAGAAGAACCGTAGCACCCGGATCAATCAATCGGCCAACGACAGATACGTCCAGATCCCGACTCCGGACGTTGCAATGACGGTATAGATGAAAAACAGTACCAGCAGTTTTCCGATTGCGCGACCGGCTTGAACGTCGTCGGCATCCATCTGTTCCAGATCCTGCGCATCGAAATGTTGTTCGACGACGATGGGACCATGTCCACCATGCCCTGAGTGAGTTTCATGGGCTTCCGCATGTTCAACCATTCCGGCCTGTGTCATTGGCAAATGCTCCTGGGGGCTGATCACATTCTGTCAACCGATGATGAGCGAGTATTGTAATCGACTGTTGATGGTTTTGTGAACTCTATCTCAGACGTTAATGACGTCATTTTTGACAGTTAACGGCAGAGCCGTCTGCCATTTCATTCGACATGCGAACCCGATTGAGTTGACCAAATCCATTCGGGTGGAATCCGATTCAAGCGAAAAGTGTAACACATCATTCGACAATAGTTTACGACAACAATTTCAGCAGCAGATTATCCCCCGGATAGGGATGCCCCTTGTGCTGCTGAAAGCCTTCGCCGTATTTCTTTCCGATCTGCGAACCGCGTTCGGCGCTCCAGCGTTCGCATTTTTGCAGGTATTCGTCGATGCCGTGCTGTTTTCGGAGCCAGTTTCGCTGACTCTCATGGCAGGCGAGCATGCGCTGCTTTAATTCGAATGTCGCGGAAATATCGACGATGAATTCCGGCTTGATTTCCTGGCCGAAATGGTCGATTCCTTCAATCGCATCGACGTAATAGAGGTGGGGAATGTGATTCAGCGGTGCCGCCGGATGCTGCTGGTTGGTCGTGTAATTGGGGACCGCCGCGTTGAAGCAGGCATCCCGCACCAGCCGGCTCGTAAACTCATGATCGCTCATGTAGTCGATGGCGGGGGCGGTCATGACGATATCGGGGCTGGTCCGCCGCACGATCTCGGTCACGCGTCGGCGGCTGTCGTTATCGACGACGATCGACAGATCGAGAAATTCGAGGCAATAACAATCGGCACCGAGCAAATCCGCCGCGTTTTTGCCTTCCTGTCGTCGCACGCGGGCGATTTCGAGCGGGCCCATCTCGGCACTGCCGCAATCCCCTGCGGTCATGGTCGCAATCACAATCGGGCAACCGAGTTGTTTCAGGCGGGCCAGAGTGCCGGCACATTGAAATTCGACATCGTCGGGATGCGCATGAATCGCAAGAATTCGCGGCATTTTATTTTGATCCGGCATTGTATTCCCCTGTCGATACGGTTTAGATAGAATAAAAGGCCATTTTAAGGGAGAAAATGCGCATACCTTCCCCGGCGGACGAGGACCGATGCGCGACAGTCATTACCATTCGCGGACGGATGTCGGCCTCTATTTCGATCACGGAGCCGATATTGAAATGGTTTTGCCGCCACAGGTCATGATCAACCGTCGGATAGATTGAGCGTATGCTAAACAACCACCGGCACGGATTCCACTTTCAGTGAAGCGACAAACCCGAAAAATCCAGTAATTCGTACTTCTCCACAGGTCGCCTTTGAAAAATCGCTTCTCGATCACCGCTGCATTTTCGAAATGACGAGACTCTCGCCGGCAATGTTGCAGAAATCTCCAACAGATTGCCGCTCACCATTCGTATCATGCACTGGCGACCACGCGACAATACGATCCACCAAAATTCAGGACGAGTTCGAGACTCGAAAATAGAACATCCACGATTAACATGCCTACAGAGACTATCACGCGCACCAAACCTCCCCATTCGGCCCTGTATCTGCGCCGGACCAAAATCCCCACCCTGCTCTTCTCGACCGCACGCGACGTCGATAGGCACGTGGCGCTGGTCATCGAAAGCCTGATCCGGGAAAACAATTCCGCCGGCATTCCTACCGTACTCGGGTTGGCGACCGGTTCGACGCCGATCGGCGTCTATCGCGAATTGATCCGCCTGCATCGCGAGGATGACCTCGACTTTTCCCAGGTGATCACGTTCAATCTCGATGAATACTGGCCGATGGATCCCGGTTCGATCCACAGCTACCAGCGCTTCATGCGCGAAAACCTGTTCGACCACATCAACATTCCCGAGCGGAATATTCACATCCCGTCGGGAACGGTTTCGGTCGATGACGTCGATGCCTATTGCGAAGAATACGAACGCGCCATCGAAAAAGCGGGAGGCATCGACTTGCAGCTTCTCGGCATCGGGCGGACAGGGCACATCGGCTTCAATGAACCCGGCAGCCCGCGCAACAGCCGCACCCGCACGGTGCAGCTCGACCCGGTGACGCGGCGCGACGCGGCCGGCGATTTCTTCGGCGAAGAAAACGTCCCCTTCGAGGCGATCACGATGGGTGTGGGAACGATCCTCTCCGCCCGCAAAATCATCATCATGGCACTCGGCGAACACAAGGCGAATATTGTCCGCCGCGCGGTCGAGGGGGATGTCTCACCGGACGTCACCGCCAGTTATCTGCAAACGCATCCGCACTGCATTTTTGCAGTCGATGAAGCCGCCGCCAGCAATCTCACATCTGTCAGCACGCCTTGGTTGGTCGGCCACGTCAACTGGACCAGCGAGATGGAAAAGAAAGCGGTGATCTGGCTTTCCCAGAGAGTCAACAAGCCGCTACTCAAACTCGAGACTCGCGATTTTCTGGAAAATCATCTGCACGAATTGATTCACGATCGCGGACCGATCGATGCCATCCGCCAGCGGGTCTTTCAGAATCTGCTCGCCGGGATATGCACCGAACCGGCGGGAACCCAACCGCAAACCGTGATCGTCTTCAGCCCACATCCCGACGACGACGTGATCTCGATGGGGGGGACGCTGATCACGATGGCCGATCAGGGGCACGACGTTCGCGTCGCTTACATGACCAGCGGCAACATCGCGGTGTTCGACCACGATGCCCTCAGACACATCGATTACGTCGAAGGGTATCACCAGATTTTCGGGACGGCACAACCCGAAGACACCGCCATTTGCCAGCGGATGCGCGCAGCGATTGCCGCCAAACATCCGGGTGATCCCGACTCGGCCGAAGTGCTGCACGTGAAGGGACTGATCCGCAAGACCGAAGCGACCGCCGCCGCGGCGACCGCCGGCGTTCCCGCCGAAAAGCTCTTTTTCCTCGACCTTCCGTTTTACCGCACGGGCCAGGTCGCGAAACGTCCCATCGGCGACGAAGACGTCCGCATCATCGCCGACCTGCTGCGCAACGTGAAACCCGGGCAGATCTACGTCGCCGGCGATCTCTCCGATCCGCACGGCACGCACCGCATGTGCGCGCGGGCGATCATTCTCGCGTTGGATGTCGTCGCCAAAGAAGGGATCAAACCCGACGTCTGGTTGTACCGCGGCGCGTGGGAGGAATATCAGCCTCACGAAATCGAACGGGCCGTTCCGTTGAGTCCAGAGAGCACGCTCCGCAAGCGAGACGCCATCTTCAAGCACGAATCGCAGAAGGACCGGGCGCTGTACCCCGGCAACGACGAGCGCGAATTCTGGGTCCGCGCCGATGCCCGCACCCGCAACACCGCTCGCATCTTCAACGACCTCGGCCTCCCCGAATTCTTCGCCCTCGAAGGTTTTCGACGATATCTCGGTCAGTTGCTGTAATCAATTTCCAAGGGAGCAGCGAGCCGATGAAGATCACCGAGATCAAAACCTACGCCGTCGAAATTCCTCTCAAGCCTGAACGACGGATGATTTCTTCGCTGGGCGAGCACATCGTTTCCCGTTACGTCATTGTGCGGATCAGCACCGACGCCGGAATCGAAGGGATCGGTGAAGCGACGGTTATGCCGCGCTGGAGCGGCGAGACGGTCTGGGGGAGCAAAGCCCTTATCGACCACGTTTTCACGCCGCTATTGATCGGGCGCGATCCGCATAATATCGCCGAGATCGACCACCTCATGGAACGGGCCGCCGCCGACAACTGGTTTTCCAAATCGGCGATCGAAATGGCCTGCTGGGACATTCTCGGCAAAGAAGCGAACAAGCCGGTTTATGACTTGCTGGGGGGAGCAGTCCGCGATCGCAAGATCCGCTGCCGGTTTTCGATGGGGGCATACGACGTCGACCGGGCGCGCCGGCGCGCACAAGAACTGATCGATGCGGGGTTCACGACCATCAAGATTAAAGTGACCGGCGATATCCCTAAAGATGTCGAACGGGTCCACGTCGTCCGCGAAGTGATCGGACCGAAGTACGACATCGTCATCGACGCCAACTGCGGTTATCAGGCCGATGCGGCGATCGAAGCGGCTCGGCAGATGAAAAGCGACAATGTCATGCTCTTCGAACAGCCGACGCCGCAAGGGGATTTCGCGGGGATGGCGAAAGTCCGCCAGGGAATCGATTTCGCGGTGATGGGGGATGACGCCGTCTTCGACATGCACGATGCGGTCAATTGCGTCCGTACGAATGCCTGCGACGTCATCAGCGTTTATCCCGGCAAGAACGGCGGTATCGCCCGCACCAAGGCCATCGTCGAATACTGCGAACAGAACGGCGTCGCATGCAGCATGGGCTCGAATCTCGAATGGGATATCGCCACCGCCGCCATGTGCCATCTCGTCGTCGCCTGCAAAAACTTACAGATCGAGAAATATCCCGGCGACATCCTCGGCCCAGAGTATCACGCCTTCTCGATTGCAAAAGAACCGCTGGTCATCGAAGGCCCGTTCGTCACCGTTACCGACCGCCCCGGCCTCGGTGTCGACGTCGACTGGAAGAGGGTTGAAGAGCACCTTTTATAAAATGACGAATGTCGAAGCTCGAATGAAGACGGCATTCACAATAGCCACGGTTTCTGATAATTCGGATTTCGGGCTTCGTCATTGAATCGACATTCGGATTTCGACATTCGTCATTCATTCCTAGTCCCCTGCACGTTGACTCCGCTGCCGATCAGCAGATTTCGTTCGTACGTCCAGCGATAGAAGCGACCGGTTTTTTCCGGCGGAAGGACGACGAGCCGGTCGTATCCCGCTTCGCGAAACCAGCCGCACAACTCGTCGACCGTGTGATGATACTGATACTGGGGAGCGTACCAGTCGAACGTGTCGCAGACGCGGTTTTCCCAATTCGGATGATTGCTGAAGTTGACGATCTTGTTCAACGTTTGCTTGATGAGCGGGATCCCGCCCAGCCACGCACCGAAACGGCACCAGCGTTCGAGCTTTTCCGGAGGCATGTTCATCGTGCGTCTGCGGATCGCCGAGTTCAGCCACTCCTGCCAGAACTGGTTTTTCCGGTACAGCCAGACCGAAAGTTTCCCTCCCGGCTTGACCATCCGCGCGACGGCGTCGAAGACCGGCTTGGTCGCCACGTCGTGATGCATCACGCCGATCGAAAAAGCATAATCGAACGACGCCGACGGAAACGGCAACTTCTTGAGATCGGCCTGCACGAACGAGACGTTGGCAAGTCCGCGACAAAGTTTCGCCGCCTTGTCGACCGCCGTCGTGTGATCGGCACCGATGATGTTTGCTCCCGCTTCGCCGGCGATCCGGCTGTACCGCCCCCCGCCGCAACCGGCATCGAGGACATTCTTGCCCGCAAGCTCGGTGAGCGAAAACCCGGTCTTGGCCTGAAACGTCGCCCGGTCTTCATCGGCGTGGGCGACTTCGTAACGGTTCCATTGCAGGCCGAAACTTTCGAGGTGAGCCGATTCAACAAAGCGCGGGATGCCGTCGCGGAAATTGATGCACAAGGCGCACCTTTGACACCACAGAAATCCCGCGACCCGCTCGTCGGACATTTCGTTTCCGCAGGTCGGGCAGATGAAGGGAATCGGTGCTGTCATGTTGTTCCCGTTCGCCCTACGGTTGCTGGCGTTCGCGAATCCAGTCGGTATGAAATTTTTCGCCGCGGGGTTTGTCGGTTCGTTCGTAGGTGTGCGCACCGAAGTAATCGCGCTGGGCCTGCAAAAGATTCGCGGGCAAGCGGGCCTGGCGGTATCCGTCGTAATAACTGAGCGCCGCACTAAAGACTGGCACGGGCAAGCCGAGTTGCACCGAGGTCGCGATCACGCGCCGCCAGCTTGGTTGTGCTTTACTGACCGCTGCGCGGAAGAAGTCATCCAGCAGCAGGTTTTCGAGTTTCGGGTTCTTATCGAAGGCGTTCTTGATATCCCCCAAAAATCGCGAGCGGATGATGCACCCCCCGCGCCACAACAGCGCGATGTTGCCGTTGTTGAGTTCCCAGCCGAATTCGCGAGCCGCGGCATCGAGTTGCACGTATCCTTGCGCGTAACTGCACAGCTTCGAGGCATACAGCGCCTGCCGCACGTCTTCGATGAACTGCTTTCGATCACCGTCGAATTGAATCGCGGGACCGCTCAGCAATTTCGACGCCCGCACCCGTTCGTCTTTCTGAGCCGACAGGCAGCGGGCATACACGGCTTCGGTGATCAGCGTCGTGGGCACGCCGAGGTCGAGGGCGTGCTGGCTCATCCACTTGCCGGTCCCCTTTTGCTGTGCCGTATCGAGAATCAGATCGACGAGATCCTTGCCGGTCGATTGATCCTTGACCGAGAAAATATCCCGCGTGATTTCGATCAGATAACTTTCGAGTTCGCCGCGATTCCATTCGGCGAAGACGTCGTACAGTTCCCGATTCGACAGGCCGAGAACGTTCTTGAGGATGAAATAGGCTTCGCAGATGAGTTGCATATCGCCGTATTCGATGCCGTTGTGGACCATCTTGACGTAATGCCCTGCCCCGGCGGGGCCGACCCAGTCGCAACAGGGGATATCGTTCTTTGGCCCGACCTTCGCGCTAATCGACTGCAAAATATCCTTCACGAAAGGCCACGCTTCGGGATGTCCGCCCGGCATGATGCTCGGCCCCTTGAGCGCCCCCTCTTCCCCGCCGGAAACCCCCGTCCCGATAAAGCGGAAACCCTCCCCCTGCAATTCGGTATGCCGGCGGTTCGTATCGCGGAAATCGGAATTCCCGCCGTCGATGATGATGTCCCCTTTCGAGAGGAGCGGCTTGAGCTGCGCGATCACGTCGTCGACCGGCTTGCCCGCCTTGACCATGATCATAATCCGCCGGGGCGACTTGAGACTCCCCACGAAGTCTTCGAGCGAATGATATCCGCCGATGCGATCGGTCGTTCCTGCATGAACTTTGTCGGCCGGTTCGGTTTTCAGTCCGCCGACGAATTCATCGGTCGTCGAAGTCGTGCGGTTGTAAACGCCGACGGAAAACCCGTGATTGGCCATGTTCAAGACGAGATTCTGCCCCATCACGGCCAGGCCGATTAATCCGATATCATGTTTTGACATTGCGTTGTCCTGATGCGAATTTCGTTGTCGCTCACTTAGCCCCCGGTCAATGACCGGGGGTCTTTTAATATAGCTAAATCATGGTGGGCACAGCCCACCCTACTTGTTCCAGGGGGGTTGTTCGGGGAGATAATGATCGAACTCGGCGATGAGCTGCGACTCGTAAACGCCTGCGTAAGTTCCGGCGAAGAATCGGTCGCATGCTTCGCCCACGAAACGCTCCCAACTTTTTTCTTCATGTCCAGGGTTGATCGGGTAGAACAACGCACCAACCGCTTTCGCCGCCTTCATGTCGCCGGGGGCGTCGCCGATCATCAGCATCCGTTCGGTCGGGTATCCCAGCTTTTGAGCCGTCGCCAGAATCTCCGACTTGCTGCCGACTTCCTGACCGCAAATGGCGGAAACGTAATCATTGATATTGTGTTCTTGCCATTCCTTGATCAAGGCCGGGGTTGGCGTCGCCGAGCAGACGATCAAGTCGGCGCGCCCGGTCATTTTCTGAAGGCTTTCGCGGACTCCGGGAAACGGAGGGACGCCATGCACCGTCTCCTTGATCGTGGCATCGACCGCCGCAGACCAGTCGGCGGCGCGGATGAGATCGGCGTCTTTCGTTTTGTCGGCCTCGGCACGCACGGTGCCACTGCTCAACTTTGTTTCTCGTTTGACCCAGTCGCGGACCGATCTCAACTGCGGAATCGCCGCGCCTCGGGCTTTGACTTCGGGACGCTGTTCGAGGAGTTCGAGCGCGAGCAGATACGCGGGGAAGCGATTCGCGCCGCGCGTCTTCGAATAGAGATTGGTGAACTCGCACGCCTCGCGGGCATACTTGGAGATCGGTTGCAGCCCCATGTACCGGATGAAATTCGGGATGAAGCACTCTTTGTGTTTGATCTCCATCGAGTCGAACGCACACCCGTCGGAATCGATGGCGACCAGAAAGTCATGATTCTTCTGCAAATTCGTCAACGGATTCTCCGCCACGTCGTCATACTCCTTGCCGTGCCTGGCTCATTGATACTCGATTTATAACCATTTATAGCGGTGTATAGCCGATTGGGGTTATACATGGTTATAAATCCGCAGCATACTGGATAACAATCGGTTCGTCATGCCTCACGGAGCGGATTCTGTATGTCATCTGCTGGATTTAAGTTACGACAGCACTACCGATCCGCCTGCGGCACGTACTTCGCCAACTTCTGACCGGCAAAGATCGGCTTGAGCTTCGCCGTGCGGATGCGGCCGTCGATCAGCGGGACTGTGACCCAGTCATCGCCGATGAGCGGACGAGCGTAGCGGATGAATTCATCCGTGACATCCGTACCGCAAGGGCTGATCCAGTCGGCGGGGAATTTGCGGTCCTTGGCGGCGACTTCCGCCAGCGGTGCCTTGTCGTAACGGGGCTGATAATTGTTCCAGTCGGCTCGCAGAATGGTCGCCATGTAGCCGTGTTCGCCCGCCGCAGCCAGCAACGCCGCTTTTTGTCCGACGTAATAGGCCTCTTCGAGATCGACGGTACTGGCCGAAACCATGTCGTGCCGCTGGTGCGTCCCCGGGACGTTGCAGCGAGCGGCCCCCTTGACGGCGAGTCCTTTGTCGTTGAGATAATTCGTGACGACCTGCGCGATGGTGGTACTCGAAGAACTGAATTGCGGATGTCCGAAACTGTCGTACCGAACCGTCACCAATTTGTTCGCGATCAGTTCTTCGCTCATCACATCGAGCAGCCCTTCGCTGAGCACGACGATACAGCGTCCGCGATCCTTCAGCATTTCGTTCACATTGTGATGAATCTGATCGAGCGTCGTTTTGCGTTCGGCGAGATAAATCTGCAGCGGCATCTCGCGTTTCGGGTCGGCGAGCCGAGCGGCGGCGGGAATGTAACCGATCTTGCGTCCCATCGCCTGCAAGACCAGCACGGGATCGGCGGGACTGCTCCCGTCGTTTTCCTCATTTGCCAGTTGCACGTAATGCGTCCAATAGCGGGCGGTCGAGCCGTATCCGGGCGTGTGATCGACGAGCTTGAATTCGCTGTCGCCGACGTCGTTGTCGATGGTTTTCGGCCCGCCGATGCCGCAGATTTCGACTCCGCGTTCGCGTGCGAGGGTGGCGATTTTGTTGGCGGTATCCATCGAATCGTTGCCGCCAATGTAGCAGAAATAGCCAATGTCATGCGCCTTGAAAATTTCGATGACGCGGTCGAAGTCCTCAGCTTGATCTTTCTTCAGTTTGTAGCGGCAGGTTCCGATCGAGCCTGCTGCGGGAGTCGTTCTCAACAAAGCAATCTCTTCGGGATCTTGTGCCGTCAAGTCGATCAGTTCTTCCTTGAGGACCCCTTCGATGCCGTGCCATCCGCCATAAACGGTCCCGATTTCCGACATCTGCCGCGCCGTTTCGACGATTCCACGTAACGTATTATTAATGACGGGGGAGGGCCCGCCCGACTGGGCGACGATCATATTCCTGGGCTTGGACACAATCGACATTCCTTTTAATCACTCGAGGTTGATGAGAACTCCACGATGCGAACAACGTGGGAGGGAGTTCAATTTTTCTGGCGGTATCCTACAGAGATTGAACTCGCAAATCAAAACTCAGCACACCCCGCCGAAGTTATTTCGGTGATTGGGCAATCTCAAGCCGGACGACCTCCCCCTCGATCGAAACCTGCACGGGAAGCGTGTCCAGAAGAATCTTGAACAATGCCTCGGCGGAAACTTTCTCGACCGAAATCGAAATCTTTTGCGTCAGATCGACCCCCGCCTTGCGAAAGGCATCGGCGTCGTACTCGATCTCGAGACCTTCGGCCTTCAAGCCCTCCAGAATCGAAGAGATCGAAGCATTCTCGATGGTCAGCGTGAACAATCGGCGGGAGAGCGGTCCTTTGTTTTTCGTTTTCGCGGGGGGAGTTCGCGATGATGCGACCATTGGAGGGTTCAACAATCCCGCCGCCTCTTCGATGTCTTCCAGACGCCCATTCAACTTAACCTGCTGTTGTTTGAGGCGGGTCAATTCGACAGTGGGAAAACGATCCTTCACCAGTTGCTCCGCTTCGACCGCCGAGAGCGACTTAAGACAGATTATCTTTTCAATCTGCGGCGATTCGGGAATATCGACCAATTCGATCTGCAACTCCTTCCCTTGAACCTGCCAATTGAAGGTCAGATCGAATTGATTGAGCACGATGCTACATGCTTCCACGAACGTACTTTGGGGGAGTGCTCCAGCGGCCCAAAGATCGTGTTCGATCCGTTCGGGGTTCACGATCGTCACGCGCGGGCGTTTGGCCCACTCGGCGATCAGTTCGCGCGGGTTCTGCAAGTCTTTCCACGTTCGCGTAGAGCGAGACGTGAGCGACGTCGCCATTTTCCGATCGATCTGTGGTTCGAGCTTCTGCAACTCCTGCGTCCGCAATTCAATCAGCGTTCGCAATCGATCCATCGCAGACTTCGGCCCGAAATTCACGGCATGGGCGACGACGCTGACGCCGCATTCCCCTTCTTTCCACGACTGTGCAGCGGCGAGTTCTTCAAAAAATGAGCCGAGTTCGCCTTCGGTAACTTCGAACGTGATCAATTGATTCGGATCGATCCGGCGATCGAGCAGAATGGCGACGCGGTAGCTGTCGCTGATCTGTTGTAGTGCCGGGCGAAATTCCGCATATCTCCATTTCGCGGTGATCGTCGAGGCGAGCGCCTGACGGAATTCTTTCCCGGTCCGCCACGCAACGGCCGAAGTTCTTTTGTTCGGCCCTGCGCTCTTAGCTTTCTTGTCTTGAGCGACAGCGGAACCGTTCACGGCGAGAATTGAAATCGATACGATCAGAATGGAACCGATCTGTTTGATGAGGGCGAACGAATTCCATCGAGTCATTTCACGCTCCGTGGGGTAATTTCACCGTTTTTGGATTATACCACTCTTTTTCAAAGAATTGAAACTTGTCTGGAGAGTCCTCCTCGCAGATGATAGGATGAATTCAGCAATTCGATGATAGTCCTTCTCCCCCCGGAGAAGGTGGCCGCAGGCCGGATGAGGGTGCCTTTCATGGAATGACGAATGACTAAATCCTAATGACGAAGGAATGACGAAGCCCGAATGTTTCAAATAAAACGATCGACAGTGCCGCTGCGCCATACATCATTTGGACATTCGGATTTCTTTAGTCATTCGTGCTTAGGCATTCGTCATTCACATAAGACACCCTCACCCCGACCCTCTCCCGCAAGCAGGCGAGGGAGAAAGAGGCTGACGATAACGATGAATTTCAATGAGCCGTTCACATATCACTGAGGATCCCCATTCGTGATGCTCCAAACTGAGGCCGTCGGCATCGATCTGGGTACCACCTACTCGTGCATCGCCCATTTGAACGAGCATGGCGAGCCGGTCACCATCCCCAATCAGGAGGGAGAATTGCTGACCCCCTCGGTCGTGATGCTCGATGGGGCCGAAATCGTCGTGGGGACCGAAGCCCTCCGTAATGCCATCACGCGACCGTATCACGTCATTCAGAACTCGAAGCGATTCATCGGCGATCCGTATCATCACTGGCTCGTCGACGGTCGGCGATTCACTCCGGTCGACGTCGCCGCTTTTATTCTCAAGAAACTGTTGTCCGCCGCCGAAGAACGCATCGGCCCGATTTCGCAAGCGGTGATCACCGTTCCGGCGCAATTCAGCGACTTGCAGCGGCAGGCGACCATCGAAGCCGGTTATCGCGCGGGACTCAAACGCGTCGACATCATCAACGAACCGGTCGCCGCCGCGCTCTGTTATGTGCTGGGGAGTGCCGGACTCTGGTTCAGCGAACTCGCCGAGGCTCAGAAAATTCTCGTCTACGATCTCGGCGGCGGAACATTCGACCTCTCGCTCGTGAAGTACGAACGGAACGAAGTTTCGGTCTTGGCTTCGAGCGGCGATCTCAAGCTCGGCGGGATCGATTGGAACCTCTCGCTCGAACAGGCGATTTCGCGGCAATTTCTCAAAGATTTTCAGGTCGATCCCCGTTCCGATCCCGAAAGCCGGCAGGCTTTGTATAACGAAGTCGAGCAGGCGAAGCGGAGTCTGACCGTCCGGCCGCGCACGTCTCTCGTCTGTCAACACTCCGGTTATCGCAAGACGTATCAGGTCGAGCAGCACCGCTTCGAACGTCTGACGAAGCCGTTGCTCGAACGCACGATCGACCTCACGCTGCGGATGCTCCGCGAGAACAAACTCGGCTGGGCGCATATCGACGTCGTGCTGACGACCGGCGGTGCCTCGCGCATGCCGATGATCCGCAGCCGCTTGAAACACCTGAGCGGCCGGACGCTCAACACGTCCCTCTCGCCCGATCAATCGATCGCTCATGGAGCGACCTATTACGCGGGAATGCTGCTGACCAACAGTGATTTCGCCCGCTCGATTCTCAGCAAGGAAGCCACCCGTCGGCTTTCGAGCCTCAAACAACGGAGCGTTAACGCCCGGGGACTCGGCTTCCTCGTGCGCGCCGCCGATCGCGACATCCGCATTCCGCACTACATCATTCCCGCCAATACGCTGCTCCCGGCTTCCGCGACGCAGACGTATGGGACGGTCGTCCCCAATCAACGCCGCGTGAGCCTGACGGTCGTCGAGAGTGGGACCGATCCCGATCAGCCGCCGATCGCGCTGGGAGCGTGCGTGATCGACGATCTGCCGCCGAATTTGCCCGAAGGATCGCAAATCGCTGTCACGTTGAAATACGATTCGGAAGCCCGCGTCCATGTCTCAGCGGTGGATGTCAGCAGCGGCAAACAGGCCTCGACCGAGTTATTCCGCAACGAAAATCTGGTCACACGCAGCGACTTTATTCCCTCCGATCTGAAAGAATTGATCGACGATGCCAAACCGGCGGCGAGCGGAATCGCAAAATCACCGGTGGCACCCTCTCCCACAAAAACGCCGCAGCCCGCACCTATGCCCACAGTCCGCTCGAAACAAACTCCACCCTCTTCGCAAGTCAGTGCCGAGATCCCCGTTCCCCTTTGCAGCGAATGCGGCGAACCGCTCGCCGGAAATGGTATCTGCCCCCATTGCCGGGCGAAAGCGCAGTCACCCGCGAAGTCGCCGGTAAAAACTCCGCCGGCCCCGTCGGCTTCCCGGAAACCGGTCCCGACCACGGGGCAACCGAATGCCGCGAACAAGTCGCCGGCAAATCAACCTTCCAAAAATCCGTCGTCCGTCAATCGGCCGAAATCCAAGCCGCCCGGCGAGAAACCCTCCGACGACGCTGAAGATGAATTCTGGAAGTTCGTCGAGTAGAATGCCGGCACATGGACCTTCAACTTCCTAACCATTTCGCAAAGTGGTCATAGCCGCTAGTAGCGCGAATCCCTAACTCTCAGATAACACACCGAAATCAGGAATTATCGCCGCAAAAAACGCAATACGACGCAAAAAAAATCGGACAAAGAGGGACTGAGAGGACGCGTATTGCGAACGGGATTGTCCTTTCCCTTGTTTTTATCTTTGTCATTTTTTGCGTTTTTTGCGGCCATACCGTCCTCTGTCTTTCCTCCGCGTTCTCGGCGATTCAATTTCTTGAAAATGA
>JBJXGP010000442.1:0-8402 GCA_046160425.1 Planctomycetaceae bacterium
CTGACGGTTGCCGTATATCGCGACATTCGCAATCGGACCAGTCATCAATTTGAAGCTGGCATTGTCGGCAAGAGCGCCAGCGCCATCACGCAAGTAAAATCTTCGGATGCCTTCCGCCAGCGTGAAGTCGCCGAACGATAGGGCGCGCCGCGGAGTCGATTGGCCGTTCACGCATCCTTCAAACTGGCTGTTACCGGGCGAACCGGACCATTGAGCGCTCAGTCCCGCGTTCAGGACGACGGCACAGTTTTTCGATCCGTCAGCACGCAACGTGACGAAAATTTGGTTGTTGTTGCTGTCACAGTCGACCGACGTGGGAGCGTTGGGTATCGTCGTCCAGGGTGGCGTTCCGTGCGTTGAACCGGTCTGAAATGCCGCGCCAGTTGGTTCAACGGCAATGATGTTGCAGTATTGCACGGACGGCAACGCCGGTTCGTGCGGGCGCCGGATCGGATCACAGATCACATACGAATAACCCGTCGACGTGTTGACGGCGATCGAGCGGCAAACCGGCCGGAATGTCGACGCACCAATCGACCACTGCAATTGCTTGTGCCAGACGTATTGGCCGGTGTCACCGTTGAGTTTGACAACGTAACATGTCGCCTGTGAAGGACCGCCCGAGACGAGAACATAGGCGTTGCCGGCGCCGTCGATTTCAAAGTCGACAATCGTGATCAGCGTCAGCGAACCGCCAGATGGACCGAAAATCTGCTGCGAAATGTAGTTCGCGTTTGCAGACCACATCGGGGCCGATTGGTCGGTCATGTCGTACCGTGCGATCCGCGGAATGGTCATCAGGGAATGCACAAAGTAGAACAACGGCGTCGATCCGCTGAAGGCCATCACCTTATAGATCGGCGCGCCTTCTTCGATCTTTTTGGACCAGATGACGTTGCCGTCGTGATCGTATCGCCGGATGTTGTACGATTTGTTTTTGTTGTCGCAGCACGGCCACCAGTTGCACATCCGATCGACTCCCTTCGATTGATTGGTGAATCAATTATAGAAGGGCTTTGGGCGTGAAAAAAGGTTCTGGTGTGCGTATGCTGAGATATCTCCGATTCAGACGGTTCCACCCGGCTTGTGGAAGTGCGGTGCGTTGCCGTGTGACCCGAGCCGGGTATCGTTTACCGAAAGGGCCACTATGACTTTTTTCTTCACATATCCATGCACATTTAACGGCGAGGATGGCCATCCCGCGACTGCCGAAACCGTTCTCCTTCAAGACCAAGAATATAAGAATGCGGTCTTGTTATTCGGAACTGAAGCGGACGTGGCGGAGTATTTGCAATCAGATGCGTCACTACCACCATTAACGCACTATGGTGATGAAGCCCCGCTTCGGAAGATGCTTGAAAAAGAACAGAAGCGAGGATTCAGGATATTGGCGATTAATCCACGGCACGAGAACGACAAGATTATCGTAGCTGGAGTATTACTGATCGATAATACGATCTCACACTTGTGGCGAAATGAACGTGAATAGGCAATGCGTGTTTTTGGAACGTCGTGTTGCACAAAAGTAATAATATTACCGCTTCAATTAGAGTGACGGTTCGAAAGAGCGTGTCGAGTCGAAACGCACATGAATTCGATTTCTCGATTTCTGGCATCTCACACGGTTCTCAAAACCGGCCGTCTAACCACCCTCTGAGCGCGGTAATAGTTATTACTCCAACGGGTCAAAACTGCTCATAACGGGTCAAACCGGGTCAAATTGTGTCAACGCGGTGATGTCACGTAAAGCCTATAAATATAGGGTTTTTCTCGTGTTTTTACGGCGTTGAAAAAATGTGTCGGCCTGAGTTAGGAAACCGCCGCTCTATCCAGCTGAGCTACGGGAGCAAGAGATCTGATTGTAATGTGTTCGAGCGGTGACTTGGAAGAATGTGTCTGCGATTTTCCAGAGGAACCAAAGATGGATCAAAACGTGTACATCGACCGTGAAGGGAACTTGCCGTTGCCAAAAACATGAATTGGGGACAATAGGTTTAGTCCTTTTACCCTTGTGGGGTGCTCGCAGGCAGATATATTGCTTGGGTTGATCGTCCGCAACTGCAGCCTTCGATTTCCAATGTTCTGGGGGTCGCGGGTTTATTGTTTCAGACATTTTCGCCCAGATATTTAGCCGCTCGAACTCCAATATCGGTAAGACTAATTTGCCCGATCACGCCCTCGCTAATCAATCGATGTGCTTTTAACTCGTTTATTGCATCACGAAAATCTATTTGTTTCAGCCGGAGATTCTGTCTTATAGAATCTGAAAACAAAAATTCCGTATCCCGTTGTGCGAAGTATTTAAGGATTGAAATCTCATTTAGGCTCAGTGAGTTATCAACCTTCAGATTGCCCTTTGAATTGCTTGTCGATGCCGGCTGCACTTGAGGCGTTTGTGGCGCGACGACTTTCAACGCGGCTTTGATTTTCTCATTGATGTTGAGAATCGCCGCCTCCCGTTTTTCCTCCCATTTGGGGTGATCACCTGGAATTGAGAACAATTTTTTGATCTGATTTTTGAGTTCGTTAAGGGCATCCTTGTCATTGATCACCAATCCGTTCGTGTTCGGAAGCACACCTTTGATATCTTCAAAACGAAACGGCGGTATTATGATTGGTATCTGCCTTGTCGATAGTGCCCACGCTGCCCCCATTTCGCACATGCAAATCGTGCTTGAATAAAAGTTTTGGGAAAGCATGAAAAATACAAGTGTGTCACCTCTTAGTTTATCTCGAATGTCCTGTAAGAAGTTCTCACCAAAATTTGTGCCGTAACCAGGTTTAGAACTGAAATGGATTTGCTCATGTGAAATTTTCATGGCTTCCAAAATGTCAACAAATTTGTCAACAATGTCTTTGTCGATTGATGAATGGCTGATAAACACCTTTTGCATTGTTGTTCCTTCATCGGTTTTGTTCGACGCAGCGCTGTTCGCCACCTCAGCATTTGGGGACTCAGCTGGCAGTTCGAAATTCTCAAAATCTTCAATCGCTGCATTGACGACGCCCATAATCTCACCACGTCGTCTATTGAATCCGTCTTCATAAAAACTTGGTGACTTACCGGGAAACCGTATGTATCGCCGGGCGAATAGTTTCTCGAAGTCTTGCACGTGTTCAGAATTCCGACCGAACAGTCGCACCAATGCATTTTTCACGGATCCTACCCACGTGTCAAAACGCCCGTCGTCCTCCCAAATGTACGTAGCCGATTCTACTTCCGTTCTACGCAGTTTCAGTTGTTCGTATGCGACCTGTCTTTGCGAATCCATTTCGATTCCCCATGTGTAATTGTGCATGATGTCACCGAGTTTTATCCGAGACGTAGTACAATGCAAGCGAACCGGCTAAATTCATGACAACAGGGTGAATCGAGGAGATGGCAATCGTTTTCCGATTGTTGTACCAAGTATGATTTCGATGTATGATCGATCCGTCGGTTCGATGTTCCCTTCCTTTCTTTCGCACACACAAAGGATGATCCGATGTCATCAGAAACCAATCCTACGCCGGAATCCGAGCAACCCAATCGCCGGGAATTTTTGAAGTCGACCGGCATCGTGGCCGCCGCCGTTGCTTCGGCGCCGCTGATTCTGCATGCCACGAACAAATCGGGGTCCAAATTGCCGATCGTGGGGGAGGGGGAATTTACGTTCGAGTGTCACCACAATTGGGGCGAACTTCCCGATACGGTGCAGTGGGGGGAAACGCATGGCGTGGCGATCGATGAAGAGGGCTTGATCTACATCAAGCATCGCAACAAGGCCGAAACCCCCGTCGATGCGATCGTCGTCTTCGATGACGAGGGGAAATGCGTCCGCTCGTTCGGCAAGGAATATCACACCGGCGGCCACGGGATCGATATCCGCAAAGATGGAGGCGAGGAATTTCTGTACCTCTGCGATGTGACCCACAACTTCTTCGCCAAATCGACAAAGACCGGCGAGCAAATTTGGAAGAAGGCGGCTCCCCCGGAAGCGAAAGTTTACGACGATCCCAAAAACAAATACAGTCCGACAAACATCGCCTTCGGGCCGGATGGCGGGTTCTACGTCGCCGACGGATACGGTTCGAACTACATCCACCAATACGACAAGGACAACAATTGGGTCCGCACGTGGGGAGGAACAGGCGATGCGCCGGGACAGATGAAGACGCCTCATGGAATTTGGCTCGACAATCGCCCCGGTCGCGAACCGACGCTGATCGTCGCCGACCGGGCCAATGCCCGCATGCAATATTTCTCGCTCACCGGCGAACATCTCAGTTTTCTGACGGATGTCAGTTTCCCGGCGGCGATCGACATTCAGGGGGAGATCATGCTGGTCCCCGACCTGCATGCCCGCATCACGCTGTACGACAAGGATAACAAGGTCATCACGCACCTCGGTTACGATCCCGAGTGGACGAAACAAGTCCTGGCGGACAACTTGAAACTGCGGCAGAATCCCGATTTGTTTCAGGCGGGCAAGTTCGTCCATCCGCACGATGCCGCCTTCGATAAGGCCGGCAACATTTACGTGGCGGAATGGGTGCCGAAGGGTCGTGTGACGTTCCTCAAGAAGGTGAGTTGAGCGAAACTTTCGGCGACGAGACTTTCGCGGGTTTTACCTTCTCCCTCCGGTAGCGGTGTAAAGCCTTCTCCCTCCGGGAGAAGGTGGCCGACAGGCCGGATGAGGGTGCCTTTCAAAATACGATGGATCGATTGTATCTCGGACGAATTGAAACCGGGGAAAAAGCACCCTCACCCTGCCCTCTCCCGCAAGCGGGCGAGGGTGAATGATGCGAAAAATCGCTGCAACGCTGGCGCATTGAGAAAGCAACACCTCACGCCAACTGCTTTTGGAATCGCACGATGCTCAGTCCAAAGATGACGAGCGTGCAGATGAGCAATCCCAAAACGTGCGGCCAGAGATCGAACAGGTCGGCTCCGCGCAGCACGACGCCGCGCAGAATCTCCAGAAAATACGTCACGGGAATGCCGAAAGTGACTGCGTAAATGGGCAACGGCATCTGACTGCGGGGGAACATGAAACCCGAAAGCAGCACCGACGGCAACATGATGATGAACGCCAGTTGGATCGCCTGCACCTGCGTCTTCGCCAGCGTCGAGACCAGCATGCCGAGACCGAGGGCACAGACGAGGAACAGGCACGACAGGGCGAGCAGCAGAACGATGCTGCCGTTGATGGGGACATGAAAGATGTAGACCATCACGGTCAGCACGATCAGGGTTTCGATGAAACCGATCAAGGCGTAGGGGAGGAGTTTCCCCAGAATCAGGCCCGATTTGCCGACGGGAGTCACGAAGAGTTGTTCGAGCGTCCCCATCTCTCTCTCGCGGACAATGGCGAATGTCGTGAGAAACAACGTGACCAGTTGCAGAATGATGCCGACCAGTCCCGGCACGAAGAAGTGCGAACTTTCGAGATTCGGGTTGTAAAGCAGGCGAGGCCGCATTTCGAGTGGAGGGGCCATGCGACCGGACAGGTTTCGCGCGGGGACGACCGGCAGCGTTTCGCCGAGGCGTCGGGCCGATTTGACCGACCATTGATATCCCAGCAGGTTCGTCGTGGTGAGCGCCGCCGTGGCGACTTGCGAATCGCTGCCGTCAATCAGCACCTGCACGGTGACCTGTTCGCCCCGATGCAAATGCTCAGTGAAATGCGGCGGGATGCGGATGCCGACTTTCGCTCGTCCGGACGTCAGCGCGCGCTCGAGCGACTCGTCATCCTGCACGAAGTCGATGATTTCGAGGGTTCTGGTATTCTCGAATGCCGAGATCAATTCGCGCGATTGCAGGCGGCCGTCGAGGTCGTAGACGACGGTCGGAATGTGCTCGATCTCGGTATCGATGGCGAAGCCGAAAATGAACGTCTGCAAGACCGGCACGATGAACATAAAGAACAGCGTCGTCCGCTCCCGCTTGATGTGCGTGAATTCTTTCAGAAAGATGGCGAGAAAACCGGCGAGCGACCGTTCGCGAACCGGTGAGTCGTTCGACGACGCGCGAGCGTTGGTGTCCGGCGTCGATGCGGCTGAGGTTGCGGTCAGTGGTGGCTCTGGCGGAGTTATCGCGTCCACTCCGACGTGTCTGATCGTCGTCGAGTTTTCAGATTGGCGGGCCAGCGTGACGAAAACGTCTTCCAGCGTCGGTGCGATTTCACGGAGTTGCAGTTCTTGGGGATTCGCCGAAATTACGGAAAACAGCGTCTCCTGTTTCACGGTCTCGTCGACCAGCAAGTGAATGCTCTGCCCGAACAGTGTGGCATCATGCACGAGCGGCAATTGTCGAAGTGCGAGCAATGCCTCGGTAGGGCGCGGGGTCTCCAGTTCGTAACGCCGGGTATGCGGGGGAGTCACCGCCGGAAGCTGCTTGAGCTGGTCCGGCCGGCCGCAGACGATGAGTTTCGCATTCGAGAGATAGCCGACCTGATTGCAGCGTTCGGCTTCGTCCATGTAATGCGTGGTGACGAGCAGCGTGATTCCCCGTCCCGACAGTTCGAACAGCAGATCCCACAAATCCCGGCGGGCGACGGGATCGATACCCGCCGTCGGCTCATCGAGAAACACAAGTTCGGGATCGTGGATCAGTGCGCAAGCGAGCGCGAGACGCTGCTTCCATCCCCCCGACAGGGTGCCGGAAAGCTGTTCCAGCCGAGGGGTCAGCCCCGTCAATTTGAGGACGTGTGCGATTCGCTCCTGGAGGAGGGCGGGGGACAGGCCGTAAATCCGACCGTAGAATTCAAGATTTTCGCGGACGCTCAAGTCGGCATACAGGCTGAATTTCTGCGACATGTAACCGATGCGTCGCTTGATCGCTTCGGGGTTTTCAGCGATGTCGATCCCCAGCACGCGGGCATTCCCTGCCGTCGGTGCGAGCACGCCGCACAACATGCGGATGATCGTCGATTTTCCGCTGCCGTTGGGGCCGAGCAGCCCGAAAATATCTCCCCTTTGGACTTGAAAGCTGACGCGATCGACGGCGGTCAATGAACCGAATTTGCGAACGATCTGATCGACGTCGATCACGGGCTGACTCATGGATTCCCCCGCGGGTCATCGAGCCAGACGTCGGCCGCCATCCCCGGCCGGAGATCACCGGCTTGATCGTTCAGCGTCACTTTCACGCGAAACACCTGCTGCGACCGCTCTTCGACGGTCTGCACATTCGAGGGAGTGAATTCCGCCTGTCGGCTGATGAACGTGATCGTTCCCGAAAATGTGCGATCGGGATAACTGTCGATTGTGACGGAGACTTCCTGGCCGATTTTGACGTCGAGCCGATTCTCAGGGACGTAGGCCCGCACCCACAATTTATGCGGATCGATCAGCGAGACCGTGGTGGCATTCGCCGATACCAAGTCCCCCGGTTGCAGTTCGATCGCTTCGACGACCCCATCGATCGGAGAGAAAACGCTCAGTTCGTCAATTTGGCGATCGATGGCATCGAGCGCCGCCTGCGCCGACGTTACGTTCGCTTCCGCCGCCGTAATCTCTTCGGTGCGATAACCGCTGGAAAATAATTTCCAGCCTTGATCGGCTTCTTCCAACTGCGATTTGGCTTTGTCGAGTTCCTCTTTGCGGGTACCCTCTTCGAGCAGGCCCAGTTGTGCGGTGCGGGCGTCGAGCGCCGATCGGGCGACCTTGAGTTCTGAGGTGGCCTGATCCATTTCCAGTTGCGTCGCCGCACCGCGACTGAGCAGATCTTCGGCGCGCTGATGCCTCAATGTGGCGAGGTCGAGTTGACTTCGCGCGAGTTCGGTGTCGGCGCGTGCGGCTTCGATTTCTTTCTCGCGCGGTCCGCTGATCAGCATTTCGAGATGGGACTGGAACAGGTTCTTGCGAGCCAGCGCCTGGCCGATTTCTTCCGCGCGGAAACCCGATTTCAATCGCTGGAGTTCGGCCTGTCGCTGCGCAAGTTTTGCCGCCGCTTCCGCGCGCCGTTCATTCAGGTCGAACGGCTCGAGTTCGACGAGCAAATCTCCCGGATGGACGGCGTCTCCCTCTTCGGCGAGTACCTGTTTGACTCGCCCGCCGATGCGCGAGCCGAGACGGATTTCATCGGCTTCAATCAACCCCGAAACCTTGAACGGCTCGTTACGCATCTGGCTGTAGTACAGAACCAGAATCAAAATGGTTCCTGCGATCAACAACAAAAAAGCGCGTTTGATCATGATGCCGGGCGTTTCATCGTGCGGAACATTTCGAGGGATGCTGGATTCATGGGGCAGGCGTCCATCGAACGAATGGACATCTCGCGATAGCTTATCTCCTGTCGTCCCCGTTGAAAACGGATACCGGCGGCAAATTCGCTGCGAGTCCAGTGGATAAGGCTTACAGTTATTTCAAAGCGACTTTTGAAAAATGGACACATTTTCCGAAAGTTTGCACGAAACGGG
>JBJXGP010000443.1:0-3150 GCA_046160425.1 Planctomycetaceae bacterium
GTGCGGGGAAAGTCGAATGCGAAAACCACCAGGTTGATCCCCGTGGTGATCAGAAAGAGAATGGCTACTCCCTCGGTCAAAGGTCGATCGGTCCCCGATGCGTTGCCCGTCAGCCACATCACAAGACCAGCCAAAAACGCCGTCAGCAAGGTCGGATACAACAAAACGATTTTTGGATAAGAATAGAGAAAAATTCGCTCGGGAGCTTTCTCGTTATTCTCGGATGTCCTGTTCGCTTCGGGTATAGGGGATGCATCCACGGTGGGGACTCCTCGCCTGAGTTCGTCGTGTCTCACTCAAATCGCGTGTGCGATACCGATATCTCGGCTGACACTGTAACGCTCTTGACGCGGCAATTCCAGCGATTTCAATTCCCAAGTGTGCAGGATACGCAAAATCGGCTGGGCATTCCCAAATCAATTTGGCTGTAACGACTGCGATTGCCGATACCGCGCCAGGAGAGGAAAATCGTTGTTGACTCCCAGGCCGAGTTCGGCATGTTGACAGTCGACCTTGTCGCAAATCGCTTCGAGATCGAATGCCGACCAGACGGATTGAAGTTCAAGAAGTTGGTCAAATCCGTTTTCCACTTGCTTGATCTGGTCGGGAAGCATGGCCGAGACGGCAATGGCGGCGACGGCGGTCCGCTTCAATTCCGGATGGGCCAGAATCGCCAATCCCCAATGATGAAACAGAATGCAGCAGATCAGTTCATCGGGAAGTTGCCAGCGACTGGCCAGCGATGCACCGGCGGCCGCATGATCCCAGCCAAACAGGCTCTGCTCATACTCGCATAGACCGGCGGATTGTGCCGCACGATGATTCAGGAACTGAAGGTAAGGCTCGGTCAATTCATTGGTGATGACCGGAAGTAGAAAATCCTGAAGTAACGCCCCGGCGAAAGCCAATTCGACATCGGTCTTGAGCAATGCAGCCGTTTCGCGGGCAAAGAGCGCTTTTTGCAGGCTTGAATTCCAGAATCCACCGTGATGAATCAGCTTCGAATGGCGGGCCTGAATGGCCGATTGCATTCCAGCCGTGATCAGAAATAATTTGGTCTGGCGGATGCCCAGCAGTGGTATCGCCTGTTGTACGTTCGCCGCCCGGTGACGCAAACCGACAAGAGATGAATTCACGTGCCGCAGCAATTCGACGGTCAAGCCGGTATCGGTCTCGACGATCGTCGCGAGATCCTTGATTTTGGCATCGGGGTTGTTTGCTTTTTGCGTGAACTGAGTGACCGCGACCGGCAGCGCGGGGAGTCGGATTGTGGGGGGCAAAGCCGACAGGGAAAAATCCTGAAGTGCGGCTGTGTGCAGTGAATTCCAATCGATATCCGCCATGAGAAACTCCAACTCTCCTAACAGCCCGTTGAAAATGATCAAAAACGGAGATTCGTGAGCCGGGTGGCTTGTTCACCCGGTGATTTCCAACGGTTATCAACTTCAATGCTGGACAAGGCAAGAGCGGCACACTATTTCGACGCGCCCGAAAAACCCTTAGAATCGATAAAGGCGAAATCTACAATCACCTCAGCATCTTGCGAGTACTTTCAATATAGGTTACGAATTGAACGCCCGGCGAAACGGTTCGAATTCTCGGGGAAAAGAATCCGCTGCCGCGTAAGTGAAAATTCTCATTAAACGCGAATTATGATCACAATGCTGTTCCGCGCGTGTCCAGGGGTGACGCCGCAACTGCTCTCTCGCATATCAATCCCGAAATCGAGCATATCCATTCACATGCCGCAACATTGATGTTGAAGGTCTGCAATGGGTTTGTTCCGGCTTGGAATTTGGTATGATGATCGGACCGCTGAAATGGATGCCATGCGATTGCGCGCGAGAGGATGATGTGTCTCCTCGGCAATTGAATGTCCATCGATCTCATTCAATCAGGATAACACTGCGCGTATGACCAAACCGACGCTGTTGGTCATTCAAGGAGCGAATCAAGGCTCTCGTTACGATATCGAATCGTCTTCACTCGATATCGGACGCGGAGTAAGGAACGCGGTGCGTATTCACGATACCGAGGTCTCGCGGCATCACGCGACCCTGGAAGCGATCGACGGCCAATACCATGTGACCGATCGCAACAGCTCCAACGGAACGTTCGTCAATGGCGTCGCCGTCCGGACGCGTCGTTTGACTGATGGAGATCTCATCCAGATCGGCAGAACGATTCTGATGTTCGCCGAACAGTCGCACGGTCCCGAATCGTTTGATGCGTCGCACCTCGTGAACTTCATCGGCAAGGCCGAGGTCGAAGACCGCTCGCACATTGTCGGCACGATTGCACCGCGCGGCGAACAGATGCTTCTGGACAAGGATCTCGAAGCCCTGCCCGCGGTTCAAGCGCAAACTTTGCAGCACTTGCAGGTCTTGTACCGGATTTCGGAGGAAGTTGTCCGTCCGTCGATGTCGCTCGAGCAGATGCTCAGACGGGTGCTCGACCTGACGATCGATGCCGTGGGGGCCGATCGCGCCTGCCTGATGCTCGCCGATCCGCAGACCCACGAATTGAATCCCGTCGTCTTTACACATCGTCACGGCGTGAAGGACACCGGAAAAATGCCGGTGTCGCAAAGCATCGTCGAGGTCGTCGTTCGCGAAGGTCGCAGCGTCCGCACGACCGATGCCCGCAGCGACCAGCGTTTTTTACCGGGGCAAAGCATTCTGCAAGCCGGCATTCGCGAAGCGATGTGCGTGCCGATGCAGGGGCATTTCGAACTGGTCGGCGTAGTGTATGTCGACATCACCACGCCCGCCGAGCGAGTCCTGGCGACCAATGGTCCGATACAGATATTCGACGAGGGATTGCTCCGCTTGCTCGCCGCGATCGGACGGCAGACGGCTCTCGCGATCGAAAACAACCGCTATCAGCAGGCTCTCATCAAGGCAGAACGGCTGGCAACGATGGGGGAAACGATCGCCACGCTCAGCCATCACATCAAGAACATCTTGCAGGGGATCAGGGGGGGAAGCTATCTGATCGACATGGGTCTCAACGATCACAATGAAGAGATCGTGAGAAAAGGGTGGGACATCGTCGAAAAAAACCAGTCGAAGATCTACAACCTCGTGATGGACATGCTGACCTTCAGCAAAGAACGCCAGCCCGCCTGGGAACCGGCAAACGTCAACGACG
>JBJXGP010000444.1:0-12119 GCA_046160425.1 Planctomycetaceae bacterium
CACCGGGAACCAAACCATCTAGGCAGAGATTTCGAAAGCAAATTCGGCAGACGGTGAATTTGCGATACACCGCGCGGGGCCGCCCGCACAGAGCGCATCGTCGTTCTCGCCGCACGCTGAACTTCGGCTTTCGATTCGCTTTTTCGATCTTTGCTTTGCTCGCCATCTTCACCGTCCCCACAGCGGGAGAATCAGAAATTTTTGAAGTCAACCGTCTCGAAACCGTTCGTCATCAATAGGGCCAATCGATGGACTTCGACCCGGCTTCGAGTGGGGGTTGTACACGCCACTCGCACATTAAAACGTTATTCTTTTTGGAACGGAAAACCAAATTCCTTCAGCAACGCCTGTCCTTCGCTGTCGCTGACCGCACTCGTCACGAGGGTGATGTTCATCCCCTGCACGTGAGTGACTTTATCGGGAATGATTTCAGGGAAGACCAGTTGTTCGCTGAGACCCAGACTGTAATTCCCGTTCCCGTCGAAAGCCTTGGGATTCAAACCTCGAAAGTCGCGAACGCGGGGCAAGGCCAGCGTAATCAGCCGATCGAGGAACTCGTACATCCGCTTTCCCCGTAACGTGACCCGGCAGCCGATTTCCATGTTTTCACGGAGTCGGAACGCCGAGACGGCTTTGCGGGATCGCGTGATCTGCGGCTTCTGACCCGAAAGTTTCGTCAAGTGCTCGTTCGCTTCTTCGAGACGCTTGTGGTCCTGGGTCGCCTGCCCCACCCCCATATTGATCACGATCTTCTTCAGCTTGGGAATGGAGTGAACATTGTCTCTCCCGAATTGCTTCTTCAGCGAGGGGACGACTTGAGAATGATACTGATCTAACAACCGAGGCATGATCTTCTCTTCCGGACTTTCGGCCTTTGGTATGTGGCTGGTTTCGATCGCGTTCGGGACATCCGCAGAAAAATCCTGGCGGTCCTGTGTGTCGCCGTCAAAAATAGCGGGCCACTGGGGCTCAAGTTTTTCTGCGGCTAAATTTGAGACGTCCGAACCGTCTTGTATTCAGCCATCGCGGCTCGTTCACATTAAAAATAAGGCGGTCAATATGTTACACGGTCATCGACAATATGCGAATGCCGGCGAGGAGCGATTCTCCGCCGACAGTGCTTTTACTTTTTCGATTTCGCTTTGGGGGGAGGGCTCACTTTGTCGACCATTGCCTGGCACGACTTGCAAAAGCGTTCTTTGCTGCCGTCGTTTGCGAAGCGATATCCGACGCGGACTCCCTTACCGCACGAACTGCAGAACAATTTGACGTTCGAAACGGCGATCGACATTTCGAGTTGCAATCGGCCCCCTTGAGGGCTTTTGGGATGTCCGCGTTTGACGTGCTTGTAGACGCGGTTGACTCCTTCCACGACGATGCGTTTGCCGTCGTCGAGGACTTGCAGCACACGGTGTGGGGTCTTGCCGGCGTCATCGCCCGTGATCACCACGACGGAATCGTTACGTTTGATTTTCATCTTCTTTACACCACTTCGCTGGCAAGGCTGATAATCTTCATGTATCGACGGTCTCGCAATTCGCGGGCAACCGCACCAAAAATACGGGTTCCTTTGGGGTTCCCATCGTTATCGACGATCACAAGGGCATTGCTGTCGAAGCGGACATAACTCCCGTCGGCGCGACGAGTCGGCTTCTTGCAGCGAACGATGACCCCTTTGACGACTTCCCCTTTTTTCAAGGCGCTCCCGGGGATCGCCTTGATGATGCTGACCACGATGACGTCGCCGATGTGCGCGGTCCGTTTCCGGGTTCCACCGAGAACCTTGATGCAACGGGCCACCTTGGCGCCCGTGTTATCCGCCACATCCAGACAGGTCTGCATCATAATCATGATCGAGATACTTTCGTAACCATCAATCCCATACGCTTCGGGATGTGCTTCATAAATCGATGGCTCAGGGGCCGTTACTATTGCTGCTTCTATATTTCAAATTCGAACGCAATTGACTTTGACTTCGCCGTGGTTTTTGGCTTTGCGATTGATGCCCAGCGACGGTCGCTAGTCGCGATATTTCAGACTTCCATCTTTTCGGGAACCGTATCGGTCTTGACGATTTTCACGAGCGTCCAGTGCTTCAGGCGAGACAAAGGACGCGATTCTTCGATCTCCACGAGATCTCCGGTCTTCGATTCGTTGTTTTCGTCGTGGACGTGACAAATGGTACGAGCGCGCATCGTCTTGCCGTATTTGGCGTGACGGTATGTCCGTTCGATCTCGACTCGGCGAGATTTGTTCATTTTGTCGCTTGTAACTACCCCGACTAACCGTTTCCGCATTGCTGCTACCTCAGACGATGGCAAAATAATGATCGTGTATGTGACGGCGTAACGCTCAGCTTTATGATGTTCAAGTTTATGATGATCGAGAGGCTTTATCGCATTTCAGCGACGAGGCCCACGGAGATTACAGATTACGACGCCACAGGGGCGCTGGTTCGTTGAGTCAGGATGGTTTTGATGCGAGCAATTTCACGGCGAATTTTTCGCAGGTTGCTGGGCGTATCGAGCTTTTCGGTCGCTGCCTTCAGTCGCATGCGAAAAAGCTGCTGTTGTTGTTCCTTGAGAGAAAACTCCAACTGCTCGTTGCTTTGTTCCTGAAGTTCTTTGGCTTTCGTCATATCCGCACACTTTACGCGATGGAGTGATTCGTGTTTGAAGTCAATCTGCTGAAGTCATTTTATTGAGTCGGTGCCGAGATCCACTCACCGACGCATGTTATCTGTATTCGGAAACCCAGATTCGGAAATCCAGGGAAGGTCTATTATATATGCGTTTTCCGTGCGATCAACCGAGTGGCGACACCGAGTTTGTATGCGACGCGGGCAAAACACTCGCGGGCCGCATCCTGGCCGACGCCAGAAATCTCGAACATAACAGTTCCGGGTTTCACTGTCGCTACCCAGTGATCCGGTTCGCCCTTCCCTTTACCCATTCGAGTTTCCAAAGGTCGGGATGTGCGGGATTTATGGGGAAAGATGCGAATGTACAACTTTCCTTCACCACGAATATATTGTGAGGCGGCGATACGGCAGGCTTCGATGGTCGTCGCGCGAACATACCCCGGCTCAAGCGACTGAAGTCCCCAATCGCCAAAGGCCACGGTATTGCCGCGACTCGCATTACCTTTTATACGCCCTCTTTGACTTTTGCGGTGCTTGACTCGCTTTGGCATGAGTGCCATCGGTTTTCTCCTCGTCTGAATAATCTCCCAGATTGATCCAGACTTTTATGCCAATAGATCCCTGGGCGGTTTGCGCGATGGCAAATCCATAATCGATATGTTTACGTAACGTCGAAAGGGGAATTGATCCCCGGCTGGCTTTTTCCTGACGGGACATTTCCGCCCCGCCCAATCGGCCGGACAACTCGACCTTGACGCCGAGCGCACCCGCTTCAATGACCTGGTCTAAAGTTCTTTTGATGGTTCGGCGAAAACTTCCGCGTTTGACCAGTTGTTGTGCGATGTCTTCTGCCACCAGTAAGGCACTGCACTGCGGATTGTTGACTTCGACGATTTTGAGTTCCATGCGCCGGCCGGTGAGATCTTCAAGTTCCGCCTTCAGGCGGTCGACTTCCTGTCCTTTGCGGCCGATGATGATACCTGGGCGAGCCGTGAAGAGATGCACGACGACCTGATCGCGGGTTCGTTCGATTTCGATTTTGGGAATTCCGGAGAATTGGTATTTCTCCTTGATGAACTTGCGGATCCGGAAGTCTTCGACGAGAAGTTCACCGAACTCCTTCTTCGAAGCGTACCAGCGACTCCGCCAGTCTTCCATGATGCCAACTCGGAATCCCGTCGGGCGAACCTTTTGTCCCATAACTGACTCACTCTTATCGGATTCTCTAGACGTCCTGAATTCGTACAACTCGTAATTCTATATTTCGCTGTAAGCTTCGTTGCGCTTTCTTCACTTCACTTCGATCAGGTCAACTCGGGGGCTTCGATGCCCACGTGGATGTGAGCGAAGCGACGGCGAATCAAATACGCCATGCCGCGCGACATCGGACGGATGCGCTTAAACATCGGTCCCTGATCGACTCGTGCATCGGTAATGATCAAATTGTCGACGTTGCGGGCGCCGCGATCTTCGGCGTTGGCCATGGCGCTCTTCAACACCTTCTCCAGCATCCGCGCGCCCCGATTCGGCTCGTAACGAAGCAGACTCAACCCGACATTCGCCGCGCGCCCTCGAATCAAATCCGCAAACGGACGAACCTTGGTCGGCGAGATGCGGGCAAAACTGTGTTTAGCCCTGACTAATGCCATTGCGACACCCCAATATTTAACTCAATACCTGAACAAATTCGTTTCGATTCTACTGACGATTATTTTCGACTGCACTCGATCATTTCGTTGCGAACCTTTGCGATCGGGATACGCAACGAGTGATTGCTATTTCTTACCCTTGGAACCGTGTCCGCGGAACGTTCTGGTCAACGCGAATTCACCAAGCTTGTGGCCGACCATTTCTTCGGTGACATACACATTCAGAAATGCGCGGCCATTGTGAACCAGAAACGTGTGCCCCACAAATTCCGGAGTGATGGTGCTGCGACGTGCCCAGGTTTTGATGGGCTCCTTGCGATTGATGGAATTCAAGCCATCCACCTTTTTCAGGAGCTTTGCATCAACGAAAGGACCTTTTTTCAGTGAGCGTCCCATATCTAACCTTCACCCCTCGATTTCAGACGACGACTTTCAAACGATATCAAACGATCAACTGGCCATAACGACGAGACTTGCGACGACGAATGATGGCACGCGACGACGGCTTGCGGCGTTTACGCGTGTGTCCGCCCTTGGCAAGTTTGCCATTCGGACTGCACGGATGACGGCCCCCTGCCGTTCGTCCTTCACCACCACCCATCGGATGCGCGACCGGATTCATCGCGGTGCCGCGCACGTGAGGCCGGCGTCCCTTGCGGCGGTTTCGTCCCGCTTTCCCGATTTGTACTTTGATGTGATCCGAGTTGCTGACCGCCCCCATTGTCGCGCGGCAGGCACTCGGAATACGACGAACTTCGCCGGAAGGGAGCGTGATTTGCGCCCAGTTCCCTTCACGGGCATTGATCACTGCCGAGAGTCCGGCACTGCGGCAGAGTTGTCCGCCGCGCCCCGGCTGCATTTCAATGTTGTGAATCGTGCTGCCGAGAGGAATGTCGGTCAACGGCATGCAGTTACCGATCTGGGGCTCGCATCCGGGGCCGCTGTTCACGACGTCGCCGGCTTTGAGTTGATCGGGAGCAAGAATATATCGCTTTTCGCCGTCGGTGTATTGGACCAGTGCAATGCGAGCGGATCGATTGGGATCGTATTCGATCGAGATCACATTGGCGGCCATGCCATCTTTGTTACGCTTGAAGTCGATCAACCGATACATTTTGCGGCGACCGCCGCCGCGATGCCGGCTGGTAATTTTGCCCTGGAAATTTCGCCCCCCCGTGCGCGTGATGCGGACGAGCAACGATTTTTCGGGCTTATTTTTGCGATTCCGCGTCAAATCGGCGCCGTCGCTGACCGAGCCGGCTCGGCGACCTGCGCTTGTTGGACGGTATTCTCTGAGTCCCATGATCCACCACCTTCACCGACGTATTCAATTCAAGGTTGAGTCCGTCAACCTTCACCATTTACAGTTGACTCGTATCTGTTTAGAAGAACGATATGCGGTCTTCTTCGTGCAATTCGACAATGGCCTTTTTCCAGTTATTAGTTGCCCCCATCATGCCTTTATGCCGGCGGGGCTTGCCCAGGCGGTTTTGAGTGCGGACATGCACCACGCGGACGTTCCACAGCTCTTCGACCGCCTTCTTGATATCCGTCTTGGTCGCGACGGAATTGACTTCGAACGTGTAGGCGTTGTGGCGTTCGGAGATGTGCGTCCCTTTTTCCGTGACCAAAGGCCGAATGACAACCTGATAAGGTTCCAGTTCGACTCCCGTGACCATCTGAATCGGCATGATCGTATCCTTTTGCCCGCCATCGCTGTCGTATCGCGTGTACTAAACTTGTGGTCTATCTGTCTTACGATGATCGCAGTCGTGTGAAGATGTGAATCTAAACGACGGCTTCCGAGGGTTTCATTCGTAATTGATCCAATGCCGATTTGGTAATCAGCAACTGCTTCTGCTTGAGAAGCACATAGGCATTCAGATCGCGTGCGGGCGAAACCCGCAACGTGTTGATGTTTCTCGATGAGAGCCAGATTTTCGGATCGTGTTGTTCGATCGTCAGCAGACAGGTCTTGTCGGCGATCTGCAACGCTCCCAGCATTTGCGACATCATTTTTGTCTTGGGAGCATCAACCGAGAGCTGATCGATGATCGTGACTTCGTTATCGAGGAATTTGCTCAAGAGAGCCATCCGCGTGGCGAGTTGCACCGCTTTGCGCGGCATGCGGTAGCTCCAATCCTTGGGTTGCTTGGCAAACGCGTGACCGCCACCACGGCGGATCGGCGTGCGCTTGTTTCCCATACGGGCATTACCGGTCCCTTTTTGACGGAAGATTTTTTTCTTGCTTCCTTTGACTTCGGCGCGAGTCTTGGATTTGGCCGTCCCCTGGCGCAGATTCGATTCGTACATCACCACGACGTCGTGCAGCAATTGCTTGTTGATGCCCGATGCCAACTCGGCGGGATCGAATTCGTACGATCCCACTTCCTGACCGGCTGCATTTCGAATGGGTAATGTCATCATGGCACACCTGACCTATTCCAACATCTGCCTGAACTGAACGACTTGGTCGACCGCTTTTCGTGAATGACTTAATCCGGTCGGCACCGTCGTGAATGTATTATCTGCGAGTATCTTAGATATTTAATTGACGTTCGCATGAACGATCAATGTTTATTGCTGGGACGAACGATGACATACCCGCCGTTCGGGCCCGGAACCGCACCGTAAACGAGCAGCAGATTATTTTCGTTGTCGACACGCGTCACTTTCAGGTGACGAATCGTGACCTGAGAGTGACCATAATGGCCGGGCATCTTCTTGCCCCGCATCACTTTTCCGGGGTATGTATTTTGTCCGGTCGAACCCATCTGGCGGTGAACTTTTTTCGCTCCGTGGGCAGCAGGCATGCCGCCGAAATTGTGGCGCTTGATGACACCCGTAAAGCCACGGCCTTTGCTCGTCCCGATGATATCGACAAACTTGATTTCGGTAAACCGATCGACTTTTAATTCCTGTCCGACTTTCAGATCGCAACCTTCGCCATCTGTGCGGAATTCGCGAATGAATTTTTTCGGTTCGCAGCCTGGTTTTTCGAGTACGGCGACCCCGGAGGCGGCAAGGCGTTTCTGACGCTTGCTGGTCAGCGGAGCGACATGCCCTCGTTCGCTGCGAGAGGCAAGCCGGCGGGGCTTGTCGCCGAAACCAACCTGAACCGCTTCGTAACCGTCGCGATCGGCAGTACGCACCTGCAGCACGGTACACGGCCCCAGTTCGACCACCGTGACTGGAATCACCGCGCCTTTTTCGTTGTAAACTTGAGTCATTCCGACTTTGCGACCCAATAATCCGACTGGCATAATTCTCACCCTAATTCACGCCGTCCGCCGTCATGTTGAAAACAGACTCGCTGAAACTGATCGCTGATAACTCCCGAGGACTGATTTAACGCCTGATGTCACTTTGACGTTACTGCATTCATCGAGATCGTATTGTGCTCGATTGATTTAATAATTCGCTCAACTCAATTCGATGGGAAAACGCTTGCTAAATATCCCTGGACCGCTTGTAGAGTTATCCCCATCCTCGACGACGGAGGCCAAAGGTTGGGTGCGCGATTCGGGCATCGATTGTTCGGTTCTTATGGGAAGAACCCGCTCACAAGGGATGCTGCTGCCAGGATCAATATCCGCTGCGGCAGTTGTCCTGTCTCGCACAAAAAGAGTCCGAGATATTCAACCGATGTACCGGCCCGTTGAATATCCCGATTGGCATCAGATGTGCTTGCGTTTTGCGGCAAGCCGTTCAGCCACGAAGGGTATTCAACGAACTTTTACGTTGAGCATGCGTTTCCGTTACCCCCCTCCTGCTGTGGCTTTAATCTTGATATCCACGCCTGCGGGAAGCGACAACTTGTTCAAAGCGTCGATCGTTTTTCCCGTCGGCTGAATTATATCGATGACCCGCTTATGAGTGCGGATTTCAAATTGTTCTCGTGATTTCTTGTCGATATGAGGGCTGCGCAAAACCGTGTAACGTTCGATCCGCGTCGGCAAGGGGATCGGCCCATGCACGATCGCCCCCGTTCGTTTCGCGGTGTCCACGATATCGGTCGCCGATTGATCGAGCACCGAGTGATCGTATGCTTCCATACGAATTCGAATGCGTTCCTGCGTCGTTCCAACCACTCAAATCTTCCTTACCAAAAGCTTTACGTCTGGACGTCCCTGATCGTAACAGGATGTGGAAAACCGCCCATGCTAGTGAAGTCCCAAGTCTGTGTCAAGCAACGTGATGTCAACTTCTGAACTTTCTTCGAACACTCGGTTCATCATCCACGTTACAGCTTATCAAGGGTCGTATGATATCGATCTCACTGAAACAAGTCACCCCTGCGAGGGGGGAGATTATCGTTAACCGATGATTCCCTGCAAATCTTCCGGTGGAGCCTCGGCGTATTTCAGCGGTTCCATCGAATACGAAGCCCGACCCTGAGACAAGCTGCGGATCTGGGTTGAATACCCGAACATCTTGGCGAGTGCGACCTCCGCCGTGAGCACGCACAAGTCGCCTCGGTGTTCCGAATTGAGAATCGCCGCCCGGCGGGCGTTCAAGTCGGCTTGAATGTTTCCCATAAACTGCTCAGGTGTAACGACTTCCAGTTTCATGACCGGTTCAAGCAGGACAATTCCCGCGTCATTCAGCGCTTGATAAGCGGCGGCCTGAGCCGCCTGCTGAATTGCTACTTCGGTCGTTTCGCCTTCGCGCGTCGTGACATCCATGATCGTAAACTGCACATGAATCAACGGAAAGCCGGCCAATCCCCCCGCGCGCGAGGCATCCTGGACCGATTGCTCCAACAGTTGATTCATCTGACTCGGTAAGGTTCCCGGTTTCAGGCGATTGATGACCCGCACCGTTTCTTCCTCCGGTAGCGGATCAAGCCGAAGTTTGACTTTGGCGAAGTGAGAAATGCCGGCTTGCTGGCGGATGAATTCCCCTTCCGCTTCGACCGATTTGCGAATGGTTTCGCGATAACTGACGCGTGGCTTGTGGACTTTGACCTTCAGCCCGAAGTCTCGTTCCATCCGATTGCGCAGAACTTCCAGATGCAGTTCGCCCATGCCGCTGATGATCGTCTGGCCGGTCTCTTCGCTGATGCGGGCGGTAAACGTCGGGTCTTGCAATGCCAGTCGTTGTAGCGTCTCGGCCAGTTTCTTGCGCTCGGCGCTCGAGTCAGGCTCGACCGCCATTGAGATCACCGTTTCGGGAAAGGTGATTCGTTCGAGCGAAATCGGATGTTGCGGATCGCACAAGGTATCTCCCGTCGCGGCATCCTTAGGGCCGATGATCCCGACGATGTCCCCCGCCGATACGTCGTCCTGTTCGATTTTTTCGCGAGAGTCGGCCTGAACTCGCCAGAGTTGGCTGATCAATTCCTTTTTCCCCGTGCGCGGAACGAGCACCCTCGATCCGGATTTCAACTTCCCCGAATAAACGCGGAGGAAATACAAGTCTGCGTGCTGCTCGGCCTGCACCTTGAAAACCAGGCCGCAGAACGGTTCTTTCGCGTCCGGTTTTCGGGTTTCGAGTTCATCCTGCTTTTTGGGATTGGGATTGAGACCCGTGACCGGAGGACGATCGAGCGGACTGGGCAAATAGCGATCGACGCCGTCGAGCAAAGGCTGTACGCCGATGTAGTCGAGCGACGAACCGCAGAACGTAGGCTGGATTTCTCCGCGCAAGGTTGCGAGCCTGAGGACACGATGAATGTCTTCCGAGAGAAGAGTATCCGTTTCGAGATACTGCGTCAGCAAGGCATCGTCGTATAAGGTGATCGTTTCGATCAGCCGATTACGCCAGACTCGGGCCTGTTCGTGATACTCTTCGGGGATATCCGTGACGTCGATCTTCTCACCCTTTGTTTGGGCATCGAAGTACATCGCCCGCATTTCGATCAGATCGATTATGCCGCTGAACGAATTCGGGCCGCTGCCGATGGGGATCTGTAATGCGACCGGTTTCCCTTTCAGGCGATTTGAAATCTGTCCCAGCGTGCGCTCGAAGCTGGCTCCCATGCGATCGAGCTTGTTGATGAAACACAATCGCGGCACGCGGTATTTATCGGCTTGCCGCCACACGGTTTCGCTTTGCGCTTCGACACCCTCGACGGAACTGAAGATGACGATGGCGCCGTCGAGCACGCGCAGGCTGCGCTCGACCTCGGCGGTGAAATCGACGTGTCCCGGCGTGTCGATCAGATTGATCGTCCGGTTTTTCCACTGGCAACTGATCGCCGCGGAATAAATGGTGATCCCTCGTTTGGCCTCTTCGGGATCGAAGTCGGTGATGGTGTTTCCGTCGTCGACGTTTCCCATCCGATGCGACATGCCGGTGTAAAAGAGAATCCGCTCGGTGGTCGTGGTTTTTCCGGCATCGATATGCGCCACGATACCGATGTTTCGCAGGTCGGACATCGCCGTGGCCATGATGGGTTATTGCTCCTGGTGGTCATAAAAACCGACGATTACTGCTGAGATCATTGCTGTCGCATTGTAAGCGAGAGCGGGATCGCCGGAAACTCGAATGATTCGAAAAAAAATCGGCGCTGAAGGACGGGATTTCCCGTGCCACAGCGCCGACTCGATAATGTCGTGGAATTATCGGCTGTATGCAAAATGCGCAAACGCCTTGTTGGCGTCGGCCATACGGTGAACGTTATCGCGGGTCGTCATCGCCGTCCCTTCACGCTTGAAAGCGGCGACCAGTTCGTCGGCCAATCGGGCGCTGATGGGGCGTCCCTTCTTGCCGCGGACGGCTTGGAGGATCCAGCGGATCGCCAGCGTCTGCTGTCGGCGATAAGGGACCGGCGTGGGAACCTGGTACGTCGCACCGCCGACGCGCTTCGAGCGGACTTCAATCGCCGGCTTGACGTTATCGACGGCGGCGTGAAAGACGTTGATCGGCTCCTGATCGGGAATGCGCTTCTGGATCATGTCGAGCGCGTTGTACAAATGCCGTTGAGCAATGGACTTCTTCCCGTCATGCATCAGGCAATTCACGAATTTGCTCAGCAAAACCGACCCGTAACGCTGATCCGGTCGGAGTTGTGAATAACTGGCTGTAAACTTGTCTGCCATAACTCAAAAACCTTCGTACACGCTAAACAGTATGGGAAATGGACGGCCTCGTTGCGAGACCGGTTAACATCGGAGATAAACGTAATCTGTGAAACTTGAGTTTGCGGAATCGCGTACCCGATTATTTGGGACGCTTGGCTCCATATCGGCTGCGGGCTTGCTTACGATTGCTGACGCCCAGAGTATCGAGCACGCCGCGGATGATCTTGTAGCGGATACCAGGCAGATCGCGAACACGGCCGCCGCGAACGAGCACGATCGAGTGTTCCTGAAGGTTATGCCCTTCACCGGGGATGTATGCCGTCAATTCCTTCCCGTTAGAAAGCCGCACGCGTGCGACCTTACGCAAAGCGGAGTTCGGCTTCTTGGGAGTGACCGTCTTGACCAACAGACAGACCCCGCGCTTTTGCGGGCACCCTTCCAGGAGCGGCGTCTTCGTTCGACTGCGCTGCGGCTTGCGGGGCTTTCGAATCAGTTGATTAATTGTCGGCATGTGAAACGATCCTCGAACCTGTCTATGGTCTGCTGCTGGTTTAATAGTTGGACTTTCCGATGGTCATATCGTGGACATGACCATCGCGGCCGATCCTGAGCCGTTCAACTTTATCTCGATTCCATGCTCATCGTCAAGGAACCTCGGTGGATATTTCACCGGGGAACATCCAAAGTCATGAATTTCATTCGAAAATACCGTTATCCGTCGTCATGCACCATTCAAAGTCTTTGCAATTTACCCGGTTAGACGCACACGCACGCCTTCGTTCAACTCGACTGTCGAGTCGAGAG
>JBJXGP010000445.1:0-13449 GCA_046160425.1 Planctomycetaceae bacterium
AGCTCTCGCTGACTTGCGTTCCCAGGCGAAGCTTGGGAACGAGAACCTGCGATTCGGGTACTCGTCGTTCCGAGGTTTTGTCATATGACTGCCGAATCGAATTCAGCCGGGGAAGTCGAACGCAGGCGATTGCAAACGCAATATGCTGAGATCGCGGCATTGGCGGGAGGATTGGCTCACGAGATCCGCAATCCCCTCTCGACGATCGGCCTGAATCTCGAACTTCTGCTCGAAGAGTTCGCGAACAGCGAATCTCCCCGCGACCGCCGGATCTGCGGCAAGCTGCTGACCGTCCAGAAGGAATGCCAGCATCTGGACGAGATTCTGAGCGCATTTTTGCAGTTTGCCCGCGCGGGTGAACTCGAGAAGGAATCGGTCGACCTGAGCCGGTTCGTGGCCGAATTCATCGAATTTTATCGCCCGCACGCCGTCGAACATCAGATCGAAATCAGTCCGCATCTCGCCGCCGACCTGCCGTCGGTCGCGATCGATCCTTCGCTGATGCGGCAGGTGCTGATGAACCTGGCGCTCAACGCACAGCAGGCGATGCCCAAAGGGGGCCGGTTGGAATTGCAGACCTATTGCCGGGATGACCGCGTGATTCTCGAAATCATTGATACGGGGAGCGGCATGAGCACCGAGACGCTGGCCCGCATCTTCCAGGTTTTTTTTTCTACGAAGCAGAACGGCAGCGGCCTGGGACTGCCGACGGTCCGCAAGATCGTCGAGGCGCACCAGGGGACGATCACCTGCGAAAGCGAACCGGGCAAAGGAACCCGGTTCGTCATCGTTTTGCCGCACGCATGAAGTTCTCTTAATAACTCTAACACAACCTCTGTGCTGCGTGATGTTTTGAAAATGTTGAGGCATTTTCGACAGGCACAACCGGTTGTGTTAGGATCTCTTAAGCGGCGGCGGTGTCGTCTTGTGCGAAGAGCCGTTTTTCACCCCGGACGACTTCGTCCGTGAGGACGTACTTGTGTCCCGGAGTCTCGGGAAGTTCGAACAGGATGTCGAACATCGATTTCTCGACGACGCTGCGCAGTCCGCGTGCGCCGGTTTCTTTCATCTTGGCGATCCGCGCGATTTCGCGCAGCGCGGCTTCGGTGAATTCGAGCTGCGAATCTTCCATCGAGAAGATTTTCTGGTACTGCTTGACCAGCGAGTTCTTCGGTTCGATCAGCACGCGAACGAGATCGGCTTCGCTCAGCGATGAAAGCGTCGTAATCACGGGCAGGCGTCCGATCAATTCGGGAATCATGCCGTATTCGATCACGTCATCGACGCAGATCGCGGGGAGCGGGCTCTCGTTGCGGGCTTCCTTGGTCGTTTCGCCGGTCATCGCGCCGAAGCCGATTTTCTTTTTGCCGAGCCGCTTGGAGATGATGTTTTCGAGGCCGACGAATGTCCCGCCGCAGATGAACAGGATGTTGGTCGTATCGACCTGAATGTACTGCTGCTCGGGGTGTTTGCGTCCCCCTTGCGGCGGCACGTTGGCGACGGTCCCTTCGAGCATCTTGAGCAGCGCCTGCTGCACCCCTTCGCCCGACACGTCGCGGGTGATCGAGACGTTGTGGCTCGTCTTGCCGATCTTGTCGATCTCGTCGATGAACACGATTCCGCGCTGCGCCGCTTCGATATCGAAATCGGCGGCATGCAGCAGCTTGAGCAGCAGGTTTTCGACGTCTTCGCCGACGTAACCCGCTTCGGTGAGGGTCGTAGCATCGCCGATGGCGAACGGAACCTGCAAGAACTTGGCCAGCGTGCGGGCCATCAATGTTTTACCGGAACCGGTCGGACCGACCAGCAGAATATTTGATTTTTCAATTTCGACGTCGTTTTCCGCATCCTCGTGGAGCATCAGCCGCTTGTAGTGATTGTGGACGGCGACGGCCAGCGTCCGCTTGGTCTCTTCCTGACCGATCACATACTGGTTGAGGTGCGTAACAATGTCGCGCGGCGTGGGGACTTTGCTGAAGAGTTTGCGCGGAGTCCCCCTCCGTCGACGTTCCTGGTCGAGTATCGACTGGCAAAGCTCGATGCACTCGCCACAAATGTAAACGTCTTCGGGGCCTTCGACCAAGGGGCCGACTTCCCGATAACTCTTCCGGCAAAAAGAGCAGTTAGCGTTCTTCTTGCCGGTTGAACCGCGTTTTCCCGAACCGAAATCCGTCCCCGATGGCATCAGGTTTCCTTCAATGCTGCCGGTCAAGACCGTTTCTTTCTGCAGTGACAACACACAAAAATGTGCGAATTGAATTCACCTCATGGTGAGGACGGCTCCTCGCGATTTCGCACGGGGTGAGGTTTCACCGAGTGTGTATTCGCAATGGGAGCGTCGTCGGTTCGTACCGAAAGCCGACTATTGATTTTTCGGTATTCGGCTTCGGACAGGACACCTTCCTGATTCAATTCTTTCATTTGCAATAGCATTTGCCGCGCCGAGGCCGCAGGATCATCACTCTCCCTCATCCGCGAACGAATTTTGAAAATTGCGGCTGCGCCAGCAGTTATGATTAAAATTAACAGCCCCCACGACCATTGGGTCTTCTGCCAGAGTTCCCAGTCAAACATTTCCATGATCTGAATACCACGAAGCGGCAAATTTTGCTATTGGCGTCCGGTTTGCGACGTGTAAGAACCGGCAGCGACGGCAAATTTTGCCCCCCCGGCTGCTCGCCTGCGGACACCATTTACAATAGTGTCCGCAGGATTCCCGTTTTCGTCAAGCGCGACTTCAGCCCCTCGGATCGTAATTTCTACAAATTACAGGGGCCGTCCGCCAAAAACCAGCGGTTTCCGCGAGTCGCCAGGAGTCAAATTCTCGCCGACCCGATTGAACCTAAAAATCCTCAAAAGTCACCCACTCCGGGCTTGTGAAGGCCGGAAATTCGGCGGTTCTCGTTGCGTCCGGCATGAAACTGACCATAGAATTCAGTTGCGTGACGTGAAATGAACCCCGCAGGCTACGGCACGCGACGCAGTTCGACCTTCGCAACCCCTTCGAGATCTTTTCAATATCGGATGCCTTATGGAATTTGAACAACGTCTGCAACGCGCCATCGAGAGGGGATCAAATGCCCGCGAGAAGAAGGGACAGGAAGCGGCCGCCCACGCCCTGAGCGAGGAAGAACTCAAAAACCTTCACACCAGGTTTCGTCTGGAACTCTCGGACCACATCGAACACTGCCTGCGGAAAGTCAGCGAACACTTCCGCGGTTTTCAATTGTCGACGGCGGTCCGCGACGGCATGGGTGCGAAAATCAGTCGCGACGAACTCGGCCGGCACGGCGCGAGCTTGTTCAGCCTGCTGGAGATGGTCGTTCGCCCGTACAGCACGCTGCACATCGTCGAACTCAACGCGAAGGGGACGATCCGCAATAAAGAAGTCTTCCACCGCAATCACTTCCAGACCCTGAGCGACGTCAATCTCGAATCCTTTCGGGCCTTGATCGATCAATGGGTCCTGGAATTCGCCGAGCAACTCTCGGCGAATTCGTGATGCTTTGCATTCAGGATTTTCAGAAACTCGAGACGCAGAGAAAGCCGGCGAACGCAGCCTTACAACGGCAACTCCACACCGCGGTTTTGTTCGCGGGCGCGTTTCAGGATTTCCTGGCCGAGGGCGATGTCTTCGATCGCCAAACCGACCGACTTAAACAGCGTGATCTGCTCGGCGGTCGCGCGGCCGACTTTGCGTTCGGCGACGATCTCGGCGAGTTCGTGCATCAGTTGCCAGTCGGTGACCCCCTCTTCGAGCGCCTGGCGGAAATCACCCGCTTCGATCCGGCATTGCTCCTTGTTGTCGCAGACGATGACGTCGGACCGGCGGACCGTGTTCACGTCGATCTCGGCCTTCTGCCAGAAATTCGAACCGACGACGTTCAGATGCGTCCCCTCATCGAGATCGTTCCCGTCAAACAGGGGAGACTTGCTCGACGTCGCACAAATGACGATATCCTTCGCATCGGCGGTTTGATACGGCGATGACACCGGCTCGACGATCACTTTCAATTTAGCGCTCATGCGATCGGCGAATTCTTCACGGCGCTCGGGATTGCGGCTGTGGACTTCCACATGTTCGATCTTGCGGACGGCACAAACCGCCTCTAACTGAGTCTCGGCCTGCTTGCCGGCTCCGAAGATGCCGACGAGGCGCGAATCGGGGCGAGACATGTATTCGGTGGCGACGCCGCTGGCGGCTCCGGTGCGCAGGCGGCCGAGATAATCGGCTTCGATGATACCCTGCAATTTTCCCGAAGCGCTGTCGTATATCGCAACGTGAAACCGCGCACCGTCGGCAGATGTCGTGTACGATTTCCAGCCGACGACTCCCCAGTCGGTGGAACTCGCCGACATCGTATGCAGCATGATCCCCGGCTGAGTCACGCGCTGGCGGGGGGAGTTCGAAGCCCGCTGCGCGGCGAGCTGTTTGAACGCCGTTTCGACGAGGTCGATCGCCGCCGGCATATCGATCAGTTCGCGGACATCCTGCTCGGTCAAAAAGAGTGCCGACATGGTGTTCATCCCTGTGAAAGCGATTTCGTTTCCGTCCGTTGATCGATACTGCGAACGATCGGTCTGATGATGCGTATTTCAATTGTATCGCGAAGCGAGGGAATTGAGGTTATGATTCTGTGTCTTTCCCCCTCACCACCCCTCCATCACTCCACCCCTCTCCCACTCTACGCCTGATTAGCTCCCTCGCTGACACTTCGGGCTACGATTCAAGCACACGATGCGGCCTGAATTACGCCAGCACGTCTTTCATCGCATCGGTAAGCTGGTCGTCAATGTTCGGTTCGCAGAGGCAGACGGAGACTTCGTAGCCCCCTTGCGGGAAGGCTTCCTTGACGGGGATGTACCACGGGCCGCCGTCGCCGTATGCCGCCGTGGTCACGAAGTTGTCGGGCTTGAGGGATTGCGCGCGAAGCTGATATTCGATGAACGATTCCGCCGGGAGATGCAGCATGACGGCGTGGCCCAGATGCAGCGCGGTGATTCGCAGCGGGATCTTCTGCTCGCACCGGCGGATCCACGTCAGCATGTACGAGGGACGATTGCGATTGACGACTGCGTTGTCGTGATTGGCGATGTTCTTTTCGATCTCCGCCGCATTCAGCGAGCTTCGCGGCGTGGGGAGGAATTCGTGCATCTTCCAGGCGATCGAGGTGAGCGGTTTCATATCCAGCTTTTCTTCGGAGGCGACGATCCCCGCATACATTCGCTCGGTCAATTGAAGGCGCGATTGCGGAGTCCCTTCGTTGTACTTCCCGGCGGCGATGTTGCCCGAACAGCCCGTGAAGTAAATGTGCGTGCAATCGGGTTCATCCTGCTGGCGTCGCTTGCGGGCCAACCCGGCGAAGTCGCTGCTGACGCGGCCGTCGCCGTAATAGCTCATGGGATGCGTGGCATAAAAATGCGTGGAGACGATTTTCGTCTCGCCGTCGAAAAAGGCGATGGTCTTGAGCCAGGGGTCAATCAAGCCTTCGGGGAGTTCGTGATGGACGGGATCTTTGCTCGCGCTGCCGCGCCAGTTGACGAGCTTCCCTTCTTCATTCAGGATGCGGCGGTTCGAGGCGACCTTCTCGACCTTCCCCTGTCCCGTGCCGATATGCGTCACCTTGTGCGGAGAGGCGAGTGCCTTGGTCACCGCTTCCTTGCCCCGTTTCAGGCAGTCTTCGAAGTAACCGAGTTCGACGATATGCGGCAGGTCTCCCTGCGCGAGAATCAGCCGTTCGGATTCAAGGCACGCAAACGGCGCATTGTGCTGATGCACGCAATGGACGGCGACCCGTTCAGGAGTTGTGCCGGCGGCTTCGGCGAGTGCGGTGCGCCACGCGAGATGCGCTTCATTGAGCAGCCCCGTCCAATCGACGGCGCAGACCACAATCGGCTGATCGGAACCGAGCAGGACGTAACCGATCGCTTCGAGGGGGTCGTCGTAGTCTTCGACCGGCTTGATCCACCCGCCGCACAGCGAATGCCCTTTGGGAGGAGTGACATCGAAGCGGAACGGGGCGATGCGAAACCCTGTGGCATCAGCGGCTTGAGCCGAGGGCGGGGGCTGCGATAGCGCGGTTGCCAAGACGCCCGCGGCGAGCGATCCGACGGTTCCCTGCACAAATTCCCGGCGATTCAATTCGGACATTCCACACCTCCCGGTCGATTTCACTTCTTGATACGAGACTACTATTTTCAGTATACTCAGTTGGTCCTCTCTGAAGAAAGTCTATGCAGCCGATTCGCCTTCGAATCGTTTTTCTTACGTCGAACCATCTTATGCGACGTCGCAACTATTCTTGACGTCGATGCAGTTGATGTCAAACGGATGCTTTCTTTATTGCTCGTTTTTCACTTCGAACAGAGGACGCGCTCATGAACACTTCTCAAGATCCTCCGGATGAGGATATCGAGTTCGACACCGATGCCGATATGGCTTCGCAGGATTCCGGAATCTTGCAAGGCGGAGCGGTCCCGGACGATTTCGGGCCGTTCAAAATTTACGCGAGAGGAGCGCTGACCGTCGTCGGGTTCGGCGGCCAGCCGGTCCCCGATCTCCTTTGCCTCACTCGGTATCACGATGCACTTGAAAAACTATTTGCCGAAGTTCACTGTCAGATTCTGGCGGTCGATTTGAGCGGTGTCGTGCTGATCCCCAGCGGGTTGCTCGGCTTGCTCACCTCATTCCGCAAATCGGGAATCGAAGTTCAACTGCACAACACATCGCCGGATATCAAGGAAGTCCTCGAAATGACGAAACTGAATTCGCTGATACACGTCAGTTCGTAGATTTGAGATTTCGCCGACTCTTACTTTCGACTAAGATACATGGGAGAACTATCCGGACCCAGCCGAGGGATGATCGATGTTGCACAGCGGGCCGCCATCTCCTTTCACTCACCCGGTCTTGACTCGCCGCACGGCGATGCAGATCGGTTCGATCGGCCTGTTGGGTTTGGGGATGAATCATGTCGCGGGATTGCGCACTCTCGCCGCTGAAAATGCCGTGAATGGCGAATTGCTCCGATCGCGGCACAAGTCGGTGATCTATATTTTCCTGTCGGGGGGCTTGGCGCAGCACGAAAGTTTCGACCCTAAGCCGCTTGCTCCCGAAGAAATCCGCGGAGAATTCGCCGCGATCGCCACGCAGACGCCGGGGGTTTTCATCTCCGAACATCTACCACGTCTGGCCGCACAGAGCGACAAGTGGGCGCTGGTTCGATCGCTGACGCATCCTTACAACGAACATTCGATCGGCCATCATGTGATGCTGACGGGCCGCACGCCTCTGCCGATCGGGTTTGACAGCAATCAGCCGAAGCCGTCCGATTTTCCCGTATTCGCTTCGCTCGTGAACGGGCTCGTCCCATCGCGAAACAATCTTCCCCCCGCCGCGGTCCTTCCTGAAAAACTGATTCACGTCACGGGGCGAACAATCCCCGGGCAGTTCGCCGGCGAGATGGGTTCGAAGCACGATCCGTGGTTCGTCGAAGCGGGCAATTATCGCGATACGCGTTACGTTCACGGGGCGTTTCCCGAATATGGCTTCCAGCGCTGGGAAGGGAAAACGACTCCCCCCGATTACAAATTCGAAGCACCGCGACTCGAGCTTGCGCAAGGGATGCTGCAAAATCAGTTTCAAAGCCGCGTGCAGTTGCTCTCGTCGCTCGAATTGCAGCGAAAGGAACTCGATCAGGCGGCACAGGTCCGCGAATTCGACCGGCACCGGCAACATGCGGTCTCGATGCTGCGCGACGGTGTCGTGCATAGGGCCCTTGATGTGCATGCCGCCGATGAGGCGATGCAGGATCGATACGGCCGCAATTCGTTCGGCTGGTCGCTGTTGATGGCGCGGCAACTCGTCGAAGCGGGAGTCAGCCTCGTACAGGTGAATCTCGGCAACAACGAATCGTGGGATACCCACGAAGCGGCGTTCCGCAATCTGAAGGAGTTTCTCCTCCCCCCAACCGATCGTGCTATTTCGGCGCTGATCGACGATCTCGCCGAGCGGGGCATGCTCGACGATGTGCTGATCGTGATGGCGGGAGAATTCGGCCGCACGCCTAAATCGTTTACCTTCCCCGGTGCGTCGTCGAAGCTCCCCGGACGCGACCACTGGGGCGCCGTACAAAGCGTCTTCTTCGCCGGCGGGGGGACCATCGGCGGAACCGTCATCGGCTCGTCGGACAAAATCGGCGGATACCCGACCGCCGACCCGCAAACCCCGGAAAACATGGCCGCAACAATCTACGAATCGCTCGGCCTGCCGAGGACGATCTCCTGGAAAGACAGCCTCGATCGCCCGCACCACGTCTACCACGGCGACCCGATCGTCGGTTTGACGTGAGCGATTCGCAACGATTTTGTAGGGTGGGCTGTGCCCACCATGAAGAGTGAAGGATGGGGCGAGGGAGAGAAAAGAAGACATGGAGACTTCCTCGCCCGTCGAACAGGATCGAGGGACGTTGCTTGACGTCGCGGAACTTTCGCTCGTCCATTTTCTGAAAACGAAGCGAGAAATCGGCATCGATCCCCTCGTGTTCCCGCCGCCGCTACAACAACACCGGGCGACATTCGTCACGCTCCGCCGAGGCGAACATCTGCGCGGTTGCATGGGGACACTCATCCCGCGCATGCCGCTTGTGCAAGATGTGGCCCACAACGCCTACGCCTCGGCGTGTCACGATCCGCGATTCAGTCCGTTGACCGCCGATGAATTTCCCGGCCTCCACATCCAGATTTCGCTGCTGACGCTCCCCGAACCGATCGAGTTCAACTCGGAAGACGAATTGCTCGCTCGCATTCACCCCGGCATCGACGGACTCATTCTGACGCACGGACACCGCCGAGGGACGCTGCTCCCTTCCGTCTGGAATATGTGTCCCGACAAGCGCGAGTTCATGGAACACTTGAAACAGAAAGCAGGCTTGCCGAAGGATTTTTGGGATGACGACATTCGCATCGAGCGATACCGATCGATCTCGTGGTCGAGAACCGTGCCAGAGACTCACTGAATCGCGGCTGCTCGTTACTCAGGGATGCGAAACGAGCGGTACAACATCGCCATCCACGTCAGGAACGAAACAAAGCCGATCCCCAACAGCACCAGAAACGGGATCGTCGGCAATTGCACCGGCCGGCTGAGGTTGGCGACGATCACCAACTGATGTATGCCCATGAAGAACACCAGCATTCCGCACGCCAGCCACGTCATCAGTCGGGTGAAAATCTGCATGGCGATTTCGATTCGCTCCGGCGCGAACCAGTATTCGCGGTGCGGAAGATTGATCATCGACACCGGGATCATGCGCAAAATTTTCGATAGACCGATGAAGAACCCGGGCAGGCCGACGCCGAACAGCGCCATGAAGATCAAGTACGCCCGCAAGCTCATGGTGTCGTCAGGTTCGCCACGCCAATTGAAATGCGAAGCGACGGGATCAGGCAGAACCCGCCCGGCGTAGAGAATCTGCCCCGCGTAACCGACTGCGAAGATCGCGAGAAAAGTCCACTCTCGGCGAAATCCCGATCGCGGCTGGTTTCTGATTTCCACTCCGAGTCTCCCAGTCTCCAGGTCTTAACCCGACGAACTCTGCAACACCCTCACCAACTGCGGCAACAGGCGTTCGAAGGCTCGGGCGCGGTGGCTGAGGTGGCGTTTGACGGCGGGGGAGAGTTCGCCGAAGGTCTGGTGCAGTTCGGGGATCAAAAAGTACGGATCGTAACCGAAACCGTTCGCTCCTTTTGCTTCGCGTAGAATCCGGCCGCGGCATGTTCCTGAGACCTCCAGACGGATCACCCCCTCTGGGTCGGAGACCGCCGCGAAGCAGGCGTAGCCGGCTCCTCGTTTCTCCTCCGGGACATTCGCGAGTTCGGCGAGCAGTTTCGCGTTGTTGCGGGCATCGTCGCACGGTTCGCCGGCGAATCGCGCAGAGTACACTCCCGGTGCCCCCCCCAGCGCATCGACCATCAAGCCGCTGTCTTCTCCGAGAGCCCAGCACGAAAGGTGCAGAGCGGTCTCGCGCGCCTTCTTCGCGGCGTTGGCGGCGAATGTCTCACCATCTTCGACCACTTCAGGGACATCCGGAAAATCCGCCACGCATTGGACAGCAATCTGATACGGAGCCAGCAACTCGGCGATTTCACCAAGTTTCTTGCGATTGCGGCTGGCGATGACCAAACGGGGAGTGGCAGCGTTCATGATGGTGCAAAGTCTGTACCAGATGCGGGCCGGTGTCAACTCATGGGGAGAGGGAGACGACTCTAGTCGCTGCGCAACCGGGACATAAATCTGTTCCCGCCCACCCGGCTTAGTTGCGAGGCAAGATGTTATTTTCTCGCAGCCAGGTCTCGGCATGCCTCATGCCCTCGGCAAGATCGGTCGTGGGGTGGTATCCGATCCGGCTGCGCGCTTTCTCGATCGAGTATCCCCCCTTACGCGCAAGATAGCGGATCGTCGCCATAGACGCTTCGCCGCTACCGATGAATCGGCCGGTCGTCGCTGCGATGGCGAGAACCACGGCGGTTGGCGCCACGAAAACAATACGGTTGCGCAGCATACGCGAGTAGTAGCTGAAGAATTCCCTCGATTCAACCGTTACTCCCCCGGTGAGCGTAAATACTTGTCCCGAGGCGGCCTCATGTCCGGCTGCGAGTACGATGCCCTCGACAAGATCGTCGATAAATACAGGCGAAACATGTCCGCGCCCCATGGCCGGCAGCACGAATCGCCGGGCCGCAATTTCGCGCACCGGGATGACCGTAAAGAAGTAAGAACCGGGGCCGTAGACATCGCCCGGCCGGATAATCGTACAGTTCATCTCGCCAGCCGCATGAGCCTGGAGAACCACCCATTCGCTGGCCACCTTTGTATCAACATAGGGGACGCCGTTGGTGCGCAGCGGATGGCGTTCGTCGACGCCATCCGGGTAGTCAAAACCGAAAGCAACAATCGAGGAAATATGCACGAAGCGGCGCACGCCCGCTTTCACGGCAGCATCCAGTACCTTGCGCGTGGCGTCGCTGTTAACGCGCCAGTACGATTCCGCAGACCCGCAAAAGCCCACTCTGGCCGCCGTGTGGATCACGGTCTCGGCACCCTTGAGTGCATCCTGCCAGTTGCCAGGTTCGGTGATGTCGCCAGCCACCACGCCAAGTGCCGGATCGGCTTGCATATCCACACCAGATACTTGCACACCGACAGCACGGTAGCGTTCTGCCAGCCTGCGCCCGATGAAACCGAGCGCGCCGGTGATGAATACGCGGTTGGGAGTGGAAACTTCAGTCATCGACGGTAGTCTCGATTCAGCGGGATTGCGGATCGTCACCCATTTTTCGATGGACTCTTACGTGCCGATGGCGTCAAGCGCCTGGTCGCGGGTGTCGTAAATGGCCCAGAGGGTGTCGAGGGCGGTGATACGGAGCAGTTCGGTTGCCATTTTGCTGGCTCCGCAGAGGACGAGTTCTCCCCCTCGGCTTTTGACGAACTTATGGCACCGCAGCAACAACGCGAGAAAGACCGAGCCGAAGTAATTGACGTCGCTCAGATCGAAAATCGCCATCGGGACTTCGACCTCCTTGAGCGGGCTCATGATGATTCCCGCCGCCTGGTCGATCAATTCCCACCGCATGCTTTCGACGTTCCCCGAAGGGATCACAACGAGCGTATTTTCATGCCATTCAAGACGAAAGTCATCGTTTGCGGGTATCGTCATGTCTGCACCATGTATTCTTTTTCTGATGGGATCATTGTTTGAGGGGGAAAACCGGTCTCACACGAAGTCACAAAGGCACGAAGATAAGATTGAATTAATGAATCGTTGCGAAGTTTTTGGCAGCGAATTGATCTCCCACGTTCTCGCGGCGTGATCGACCTCTGGGGGCTTATCTAATTTCTTGCATTTGACTTCTTTGTGCCTTTGTGACTTCGTGTGAGATTTTCTTTCGTCTTGAGTACGTCTTTGAATTATGGGGAGGGATACACTGCTGTTGTATCCGGTGTCGAGCGGACTTTCCACCATTCCATCCAGACTTTGAACGCTTCGAGGGCGGGTTGCGTGGGAGAGAGGCCGCGCGGACGTTGTTCCTCCGGTACAAGTGCATATAGACTCCGTAAAATCGCCTGTTGTACGCCGGCGTCGGGTTCGGTCCAACCCTGGCGGATCAACTGTTCGATGAACCGTCCCTGATGCGATGCCCCCATCGCGGTCACCGCCTGTTCGCGTATTTGCGGATTGGCATCGAGACTCCACTGCTGCAACTGCTGCATCGCCTGTCGATCGCCGAGACGGCACATCGCCACCGCCGCCGCTTCGCGCACCGGCATTTGTGCGTGTCCCAACAGGGGACGCAAACCGCGCGAATGCGCTGGCGTTGATTGCGGCTCACTCTCCGTGGATGGGTCGGCTTCAACTGTCGTGAGTTCTTTATCGGGGAGGCCATCCAGCACGACCGGATTATGGCACAGCCCTGCCCCCTCGATCGCCGTCTGCATCACGGCGGGACTAACATCGTTCAGCAGCGGCAACAGCCAGATGCCGCGCAACGGATGCGGATGCCGCACGATGAACTGGCATCCCAATAGACGAATATCGGGCCATTGATGATTGAGGGCCACGATCGCGATCTCGGCGGCTTCGTCGGTCCCGTCAGGGAAGATCGCGGCCATTGCCCGCTGCCAGACGATGCGGTCCTGTTCATGGAGCAACCGTTCTCGCAAAATCCGCACGACCTGCGGACTCAGCGATTGCCGGTCGCCTCCGCGTTGCGCCAGGCGATCGGCGGCTTGACGACGTTTGTCGACCGAGGGATCGCGCAGATCGAGCAGGGCCTGATACTCCGCGCCGATTGCCGGCAATACGACGTCGATCAACATGGTTCTCTCTGCTGCGGTCGCGTTGTCGAGCCGTTGTTCCAAGGCGGAGAGATCGGTCTCCGAAAATATCGCTGCAAGATCCTCGCCGGTCATATCGACATCCGGTTGTTTGTGTCGAATCGATTCCCACTTTTGCGCAACCTCGTGCGTTTTCAGCGCGGCAGCATCGTTGTTCGGCGTCTGGATCAATCCGCCGCGAATGGCATGCGCGGTGTGTACGTGCGCCAGCAAACCGTGTTGTTCGAGAAAATCCTCTGCGGAGATGCGGCGGTCGTCGCGAGTTCCTTCCAGTGGAATCACGCCGACGGCTCCGGTTCGTTCGAGCAGTTGATCGAAGCAATGCTGGCGCGTCGCGAGATATCCATCCATCAATCCCGTATAGAGAATCGGAATCCCCCAGCGATCGGGCCGCGAGCGACAACTCGCCGCGGCAGCCAGTTGCACGGAAGGATCGCGATCGACGATCAAATGCTCGAGCAGCGGGACCGTTTCGGCGATCGGCAGTGGACCGAGAGCCTGGGCAAAACCTCGGCGGACGACGGCGGAATCATCGGTCAAATATCGCGCCGTCT
>JBJXGP010000446.1:0-8009 GCA_046160425.1 Planctomycetaceae bacterium
TCAATGGGGCCGCTCTTATTCAGAACGGAAAACCCCGCTTATGCACAGAACCGACCCGCTTCACTAGCGCTTCAATGGGGCCGCTCTTATTCAGAACGGAAAACCGCCCGCACCCCAACTCTTCTCCATTTCAGGAGTTAAAAATCGGTTTGCGAGAGGTACAGAAAAATCGTCGCTCAATTTCGTGATTAACACGAGGGTATGTCCTAACAAATTGTGAAAGAACACGTTCCGACTGCGAGTGGTGACGGCATTTCTTCCGGCACCGGAGCTCTCGAATCCCCTTTCGTCACACAATCACGGCATTCCGATCAGCCGTGACCGTGCGTGGTTCACCCCAGAATTCGATGCATTCATCGCCTCGTCCATCGATCGGACCGAGATCGACGATCATGACACGATCCTGTGACAAGTTCAAGATCGGCCAGAGGGTAATTTTCAGGCTTTCCAATTCCATGTCCGTCAATTCGCATCGGAACACCGAATACTGCAACGGATCGCCGTGCCCTTTCATTGCCTTATAGATTTTTCTGTAGCGTTTCGGACAGGCGATGTCATAAGCAACCAGGTGGACGTGTCGCATGATTGTTTTCCTTCTTCATAGTGTTTCAGCAGATCGTCAGCGCGTGCAGAAACTGGGATACTCTGGAAGTTCACCCTGTATGTATCGAGCCAATAGCCGGGCCTGGACTTCGAGTATTCGCCGATACGAGACCTTGTAACCACAAATGGGATGCGTGATCTCGGTCTGCAAACGACGTTCGAATCCGGCGAGAATGCTGCGCCTCCCCGCTTCGGTCAGAGCGACAGCACCCGCCCGCTGAATGAAATCACCGGTGTTGACCTCGCCGTTATTGAATGCCATCAGCGTTACGGAATCGGCGATGATCGGCCGGAATTCTTCGGCCAGATCGAGCGCCAGCGACGGCCTGCCGTAACGCGGCTTGTGTAGAAATCCCAGCATGGGATCGAACCCGACGGCATTGAGCACGACCGTCAGTTCCTTGGTCAACAAGCTATACACGAACGACAGCACCGCATTCACCGGATCGCGCGGCGGCCTACGATTGCGACCGTTGACGTCGAACTGATGTGCCCCCGACAGCAGAGTGAAGAATCCGGCGAAATACTCTTTGGCCGCCATCCCTTCCAGGCCGAGCAGCGTTTCGGCAGACTCGGCGGTCATGGCGCGTTTCGCATATTCGGCCAGTTGATCGAGCACGCGGTCGCCGCGAGTTTCGAGATGTCGGCGCAACATCGTCCGGCTATTTTTAATTTTGCCCGCGATCATTTGCCGAGCGATTTGCAGCGATTCTTTCGGATTGCCCGCCACGGAAAATTGTCGAATCCGCAATTCGACATTCTTATGTACTAACCCGGTCGTCAGACTGTGAAACCAGCCGCCATATGAATAATGGCAGATGGGGATATTCCGGCACGTCAGCTCCTTGAGTGCGGGAGCGGAAAACATCACGTTGCCAAAGACGCATACCTGCGAGATGTCGAGCAAGCGGACGTTCGCCAGTTCCTCTCCCTTGAGTTTCACCGTGATGCGATCGCCGGTTTTCCCGATGAATGCTCCCTGCTGCTGAATGTATAACGGCAACGCATCGTGTCGCGTGGGAAGAAGCTTGCGGACACCATCCTTGCGATCCCGTTCGATCCCAGTTTCGGGATTACCATCGGTCGCATCGTCGAGATGAATCAGCAGGTTCGTTTCATCCGGCAGACAAATTCCGACGAGCGAACAACGCGGACACTTGGGACTGTCATCGAGCGGCGGCGGACAGACCTGAGCTTGAGCCGTCGTGCGAAACTCTCGAATCTGCTCGCGCGTGCGGGCGATCAACTCATCGGTGAACGGAATCGTCACCCGTCGTTTGGTGGCGATGTAATAGATCACTCCCTCGCGGCAATCGAAGCCGTTCTCTCGCAGAATCAGTCCCTGAGCACAAAGTTGCACCCGTTCGGGTTCATAAGCCGCTTCAGGAATATCCGGCACCTTGCCCCGCTTGTAATCGACCGGCGTCGCCGAGGCTCCCTCCAATTCGAGCACATCGAGCTTCGCGACGATCCCCTCTTGCGGAGCCGAGAGCATCAGCGAGCGGGTATGAATCGACTCGGCTTCGCCATCCGCCTCTTCATTCGCTTGTGCTTCATCGCCACTGGGAACCGGCTTGTGCGATTCGCGATCGACGTTGCGATGGCCGAAGGTTCCCTCGAGCGTCTCGATATTCTCGGCCCACTCCCCCTGCACCCATTCGAGGTAGCCGAGTCGGGGACAGTAAGTGAACTCGTTGAGCATCCGCACGGGAATCAGCGGAAACTCGCGATCCTCAGCCCCATCGGCATCAGTTGGTGGAAGAGTTGCGGCGGGAGTTGCCCCCGGGGAATCGGCAACCATAGACAGCGGGACGGGAGCGGTCGGATCGAAATTGGTCAAAGCCGTGATCATGGGACACCTGCCTTAAAAAAGGACGAAGAATGCCCTCCATGCAAACAGCGACGAACCTCCACTGAGTCGTCGAGAGTTGGGTTTTGGGTTGAAGCCCTTTCAATGCAAAAGAATGTTATTCGGATACGGCGGCAAAGAGGCCGAGGCCGCAATGCCGGCCGGCCCCGATCGCGAGCGGGCCGGGAATTTTCTCCATGAGTCTTAATGTCAAATGGACTGCGGTCTGGCTGAGCAGATGATCTGGCCGCAAATAGCCAACGGGCCGCTTTGCACCTTCACGGACGACATATTTATGTGCTGAGAGCGATTTGGGAAAACGAGAATGCGAACTCCACTCAAACTCGCAGGCCTGCTCGATACCCGATTGAGCCAGCGCTTTCTGAATCAGTTTGAGCGTTTTCGCCGGCTTGTGATCGTTATGGCCAGGCAGAATCACCGGCGTGACGCTGGCCCAATTCACGGCAGCGCGAGTGTAATGGGACGCGACAGTATCATTGCGAGTTTGAACAAGCGTCGGAGGATGATCAAGGTTGGTTTGCGGTGTTGGTTGAAGTTGCTCACCATCAAGCCGTCGCGCCAAATGGTGCAAGAACCGATCATCCCCAAGCGGCGCGACAATCATCACCCGCCGCACTGATGGGTCGGTGTGGACATGACCGATTGACGGGAGCGGGATATAAGAAAATTGGCGATGTTCGTTCGAGTTTGACGGGCAGCCGTCGTCAAGGCATTTATTCTTCGTCTCCTCGTCCGGTTCACCGCGCCGCAAATGACCGGCAACATAGGTTTCAACCCAATCGTCCGCCACATCGGCCGGTGGTGCAATCGTCATCGCCTTGATCGCCAAATGGCGCACCATGCCTGCGATGTGCATCAGCTTGTGCTGCGGGTAGCTGAAACGCTCGCCATCGTCTTGCCGAAGATCGAAGACGATGGAAGGACGACTGATTGGACGCTCGACACTGGCATAGAACACCCGATCGAACACACGTGGCTTGTCTACGGTGTGAAGCGGTTTACCATACTCGATCCGATCGATCGCCGTCTGGTGGCAATGTTTCAGATCGCAGAGCGTACATTCCTGAAGCTCGGCGTCGGAAGTCGGCACCCGGAGCATGCCTTCGTCACGCCACACCCCCAGCTTGGGATGCCAGCGTATTCCGGTCAGTTCTTGAGCTTCTATTTCTGCAACCGACCGGGCATCTGCAAATGCCATATCCACACCCCATCCCAGGGTAGTCAGACTACGCGCCGCGTCACGTAGGCGGTCAACCGGAACGTCACTTTTGCCAGTTATATCCCAAAGATAATGCACTCGCGGCTTCTCATCGGGATTCAGCAACATCAAAGTCGGAAACGTCGGCTTGGCTGTCAGCCGTTCCTGACGATCAGTTTTCTTATCGCCATCATTGTTGGGCACGTACTGTATGATCGCCTGCCCAGACTTTGCTTTAGGCGCGATGATGATCGGCGGCTCAAGCTTCTGGAGCCATGACAATGCCGTGCCGATCTCCCCGTCCAGTTCGCCGCGCCGAGCAACGCCTGCGACTAGCGCACAGAACAACCGAAACGGCGATGGCGGCCATTCCGGCGGCCCGCCACGATTCAACAGGCCGTGGTATCGATCGTCGAGAAAACGGACGGTGAGAAGGAGGAAGTTCATTCTGAGTCTCCTTCAGAATCATCTTTGACTTCGTCTGACTCATCAACCGTGGGACCATCCGCTGGGCTTGGGAGAATTTCCTTGAGCTTCTGAATCTTCGCCTCAGGCCCATCGACGCCATCGAGTACGGCAATCATCTGATTTGCGAGAGGTTTCAGTTCGTCGCCTTCGGCATTTTGAAGATACTCACTCAGCTTTCTATCATTCAGCTTTTTTCCTTTATTGGAAGACTTGAGTGCGTTAACGAGTTGCGTGAGGTTGTCGATGGGGGACTTGTTGCTGGCCTTCTTGTCTGCCTTCTTCTTAGCGTCCGCATCGATCGATGTCTTCAGAAGTTTTTTGTCAAAGACCAGTGGCTGATTCTGTGGTTGTACAACACCGAAATCAGACGCGGCTGCGGCAGCGAAATCCGCGATGTTAAGGCTGTCTGGAACCCAATCGCTCTCATCCCCAGTGGCAAAAAACTGCTTCCATGTCGGCTTGCCCTTCGGGAGCAATTGACATCCTTGCCGTAGGGTCGATTCCGGAGTTGCGGTGAACGCGAGAAGTGCAAGGCTAAGGATATATCGCTGGAGCTTCTCAGTCTCGTCAGCATTCGCTCCTTTCAAGGCACGAAGCGTCGAAAGATTGAGTGAAAAATCTCGGCGAATATCACCATGGATTTGCACGCCACCGATCTTGTGTGACGAGGGTACGTCAGCAAGACCATGATCTGCCGGCTTGCCTTCGAGCCCGGCAGGGATCAGCCCCTCCTGCTCATACTTAATTGGCGGAGAGTATTGCGCCGAACGCTTGAGTTGCGTGACGTTGAATGCACGGACGATTGAGTTGATGAGGCGTGGGACTTTCACGCCTGTGCCGCGTGAGTCCCATACGCCAAATACGAGGCTTGTCGCACCAAGTCTAGCCAAAGGCGCGGCATTGCCCCTCGAGTAGTTCTTGAAGGCCTGCACGATTGGATCGCGCAGAGCTGTCCCGCGAAATACGGCGTCAGCAAGTCTATGTCCAACTTCCAGGATACTAATCGGTGGCGAGTCCTCCGTGAGCTTCACGGAATATTGCGGAACAAGTGCCAAGTATTTCGGCAACCCGAATAGCGGCTCCATTCGGTTGGCCTGCGACGGGACACTGTCGAGGACGCAGACGTTCTTCGACGGGTCCGCAGGATCAACGATATCAATGTTGTAAACCGGCGGATCGTCCTTCTTCTCCGACGGATTGGCGTAGCTCGGCGGGAAGACGATGTCGTCGCTCGAAATAGCTGTGATCTTAAGGAACTGCTGAGCCGCGATCATTACCGGTCCATTCGGATCAATAAGCTTGTCGAACTTCGTGTAATCGAATTTAGCTGACTCAGACATGAGTGTTCCCTTCAAAAAGTGATGCCTTGGTGAAGAACTTGAATTTGCCGCGTGCTCTAATCTCGAATCGGTAGCGGCTCGTGCCCGCGATGTAGACGTTCCCTGAGGCGACGGCACGGGCTACGATCGTTGGCATGGGGATCGACCAGCAAGCGTAAATGTATCCATCACCTGACAGCGCAGGTCGAAAGGTTTCGAGTCCAATCGCCGCTAAGAGTTCCGTCGCCGGAAACGTGTCTACGGGGAGGCTCTGGTCATTAGGCGAGAATCCTTCGTCGAGGGTATTCCAACTGCTGCGAGTATCCAGTCCAAGTCTGCTCGTCATGCCAACTCGCTGCTGAAGAATACTTGCATCTGTGATTTCGTTAACGCATATCGCGCTTGTCATATCGCCGATGAGGCCTTCGGATGTCTTATGCGCGCTCCACGTCTTGAAGCCGGTTTGTCTCCCCGCCAGTTCGTCCAGCCACCAACTGAGTCGAAGTGAGACCGGTTCTCCAAGCATGACCGGCTTTGTCTTCTTCGCATCCTTCACCGGTTTGCCATCGGACCCCATGATAGGCCGATAGGGGTCGACCGACGTTCGGTCACAACGCAAGAGAGTCTTCACAAGATCGATGGCACCAAACTTTGTGTTAGAAAAAATACAGAAGATTGATCGGTCGAAGCGTGGTGGCATAAAACTGCCAACGACCTCCGCGCCAGGCCACAGACGATCAGCAAGTTCCAACAGGCCACAGCAGGCGAAGAATTGGCCGGGGTTGGTGACGTCGACATTCACGCAGATCGTCGGGGTCGGGTGATTCATCATGGGTTCTCCTTTTCAGGCTCGACGAATGACGACGGTTCGGCGCCGGCGGCGTAGTCGGCGGCCCGCAGCAACGATTCTAGATACGCCAGCCCCCACCTCCCGTACTTCCGTTGCAGCCGCGCAAACCGCCGAGGCACCTCGGCGGCGATGAGTTTCGCGTCGGCCTCGCCGGCATCCGGGTCATACGCCTCATCCCCCGGAAAATGCGGCCGCCCGCGCCCATGATGGGCGGCGATGAGGTGGAGGACGAGATCGTGCATCTCGCTGTTGAGTTGTTGGAATTCTGCATCGTTCGCTTTCACCAGATCGATCAGCGAACCGAATTCGTGGCGGTATTTTTCTACTATGCGATTCCCGCGTTTGCCGGATTTCGCCAGAATCAGCTTCGGATAGTTGAAATTGCCGAGGACAGTTTGAAAAACCTTGCGTTGTTTTCCGTGATCGTGAAATTTTGCAGCCAACCGGATTGCCGATTGGAATTCTTCAGGGAGCAGCAGCTTTCGCACGATGTTGGAGCAATTTCGGAAGACATCATCGATATGAACCTGCCATCGAACGGGTTTGCTCGATGATTTCGAACCATCGCTGTCGCCGCTCCGGCGAAGTTCATACCAGTTCCAGAATCTCTGGACTGACTCTTCTTCTTCGAGATCATCGCTATCGGGACGAGTGTCGATGGAAGAACGAATGAGACGCATGCCGTCCGGAACAGGCTCTTTTTCCCACAAGCGGATACGTCGCTTTTGTCGATGTTCCTTGTCGGCATACCATTCATCCGCCACATCGTTTGCGGTCGTCGAATCGCTGGAGAGCACTCCGTCGGCTAACCCACCCGCTGCGGGCGGCAGTAGCACCGTTTTGGAGAACAGCGTCTCTTTTCCATAGTCGACGATTTTTCCCAGCGTTGTCGCTTCGACGGACTCATCCTTCGAAACCAACCAAACAGGCGTCTGCGGATCGGCCTTGAATTTCTTCAATCGGTCGAAGACTCGGCTGGAATTGTCACGCAGCAATTCGTGCGGCTTGAGCGGATAGTCCGCTAACAAATCTTTGGGTTTATATGTTTTCAGTAGATCGTTCGTGATCAGTCCCACCTCTTCCCGCCACGCGACGTGCGTCTCCGGCGGCTCCCAACTGCTGATGCCATGCAAATACGGCTCTACCGGCGGACGCCCCGGCAGTTTGTCGTAGATCGTGGTCAGTGACCACGCATCAAAGAGAATATCGGATGTCGGCGGGATCACGGGGGTTGGTGCAAACGCTGCGCTGCGGGCTTTGGCCGGTAGATCGTTCAATGTCTGAGGACTGCCGTCGCCGTTGAGTTGTTCCAGCAGATCGAGCGTTTTCTTTCGCCGCGATTCGTACTCATCGTTGTTATCGAATGATTGGGGGAAGACGACATGGATTTCGGTATCCTCGCAGACCCCAAAGCGGTTCACCCGGCCAAACCTTTGGGCCATGCTTTCAAAAGTCGACAGATCGCAAACCAGATGATCCGCCGAAATGTTGACGCCGACTTCTCCGGCACTGGTACAGACCAGATAAACCGTACCACCTGAGAGCGTGATAGTTTTATCGCGATTTGATTCCGGCAGAAATCGTTGAAAGATCGCACTCTTAATCAGTCCCTCACGTTCCAGGCCGCGCATGGTGCCGGTCAGTTGCTCAAATGAGTTTTTTGGAAGTTTTTTTACGACTTTGTCCACGTCATCGACTTTG
>JBJXGP010000447.1:0-10859 GCA_046160425.1 Planctomycetaceae bacterium
GTCTCTTGGGCCATGACTTCGTGCTGCGAGAGCAATACTTGCAGCATCCCGGCTGATTTACGCACGTCGATGACCGTCATTTCCACGACGGCGACTTGTTCTTCATCGGATGGAAAATACTTGAAAATTGTCCCGAGCAATTCGGTATTCTGCAGCATGTGGTCTTCGAGAGCTTGCGTGAGCGACGCGTCGCCACTCAGCGACATTCCTTCCAGCGGTACACCCGTCAAAGTTCCAGGGACCGCATTCGCAAAGTTGGAAATACTGGCCATCGACGACGTATCGGTAGCGGGTTCGGTATGCTTCATCGCAACTCGCGTGCCGTCAACCGTCGTATCAGCTTCGTTGCGGACGATCGTCAACCCCTCACTGTTCTGACGCGGAATTCCGTTCCACAAGACGAGAGACGTCGTCACGATCACTCCAGCCGCGATGGCGACGCTGACCGACTGCCAGCGACGAGAAGCCGTTCGCCGAGGTTTCTGAACGACTCTGTGTGGACTGAGTTCGTCCGCCGCCGGCGACGATATCAGCATCGAACGCTCTGCTTGCTGCAAGACGGCGTGCCGTAGCTCCGCGGGGGCAACAGCAGCCGGAAGCGAACGTAAGGCCTGGGAAAGTCGCCCGAGTTCTTCCAATTCCGTTCGCGCCTCAGCCGAGGTCTGCAACCGCCGATCGGCCTCCTCGCGTTCGGCGGGGGATAATTCGCCGTCGTAATAGGCCGACACCCAATCATCAGGTAACTTGACGTTCATAACCCGCTTGTTGCCTCGCAAAAAATGATCACATCAACACAATCCGTATGGCCTGCATAAGGCGTCCGTTCCCAAAGACTGACGGACTTCAATGAAAACTACAATGACTTGAGCACGGTCTTCAGTTTTTCCTTCAATTCCTGTCGGGCCCGATGAATCCGGCTGCGAACCGTTCCAATGGGGCAGTTGCAAATCGTGGCGATCTCCTCGTAGGAGATCCCTTCCATTTCCTTTAACACCAGTACGGTGCGGTGTTCCTCGTGCAGTTCGGCGAGAGCCTGTTGCACGAGGCGTTGTTTCTCCTGAACCTCCATCGCATGGGACGGATGATTGTCTGTTCTCGAATCGGCCGGTTCGCGACCGGTTTGTTCTTGCATCGCATCGATCGAAGTGACCGAGCGCTTTTGTTTTCTTTTTTCCGAGACTGCGCCGTTCATGGCGATGCGAAAAAGCCATGAATAAAACGCGGCGTGTCGCTGGAAAGTGGCTAACCGATGAAAGGCGTGTACAAACGCGGTCTGAGTGGCTTCCTGGGCAGCATCCGCCGAGCCGAGAACTTTGACAAGTGTATTATACAAACGATCCTGGTGCCGGATCACCAGAATGCCAAAGGCTTCTGTGTGACCTTGCAAACAGGCGTCAATGATCTCGGAATCGGTGTGGTTCACGGTCTCTACAGATGAGACGTGTTCGACTTCGCTCCAGTTCCCCGAAAGTTTCGTTTCCACGTATGATTTTGACTTTTCGTCAGGAGTAAGCACTTGTCCAGACCGCCACATCATGAGCCATGAGCGGGGATTTTTGAAGCAATATAGGGTGTTACCCCGTTCCGTTGCCGAGAGATAAACACCCAAAACGCCAGACCACTCGCGAACAGGCCGATGCTAATCCACTGCGCGATGGTCAGTGAAGTGCCAAACTGCCCCATTTCATCGCCACGGAGATATTCCATGAAAAATCGTGTGATGGGATAGATGATCCATCCCATTGCCAATACCGCCCCATCGCGCGAACGCCGGGGGTAGTACAGGCTCAAGAGTATCGCCAGCACCAACGCATCAATGGCACTATAAATTTGCGTCGGATGCAAAGGAAACGTCGCCTGATCGGCTTCGGTTAGAAATCCGCGTTGCAACAGCGCCTCGAACGTGATACCCCCTTTAGGAAATGTAATCCCCCAGGGGAGTTCGCAGCGGTCGCCAAAACAGCAACCGTAAAGCAAGCAGCCGATTCGGCCAAACATCAATCCGATGAAGACTGAAGGAGCCAGAACGTCGGCCAGTTTAAGAGGCGAGATTCGTTTTCGATGACAGAATAAAAAAAAAGGCAATTGCTCCGCCGATCACGCCGCCGTAGAGCACGATACCCCCCGACGGGAGATTGATAAATGCCAGCAAGAGGTCGATCCCTTGCTTGCCGCCGAATATCTTTTGTGGGTACTGCAAACAATAAAACAATCGGGCGCCGAAAATCCCGGCGATGAATATCCACAGTCCGGCATCCCAGACCCAATTCGGCTGCATCTTGACGCTCACCGCCCGGCGCGATGCCAGCCATCCGCCGCTGGCGAAGCCTAAAAACAACATGAAGCCGTAGCCGTTGATCGGAATTGTTGCCAATCCGAAGATCGGAAAGGCGAGATGGACGGCGACTCCGCCGATCCCCCACATCAACAGATTTCCGGTCGACTCTTTCCACGGAAAGTTTTTCCGATGCAGCCACGACCAGCCGAGCGCGGCGAACCCGATTGCCAACCACAAATATCCCGCTCCCACGGATGCCACATTGTTGTGGACTCCCGTAGCCCAAGGGTTCTCCAATGAGATCCATAACAGGATGGGACGCATTTCAATCTCCCGCTTCCTTGCGAAAATACCCGCAGTTGAACCGGCACATCGTTCATCTTCGATGCACTATCAGCGTGCTCATTCCAACATCAATTTGGCCATCGAATCGGTGCGGGTCACCACGCAATTGTCGATCAAACGAGTTTGTCCCACGCGGGCGGCCAGCAGCACGACCATTTTTTCTTGTGGCGCAGCCAATTCGGCCAACGTTTCCGGATCGGCGATGGCAATGTAATCGACCGCCACGCCGTCGACGGTATCGAACATCTGCTGCATGAGGTGCTTGACCGCACCGATCTCGACGGAGTCCGCTTGCAATTCCTGCTCAGCGAAGTGAAGCGAACGCGATAACGTCAATGCCGCATTTCGCTCCGAGGGGGAGAGATAGACGTTACGGCTGCTTAAAGCCAATCCGTCGGGATCGCGCACGATCGGGCAGACGCGGATTTGAACGGGAACGTTCAAGTCCTTACACATTCGCCGAATGATGAGTTGCTGCTGATAATCCTTCTGCCCGAAATACGCCACGTCGGGCTGAATCATGAGAAACAATTTCAAGACGACGGTGGCGACTCCGCGAAAATGCCCGGGACGAAAGGCCCCCTCCCACATGCCCGAAAGTTCTTCGACGTCGACGAATGTTTTGTAGTCTGCCGGGTATACGACTTGAGGGGCTGGGTGAAAAATGGCATCGACGCCAAGCCGTCGGCAGGCATTCACATCGGCTTCGAAAGGGCGAGGATACCGCGATAGATCTTCGTTCGGCCCGAATTGCGCTGGATTGACGAAAATCGTCACCACGACGAATTCGCATTCCGACCGCGCGGCGCGAATCAAGCTCATATGCCCGTCGTGCAGCGCTCCCATCGTCGGTACGACACCGATGCGCAATCCCTTTCGGCGGGCATTGGCAACCGCTTCGCGTATCGATTCGACGCTGTCATAAATGACAAGCTCATCCGTTTCAGGACTCAACGAAGCAACCGAGGCTTCCATTCGCGCCATTTCCTCTGAGATACATTCCTTCAACAAATCGCTCGACCGCGTCAGGCATTGGATACCGTCCTGACGACACCGATATCGATTCATATCTTGACAGAGGAATTTTAACGAGAAGGAGCGATTCTGACGAGAGAATAATGTTCCCCCGCGAGAATATTGGGACCATCGCCGGTGCTCAAATCAGCGAGATTCTCTTTCCCCAATTGAGACAGACCATCGCAAAGAGTGGCAGAAACAGCCCGTCATTAGAACTTATACGCCTGATTTTTCGTGCTGAAATCGTGATCGGACAAACCGACGTTCAATTTCAGTTGCGTGTAAGTGTATTCCTCGACCAGGGGAGGCTGCTCACCGGCTCGAATCGGAAATCCGTACAATTCGACATGGACCGGAAGATTATTCTGCTTGTCGAAGTAGAGGCGAAACATGTGATAGTCGATTCCCTCGACTGGCAAGGGGGTCGTCACTTCGATCGCGGTACAGGGTACGTCGCTCAATTTCGCCTGATTGTAGAGCTGAACCTTGCATTGCGGATGTTTTTGCAGCCCTTCCCAATGCACGATCATCATGTCGAGCAGATTGGACATCCCGATTTCAGTAATCGGATAGACGTTCCCTTCCATCGCCAATTTGCTCGTCGGTTGCAATGAGATCGTCCCGGCAAGCGATTTGAAGCCGGATTCGTGCGCCAGAATCTTATTTCCGTTGCGGCCCTCGATGAACAGGACTTCGCGTCCCTTGTGAGAATTGGCATATTTCAAGTAAACGCTGAACGGTTTCTCGCGAATTTTCATCAGCATCGATTCAGAATTCAATTGGCCGTTGATGAGCACCCGCTTGCTGAAAGTGGCTTCGTAGTCGGCGATATCGCGCATCGCTTTCTGCGACTGATATGCATGATTCAGGGCTTTTTGAAGAGGATGATCGACTTCGAGGCTGTTGCTGATTTTTGAAGACTTCTTGTTGAGATCGTCAGGCCGCGCAGCAGAGAGCGAAGGTTTCGCATTTGCGGTCTGAGCAGGGGCAGAGTTTTTCTGCTCCTTCGACTCAACATTGTTGGCCTCGATCGGCAATTCGTCTGCGGAATTTGCGAGGGATATCGACCAGAATAAGCCAGTCCATGCTACTGCCCTGATGCGTAGAATCATCCGTCCTCTCCTGTCTCGCCACAATCCCGTCGCGCTGCGAAGATATTTCGTCGGAAGCATGTCCGCAAATAAATTGCGAATCGGGTTGATGTCGTTGAGAACGATTCTTTTTCCATCGACATGGATCGATGGACATTAGAACGGTCATTTCCCACGAATGCATCGACCGGAAGACGTGCCTCGATGAATATCGTCCGGCGCCGGCGTCGACTTTGTTAAAGACGTGTACGCACCAATGAACAACGAACAAACTCCGCTCAACGTAATCGAAAGTCGGATTCTGCGGAGCGAGATCGCCGTCTCCCTGCCGGCGAAATAGATTGCCCGAATGCTACATTCGATTCCCCTTACCAACAAAAAAAGCCGGTTGTTCTCGCGGAGATGACTCAACCGCCTGAACAACCGGCTAATTATTTCAATATTCGTGCTGGAAATCGAATTAGTCGCTGGCAAGCAACAGATCGATTTTGTCTTCGAGATCGTTAATGTCTTGATGGTTGATGATGGCGAAGGTGGCGCCAGTAACCGCAGCAATCAAAGCGATGCCGGTAATAGCATCGATGCCGCCGATTTGTCCGCGAACGACCGTCGGGCTGGAGACAATGACCACTTCACTCTCTGCTGAGGGAGGAGCGGTATCTTCGGCCCAGAGACGAACCGATTCCTGGGTATCCTGTGCGGCGACCTGATATACACCGCCCCGCAGATTGGCAACTTTGAAGTGGCCGTCCTGATCGGTGACGGAATTGGCAATTTCTTCGCCGCCCTGAAGCAATTTCACTTCAGTCCCGGCAACCGCCAATCCTTCGGCGTTCAGAATCTGGCCGTTAAAAGTGCCGCCCGAGGTTAATGCGATGTCCCGGATGACCGAAACTGTCGCTGCCTGAGGAGCTTGGACTGCCGGAAGCGGATTGCCGGCGAAGATGCCCGTCGGCGACATCATCATGACGCAGCATGAGCAGCTCATTGCAAATTTACTGATTAACGTCGCTTTCATCCCGAAATCCTTTTCAACTGGATATTTTTCGTTCCGGCGACTTCACGACAATCCGCCGCCTGCACATTTGATCCGATCTTCCCCGATATATTCTGCTTACGCTCTGAGAGGTCGAAGTCTCTGTCTTTTCGTATCGTCCGACACGACTTGTCAACTCAAACTGAAGTCGTGTAGAAATTCCATTTCAGCGATTTTTCCACCTGATCTGAATTTAGCGATTGGATAATTACGTTGAAATTCGCAAAGCCCCCAAATTGAATTCAGTCATTCACGATTGTGTTCGAGTGTGAGCTTCCCCCTGATTGTGAGCAAGTACCCACGTTGTCACACCTTTGAACTCGACATTGTCTCTTCGTTCAGACTATTCTTTACGCGATATCGAGGACCAGTAAGCCAACTCAATGCCTTCAGGAGCCATCTCATGGATCGATTGTCGCGCAGAGACGCAATGACGAAATTCGGTGCCGCGGGGGTGGGAATGTTGGCGTCAACTGCGGCACTGGATCTCCAGGCTCAGGAAACTGCTCCTGCGGCGGCGGGGAAAAGAATCCGCATCGGAGTCATCTCCGCGACAATCCGCGGGAAAACCCAGAAGAACAACGGACACAACTGGCATTTCGCGCACAGCTTTCATCCGCAGGTCAACCTTGAAGCGACCGATAAATTCCTCGACCCGGGCAGCAGTCGCGAATTCAGAGTCCGGTTTCGCAATCCAAAAACAAACTTCGATCAAATTCCGTTCGCCGACACCGAGATCGCCTATTACTACTCGAACGACAAAGAAGAAGATGCCCGGTTCTGCGAGGCGTTCCCGGGCGTTCAACCCGCAGAATCGCTCGAGCAAATGGTCAAGGACGTCGATGCCGTCTGGCTGGGTGATGCATCGGGTTACGGCGACGATCATTTCGATCTTGTCGCCCCGGGACTCGAAAAAGGCTTGCCGACATTCTGCGACAAACCGATCGGCGGGACCGTCCCCCTGACCCGCAAGATTCTCGAATTCGCGCGCGCTCATCAGGCCCCCATCATGTCGTCGAGCCTGTTCCGACATCAATGGGGCATGGAAACCGCTCTTCGCATGAGAGACTCCGGTGAATTCGGATCTCTGCAATACGTCATCGCCAGCCTGATGGGAGGATTCAATCACGATAGCTGGTTCGTCTATGGGCAACATCCGATCTGGAGCGTAATCACGCTCTGCGGCCCGGGAGTGAAAGCCGTCAGCTCGTATGTGCATCAAAATACGTGCCACTCGCTGATCACATATCCCGACCGTATGCCCGCCGAGGTCTGGTACGGCCGGCCCGATGTGGAATATTCCGACACCCAGGTAACGTTCGAAAAGAAAACGTATAATTTCAGTTCGGATATCGAAGACGAATGGTGGCTGGGGCATCACTACGAAATTTTTCGGCTGGGCCACACGTTTCGCGAAATGATTCGCACGCGCATCGAACCGGTCCCGCACGAAGAAATATTGGACGTCACGGCGATATTGTACGCGGCTGCGAAATCCTGGGAATCGCAAGGCCGGCTGGTCGAACTCGCCGAGGTTCTTGAGACCTGATTCGAAATATAACAGCAAATCACCGCAGTTTTGGACGATGTATGTTCAGATCGAAACGGTTCATTGCAATGCGGCCGGCACACTCATTGTGCCGATTGATCGCGCGGCGAACGTCTCCCCCCAATGGAGGTATTCTGCTTCAGTTCACAGTGATCGTGGTGTCCCTCTCATTCTTCCCGCCTCTAATTCATGTGGTTCGCGGAGAGGAGTTAACGCGGAGATACTTCGCCGAGTTGCGAGATCGCCGACTTTTCAGCGTCGCGGAAGGTCATGCGATGCATCGGCTCAATCAGCCGAAACTCCCGGATCGGCTGCGTTGGGAGTTGACGCGAGAACTGGCACGCACATTTGCCGAACACGCGCGATACATGCTCGACGATGAACAACTCGATCTCAGGAATAAAGCGACGCAGGCGCTCGAAGAATCGCTGCCGAACGCAGCCGGTCTCGATGCGAAATTGCTGATCGAAATCGAACTGGGCCTCATGAAATCCCGCCGGGCCGACCTGATTTTGCAGGAACTCGACGTGTTTCCGCGAGACGACGGCTTGCAGGCTCGATTCCGGCAAATTGCAGATGAAGCGGTGACCGAATTGAATGAACTCTTGCAGCGTGCCGAATCGCGATCGCGTAAACTCTCGTCGGCGAGAAATGCATCTCCTTCGGTGAACCCGAATACCGATGATGCATTTCCAACGCCGTCGGAACTTCGTTCGCGAATTTCTGAGATACGTTACCAGCTCGCCCTAACGCTGGGGAATCGCGTGAAATTCTCCGACGTCGTCCTCGCTGCAAGCAATATTCAACAGAGAGAAACGGCCAATGAAAAGCCGAAACCCGCGGCGTCTCGATCCAAAATTGACCCCGATCACATCGAACACTTGCGACGAGCCACCCAGTTGCTCGAACCGCTCGCGGAACTCGACCCACCCGATGACCTCATCTGGCCTGCGCGACTGCTCACGATCGAATATCGCATCTGGAATTTGAAATCGGTCGAGTTCAAGGGACTGCTGAATTCGTGGGAGTCAGATGCCGTTCCCGAATTCGTACGCGGGGAACTGGAGGTCATCTTTGCCCGACACTTGATGCGTCGCGGCACATACGATCAGACACTCGAGCGCATCATCGACTATCGCAAGACGCATACGTCGTTACCTCCAGAGCTTTATTACTGGCAGCAGAAATCGCTGGTCGCGCTGACGCTGTTAGCAAAAGAGAAACAGCAGACGGCGCTCTCCGAAGAACTCCTCAAGGAATCGGACATCCAGGCGGCACAAGCCGTCGCCCAGGCGGGGGGAATCTGGGGATATCGGTCCCACATGCTGACCGAACAACTGCACAACGCGATGCGTTACGGCATCGAACTCGCGGAGTCGCTTCAGTCGGCCCGGTTACATCATCGCCGAGGCGAAATCGAATCCGCCATCGCCGAATACCAGTTCGTCATCGCCCGGGGACGCGAGGGGAAACACGTCGACCTCGATCTCGATACGTCATTGACCACAGGAGGCCTGCTTCTGCAAAAGGGCGACCTCGCCGGTGCCGTGAACACCTGGAAGGAATCATTTGAGGCCAATCCCGAACACGCCAAAGCGGCACAGGCACATCTGTTGTATGCCTACGGCCTGGGTAAGCAATACGAAGCACAGGCCATCAAGTCTCGGCGGGAAGCCTATATCGGCGCATTGCTCGCTCATCGCACGAAATATCCCGGAGGCGAAACCACCGGTGAAGCGACTTTCATGCTCGCTCAACTCGAAGAACGCCGGCTCCAGTCATCGAAAGCCCTCGGCTATTACAACGAGATTGCGCGCGATCATCCGCGCCGACTCGATGCCGACGTCGGTCTGGCGCGTTGCTACGAAAACATCCTGACGCATCTTCGCAGGCAGCAGCCACAGCCGCAAACCGAACAGCTAATCCAGAAATGGCAAGCTGAGGCCGTGCAGTCGTTGCGTTCAATCGTCTCTGCTTTTCCGGAAACCGCCGATGCGTGGAATCGACGACAGGCGGAAGTCGCTTTGCGATTCGCGAGAATTTTACTCAACGACCGACCGACCGACTTTGAAGCCGCCGACAATCTTTTAGGCCGCGTGTTGATTGCTCATGCCCAGGCGGTGATGAATCCGCAAGAGCTTTCTCCAGAGGAAATGGAAACTGAGCAAAAGGGATGGAACACGATTCTGCACGCCTCTCGACAGATGCGCATCTTTTCGCTGGCCGGACAGAATCATGTTCCTCACGCGCAGGCCCTCGTGAAGGAACTCGCCGACAAGCCGGTGGAAGTCCTCGCGGTCGTTCAAGGACTTAGTTCGCTGTCGGAAAGCTCGACCGCACAACAGAAGCAGCAACTTGGCGAATTGCAACTCTTCGCGGTGCAATTGCTGCTGCCGAATGTTAGCGAGTTTTCAGAAGCCGATCAGCAGCGGTTACAGCAAAGTCTCGCCGAGGCGTATGTCGCGACGAATCAACCGCTGAAGGGACTGGAGATTTACGAAAGACTGCGCGAGCAGTTTCCCGAAGACCGAAAATTGCTCAACACCGTCGCGCATCTGTTACTCCGCTGCGGCACCGACGATTGTATGACGCGGGGAATCACCGTCTGGCGGTCGATCGAACGGAATGAAAAAGAAGGGACGCCCGCATGGATCGAAGCGCGATATTCCGTCGCCTGGTGCATCTGTCAGTTGAAGCGATACGATGAATGCCTCAAATTGCTGACGGTCACGCGTCTGCTGTATCCCGAACTCGGCGGCGAGACATGGAAGCCGAAGTTTGAAGAACTGGAAAAGAAGTGTCAACACGCGAAGGCCGTTGGCTCGCAAGCCAAGAGTGATAAGTAATGCGTTTTTGACTGGACTATTATGAGCGACAGCACAGAAATTGTGGACCAGGACAAGAAGACCTCATCAGCGGCTTTTTGGATCGCAGTGATTGTCTTGCTACCCATCTTGTACGTTCTGAGTGTTGGGCCGGCAGTGTGGTTGGTTTCGCGATATCCCTCGCTTGAACAACCCCTCACGGTGTTTTATTCCCCATTAGTGCCGTTGGTGGAATCGAATGATAGGTTGGAACCGATGTTGGGGAAATACATCGAATGGTGGAAGCGATGATTCACCTATGAAAGCCCGGCTGCAACTGCTTGATCTTGTGAATACCAATAGAGGAACGCCATGAGCGATCGGCAAGTTATCGTCGACAAGGAAACCAAGGCGAAATCGTCAACCTCATTCTGGATCACGATGATGGTGTTGATGCCGGTATTGTATGCTTTGAGCATTGGTCCTGCCGCGTGGTTGGTCATGCGGAATCCGAATCTGAATTCGCCATTTGCGACATTTTATGCTCCCCTGATATGGCTCGCATTACGCACGGAAACAGATGACTTGCTGGAAAACTATGCGAGGTTCTGGATGGGCGCTTGAGCTGATTTCAAGGCAATCCGGAACGAAATCGCAAAACAAAAAACGGGCGATTGTCCAGGAAAGAACAATCGCCCGTCAGCACTCAAGTCACACGTCAGAGAGAACTAACAACACC
>JBJXGP010000448.1:0-31498 GCA_046160425.1 Planctomycetaceae bacterium
TGATCCATTCGTTGATTTCGTCCTGCGTGAAACGGCCGGAGATGATGCCGCTGTCGCTGATTACGTCGTTGATGCGCGGGGCCGAATGGATTTCGTTATCGAGCAGAATGGCCAGCCGCCGATAAAAACCGTCGGTCTCGGGCTGATTGCGTCTGGTCAGATCCCCGAAGAGAAAGCCCCCGCGCTGATTGAAGTCAAACCCCACGGCGGGCGCGCCGTTCTCGTCGTTCGTCTGATGGGCTCGCTTCAGGTAGCGGCCGGTAATGCGGCGTTCTTCGTTGGGTTCGATCACGACGAGTGCTTCCTGCCCGACGACTTTTCCATCGCGGGTGACGTCGCGCACGGCGATGCGGCTGTCGTCCGATTCGAGCCGTTCGCCGGCGACGCGCAGCCAACTGGCGACGACGCGTCCATCCTGGCGGACGTCGTCGATTCCTTGCGACGAGGCGATCAATGCGGCATGATTCTTTTGGTTGGCGAGGATGCAGAATTCCAGACTCCCCAGGCGGGTCATGGCGTTCTTTTTCTGCTGGACCAGTTCGGGATCATCGCCGGGAATGATGACTTCGATGCGGTCGGCGCCGACCTGCCGAACGGTGACTTCTTCCGTTCCCGACGGGTTGATGCGGCGGATGATCGCCCCCACCATCTGCATGATGAGTTGACTGTCGATTTTCTTCCCCAGACGATCGGCTTCGTCGGCATCGATCTGATAGACGAGGTTCGTGCCGCCGGCGAGGTCGATTCCTAGATTGAAGCAGTCTTTCCAACTGTTCCCCTGGACCACCTGATACAGCATCGGCGTCAGCCCCAGGAGGAACGAAAAGATGACCACCGTCAGTCGCGTGGTGATTTCTCTCATGTTCAGAAGCCGGGCAATGAGCGTGCCGAGGATGAACGGAAGCACGAACACCAGCGCCACGAACGTCAACAGCAGGCCTGCGGACGTCGCCACATCCGCCGCCGGTGCGGGAGCAGCCGCAGCCGCCGTTGATGCGGTATCTTGAGCCAGGAGAGTCCAACCCGCTAAGGAAAAGTAAGACATGTAAGACGATCCTTTGGAATTCAATTTCTGATGACCCCGAGTCGCATCGAGATCCTGTTTAGGTGTTGTGTATACGGTTGACTCGCCGCCCACCGTCTGCCGGTGTCGTAGAGGCGAGGTTATTTATCGGACGGTTTCTCGCTGGTTTCTTTTTCGGGTTCTTTCAGGACCGCTTCGATGCTGCGACGCAGCACGCGAATCCGCGTGTTTTCGTCGACCTTCAGCGTCACTTCTTTCCCGTCGTTGCTGATGTTCGCCACCGTGCCGAGGATCCCCCCGATCGTGACCACCGCGTCGTTCTTCTTCAACGAATTCAGCAGTTCATCCCGCTTGCGGCGATCGCGATTCTGCGGCCTGAGAATCAGGAAATACCAGAGCACCATGATCATCATCAACGGCATCATCATTTCCATCAACGGCATGCCGGGTGGCGCCTGAGCCGCCGCGGGTGCTTCATCGACGGCGAGCAGATGGATGATGTTCCCCCAACCCCAATTCGACATAACAGTTCCTTATAACGGCCATCCGACGGCAACTTCAGAGCGATCCGGATCAAGCCGACAATGAGCAAACACTTGGACGCAAATCTATTTGCCGAATTCAATTCCACAGATTCGAGCGGAGTCGAACCGGATCCTCATCCCTTTGCCACCCAGTCCCGCGAACACGCCGACCGCTACCCCTGTCCCCGATCGAGACGGGAATCACGGATTTAGAATCGTCGGTTCGCAGCGGGAACAGAGTCGTATCTTAGTGTTACGCCTCGTCCGGGGCAAGTTGACTCTGCAGGAACTCTTGCCCGCAGCCGTTTCGAATCGCGTCCCGCATTCGCTTCAGTAACCCCTGATAATACGCGATGTTATGCCAGGAGACCAAAATCGGCCCCAACATCTCCCCCGCGATGAACAAGTGACGCAGGTACGCCCGGCTGTATGATCGGCAGGTCTCGCAAGGGCATTCGGGATCGAGCGGAAGTTCGTCGCGCTGGTATTTGCTGTTGCGGAGCCGGACTGCCCCTTGCGAAGTAAACGCCATCGCATTGCGTCCGTTCCGCGTCGGCATCACGCAATCGAACAGATCGACGCCGCGACTGATTCCGTGGAGGATATCCTCGGGTCGACCGACTCCCATCAAGTATCGCGGACGGTCTGTCGGGAGCATGGGAACCGTAAAATCAAGCGTGCGATACATTTCCGACGGATCTTCACCCACGCTCAGGCCCCCGATGGCGTATCCTTTGAAGTCGAGTTCCAGGAGCCCTTTCGCCGATATCTCGCGATGTTTTTCGGAGGTCCCCCCTTGGACGATGCCGAACAGCATCTGGTCGCTGCGCTTCTGGGCCAGTTTGCAGCGTCCGGCCCACGCCGTCGTTCGTTCGACCGCGTGCAGGAGCCGATCGGGGTCGACGTCGTGCGGCGGGCATTCATCGAGACACATGATGCAGTCGGCACCCAGTTGCTCCTGAATATGAACCGCCGTTTCTGGCGAGAGTTCGAACAGCCGACCGTCGATATGCGAGCGGAACACGACCTGATGGTCATCGAGTTTGGTCAGCCGGGAAAGGCTGAAGACCTGAAATCCGCCGCTGTCGGTCAGAATCGGCCCATCCCACGCCATGAAGCGGTGCAGCCCCCCCAGCTCGGCGACGATCTCGGCCCCCGGCCGCAATGCGAGATGATAAGTGTTGGCGAGAACCATCTGCGTCCCGGCGGAGCGGAGTTGCGAGGGAAGCAACCCCTTCACCGTCGCCAGCGTCCCCACCGGCATGAAAGCCGGAGTGTCGACCACGCCGTGCGGCGTCACCAGCCGCCCGACTCGCCCGTGAGACGAGCGATCGACGGCATCAACGGTAAACGAAAACTCGGCCACGTGCGGGGTGTTCCTGTTGGGATCTCGCTAAAACGTCGTTAACCACATACTGATGCACGAGACCAATCTAATCCCTCCAACTGCGCCGTTTGGAGGTCATAACGAACATAACCAACTCGTGATCGATGCGATTTGATCGTCATCGGTGAGGTTTGCCGCATTCTCTAGCGTGCCCTTCTTGAGCATTTGCCATAACTCGGTTGCCATTTTCTTTTCGATAGCTGCACCGATGAAAAACGTGTGTGGTTTATGCTTATTTTTCTTAAACGATTCTTGAACTCGAACAATGGCAGAGCGTGCGGCTTTCCAATGCTCGTCGGCACCTGCCGGATCAATACCACCTTTCAATTCGCCAAGTGCAATATATGCCGATGGTGAGTTGATGATTTCTCGGCTCAGCTTGCTTGCAGCGCAATTAAATAACGACAAGTCCACATTGTTCTTCAAAAACGGAATGGTCTTATCGTGAAGAAGTGTTCTTGGACCGTTGCCCGTATCCCAGGAGAGACCACGAATCGAAATCTCACTATCCGCGTCGTCTGCGGGCAGGAAATCCCAGGTTGATGATTCCTTGCGCAAATACCGGCACGAGTGATTTCCGAGTCTGAGAAAAGCAATAATGGCTCTGGTCAGCTTTCTTTGTGCTATGAAGCCACCAACATTTCTCATTGAGCCACCGAGGGTATCGCCACGTGTCAACAAAAAACGAAACACAAGTTCTTCGACAAAATTGTTACCTGCTGGCTCAAGAAAATTTGTTATCAAACCATCAACGGCTTCTATTTTGTCAGACTCTTGCAGATGATTCATTGCTTTATCAGAGACGCCTGCCGCAGTGAGCAATGCCGGTAGAATTTCCTTCAGCTTTAGCAATTCTAAAGGTGATTTGACCGTGCTTGCCGCGGACTTCAAGGCTCTTGCCTGCGCAACCAATGGAGTCGCTCGTCTGTTTTTTTCCAAAGCAAGTGAAACAAATCCTGCGCGGACTGCCTCGTATGTCGTTTCAAGGCTCTTGCTGGATTTCAAATGCTGGAGATACGGCGGCGGCATTTCGATCTTGCTATTCTTTCACCCAAACGTACACACATTTTCTCAGGGATTGCCTACCGTGTGCTCCCATTTGTTGGCTGCTGTTTCCTTTTCCATTGGGTAATACCAAAATATTCTCCACGTGGAATCCGAGCTTTTCCGCAATCTCAGAAAGTATGATGTCAACAGAAATGCTTGCCCCTGCATAACGTACGTTATCATTGACCATGATAAGTTTCGCACGACTCTTAAGCAATCTGGCAGCCTCTCCGATGACGCAGGCCAACTCATAGAAATATCCCCTGACCATTCGAGGGATGCCGTTGTTATTGAGTTGCTCAAGCTCTTTTTGTGAATCCAAATATTTCAAAATGGACTGCAGGAGTTCGTGATTATCGGCAGCTTCGATAGCAGGCTCCCACCCTTTATTCATCGCCAACAAATCTTTTGCGCGGTTTTCAACAGTGCAACTCAACATTTCCTGACGTAGCCGTACCAATTCTTTCTCGTCGACGCCCAGCAGAGATAACTCCAATGCATAGGTGCGGGTGTAATCGTAACGATTGCAATAAGGCGGCGAGGTAATTAAGAAATCAAACGAGGCGGATTCCAATTGAGGCATGATCTCAAGACATGATCCACCGTGCAATTTGATATTCGCTTTGGCTGGAACGCCCGTAAATAAGTTTTGGGGCAAATCGCGAGAATTCAGATCGCTGATGATTTCGTGTAACTTGTCGGTAATTGCCTTATCAAAACTCAGTATGGATCCTTTATCGAAGGCTTTTTTCCCCTGACTACGTCCCGACCGATAGTCCCATCGAAGATATTGCCCGTCTTTCCGTGTAAAACTGACACTTTCAAGAACGCATAGCAAAGCAAATAATAGTGCGCTTTTAACCGGCTCATCCTCGTGTTCCAATGACGCCAGGAATTGCCCTATTGCGGTGACCGTTTCCTGCGGGTATGCGCCGCGTGTAATTCTTAATTCATTGATGGATTTAATCTCTTTTGAGTTCTGCCAAGGGCGTTCTTTTTTCCAGTGAATCAGCCGATGGATATGATCGTCCTCAAAGCCCCAATCGAGTTGTTGTTTGGTGTTGATCGTAACCTGGCCAATGGGGAGTAATTCGATTCCTTCAGCTTTCATTCCGATACCGCCAGCGGCAAATAATGCAGTACCAATTCCGGCGAAGGGATCGAGCAACTTGCCATTCTCAATGCCAAATCGATTGACGAAGTATTCAACCAGATCGGCAGAAAATGCTTCCTTATATTTGAACCAACGATAGATTGCCCTCTGCTTGTTGGCTTGAAAACTCACGAGCGAACGCGTCAATGCGCTATCCACCTTTAACCGGTCGGCCCATCGTTCTTCGGCCTCGTTGGTCAACCGCTCAATGCATTCAAGTTGCTCTGATGATTTTGAGGAAAATTGCGTAGAAACCACGTCCAAATTAGCATCATCAATGATTGACTTGGTCATCGTCTTGCCTGACTTCGTGAGATGCATTTTAATTCAAGATTCATGCGTAAAGCATATGACGCAATGGGGGCACCACGGAACGGTACTAAAGTATATATGTAATCACATTTCAAGATATTCGCAAGACCTCAACTTCTGGTTTTTTCAAAACATAGGAGGATTCCCCTTCAAATCCCCTTGAGCGCATCCTGCAACTGGGCGATGTACCAGAAGGCGATGCGGAAGACCAGGAAGATAATGAACGCCGCTACCAGTCCCCAGATCACCCATCCCAGTGCCGCCGCGAGTGTCTTCAAGCTTCGCCGGGCCTGTTCTTCGAATTGGGGACTCATGCGCTGCAGCATCTCGGGGACGGTCCCCGTTGTTTCGGCGATGTGGACCATTTCCATCCAGTCGACGGGAAAGACGTGCGTCGCCGAGAGGGCTTCGGTCAGCGTGTCTCCTGAAATGACGTCGTCGATCGCTTCGGGCATCGTCCCCGTGAATGCGCCGTTCGCCGTCGCTCGAAAACTGGCTTCGAGACTCGGGCCGATCGGCATCCCCGCCTGCTGCGTGAGGGCGAACGCCCACGAAAATCGGGCCACCGCAAACGATCGCAGGCACTCGCCGAGCACGGGGATGCGAAGCAGCAGCGGATCGAGAAACTTCTTCCCTTCGAAGCCGCGGTTGAGTATCTGATAGCCGACATATAGCAGCACGAGGCTTCCCAGCGTCATCGTCAACCACATGATCGCTCCGCCGGCTCCGGTTAAACCGAAGCCGAGGATGTCGAGAGGGACCGACTTGTTCATCTGGGCGATGATCCCGATCAGATACAACAGCCCCGCGATGACGAAGACGGCGGCGAAGTATTGAAAGACCGGCCAGGCGATCGCCGATTGAAAGTCGCGGCGCAAACGGAGATTGTGCTCGTAATGCTCTCCCAGGCTGTGCAGGATTTCCGGAAGCGAACCGGTCTGCTCGGCGACGCTGACCATTTCGATCATCAATTCGGGAAACATGTCAGTCGCGCGCAGGCTGGCCGTCACGTCGCTCCCCTTCTTGAGCGATTCCAGAATTTCCTCCATTGCCTGCCGGGCGCGCGGGTCGGCGACTTTCTCTCCCGCGACCTGAAAGGCTTTCAAGATCGGCACGCCCGAACCGAGCAGCGTACTGAGCGATCGGCATAATTGCGATAACGTCTTCAAACCCAGCTTCTGACTGAACACGGTGGGATTCCTCTTCCTGCCCCGGCTGGAATTCTATTTCGCCGAGGGCTTCAGTAGCTCGTCGACACGCTTGCCGACGTCGAGCATGTGAAATTCATCTTCTTCTTTATATACGTCGTGATTATCGAATTGTTTGGACAATTGTCCCGATGCATCGTAAACGAGCACGATGGGGGTCGAATGAAAATCGTTGGCTTTGAGAAAAGGGTAAAACGCATCGGTCAATGCCACGTGACGCGATGCGGAGGGATGTTCTTGCAAGAACTCCAGGACTTGCCGTTCGTAATAAGCGACCGGTTTATCGGGAACGCCGTCGTAATCGCAGTTGACGTCGAAGAAGGCAACTTTATCCGGCGGATACTGTTTCGTCAGTTCGACGAAGCCAGGATATTCCGCCAGGCAGACGGCGCAGGTCGTCGTCCAGACATTCACGACGATGACCTTGCCCTCGTTGAGTTTCACTTCCTGCCGAACTTGGTCCCAACTGAGTTGGACAAGCGGTTCAATCGCGGCCGCTTCCACCGTGGGCGTGATATTTGGAGGGATGGAAGTCATTTCGGTAGGCTCTTGATCGCCGCATCCCACAAGGATACATGCGACCGACAGCGGCACGATCATCCAGCCAATCGAGCGGAATGCGAGCATATTCCATCCTTGCCGAGCGGATTTTATTCTTCATTTCGAATCGAAGGCATGTTGATCGATTCACCGGGATCCAGTGTAACAACTTGCCTGCGAGAAGTGATGACCGAAGTGCGGGAATCTGTCCCGGTTCCGCGATGATGTGCCACCGGAGAAATACTTCGCCGAGGTTCGAAGTTCATCGGCGCATTGCGTTTCACGAGGAGATCTGGCAGAGTGGGATTGATGTACAACCAGTATGACTTAAAGCATCAATTGCAGGTCAGTAGGTAGAAAGCCGAGAAATGGATTTTTTGCAGTTATCTGGGAAAACGATTCTGGTCACCGGTGTCGCGAATCGAAAAAGCGTAGCTTACCATACAGGACGGGTCTTGCAGGATGCCGGGGCGAATGTCGTTTACGCCGTCCGTTCACAGGTTCGGCGAGAATCGTTGACGTCGCTGCTCGATCCGGCGCCCATGTATGTTTGCGACGTGGCAGATCAATCGCAGATCGATGCGCTGCGCGACGATCTCGCGCGCGACTGCGGCACGATCGACGGCTTGGTGCATTCGATTGCGTTCGCCGATTACTCGGAAGGCTGGTTGCCCTTTCATCAGACTCCGCGTGCCGCGTTCCTGCAGGCGGTCGACATTTCGTGTTTTTCGTTGATAGCGCTGTCGAATGCGCTGAAGGATATTCTCGAACCCGAACGGGGGAGCGTGGTGACGATATCGATATCGACCACGCGGATGGCGGCCGAGAACTACGGTTACATGGCACCCGTCAAGGCGGCGCTCGATTCTACGGTCTGCTTTCTGGCGAAGTCGTTCTCGCAGTTCTCGCAAGTCCGCTTCAATGCCGTTTGTCCGGGGTTGCTCAAGACGTCGGCATCGGCGGGGATACCGGGATACGTCGACAGCTACCTGTTCGCCGAGCAGGCGACCCTCAGGCATCGCGCGGTGCAGACGGAAGAAGCCGCCAACGTCGCGGCGTTCTTGCTCAGTCCACGGTCGTCGGGAATCAACGCTCAAGGAATCGTCGTCGACGCCGGCATGGGGATCAATTACTTCGACCAGTCACTCGTCCGCGGCTTCAATTCACCCGATGCTTGAAGCCGACGTCAATGTGCCGCGACTTTGCGTCGTCTCAGGTCGGCCCCAATGCGCCAGATGATACTGGCCAGCACGACGGGAATGAATACGCCTGAGGCATCGGTCATGCGCCCGATCGGCGGACAGGCGGGAATCACGCACGCGAGGCTGGTGATCGTATAAATCACACTCATGATTCCCGTGACCGCGATGTTTTGCGAGGGAGTGCCGGGAATACCCAGCACCAGCGTCAGAAACCAGATCGCGGCACCGACGAGGATCAGCAGCAGATACGCCGGATTGTTGGCGATGTCCCAGAGAATTTTTTTCACGGCCTGACGGGAGGCCTTCACGAGATAGATCGCATAGTCTTTGGGACGGTGCCGCAGCGTCTGCTCGGCGATTTCTTTCATTGCATCATTGATGCGCTGATGATCGTCTCCGTAAACGGATTTCGCGGCGGGCAAAAACACGTCCCACAACACGGGATTGTACATCGCCTCCAAACGCGCATAATTCAGCGGAGATTCGCCGCTCCAACCCGCCTCTGCTACGATTTGATCCCGATGAATCAGCGCCGTTTCGGCGATGGGCCGCACTTCGGGCGATAACGTGGCGGCGATCGACGGATCGAGCAATTGCCCTGTAATACCGACGAGGCTGTAGCCGCCGAACGAGACGATCCCCATATGCCCCACGAGAACCAGCCTGAGGAGCGAGTAACCGAGGAGAGGACCGAACGTCAATGCGATGAGGCACGTTCCCGACCGCAACAATTCACGATGGAATAAACCGTGCCGGCGAATGACCAGAAACATGCCGATGAGCACGACTGCCGCCGGCAGGAAGAGATAGGCCGGTCGAATGAGCCACGAGAGCATGACGACGACGGCGAGTGAGGCTTTGACTGCGGTTCCGCCGCCGGCGAGCATCCAGGCCAGCAGTCCCATAGCGGCGACTCCGCAAGAGGCGGCCAAGGTATCGGTGGCAATGGTCGCGACATAACCGTGGAGAATATTGGCGTACAGAAATGAACTCGCCGCGATGAGTGCGGCGGCATTCTCACCCGTCAGTCGCCGCAGGCCGTGAAAGAAAATCAGGACGGAACCGGCATAGATCAGAAACTGACATGCAGGGACGGCACGGTTATCGGATTCCAAGAGCTTAGAGATTTCCAGAAATGCCGGGTAAGCCGGTGTGCGAAAATGTCCGAAGATGGCCGTGGTCGAGTCCCAGGGGAAATTGAGATAATCGGGCGAATCTTTGACGTGCTCGACAGTGAAGTTCCCGCGCAGCGCGAGGAACAAGGCCACGCCTAGAATCTGGAGAGACAGCCAGACCCAGGGAGCCTTGCCCGAGTGCGGCGCTTGCTCGATTTGCATGTCGTCGATTTCCCTCCGCATGTCATCCGATGCGGAATCATGCGGTTCTGCCGGATCGTCATCTCATGGCGCCGGCAGATTCGATGCGTTAATTCAAGGCGACGAAGAAGTATTGATGCCGCAACCATTCGGGGCGCAGATGGCATTGCACCATGACATGCTGCAAGGAGTATCCTCGATCGGGTCTGGTCATCGTCGAAGTGAGATAGACCAGCCCCCAATCGTCGGCGTTGCTGTTCGCGATTTTCGTGATCCGCCCTTCGAGTTCGACGTCGGTTACTTCTCCGCCGAATTGCCAGAGATCGCCTTGCCGTGCGGTTTCGACCGCGAGAGCGGCTTCGAGCGTCAACGGCGGGAGCGAATCGCTGACCAGCAGCGCATGCTTCAATTCGTCGACGGCCAGCGAAAGGTTGACATCCTGCGGAATCGTGGCGTAGACCGAACCCTCTTCGTAACTCGTCACATGCAGACGTTCGTTACGCGACGAGAGTCCCGCTTGCGCATAAACTTTCTTGCCGATGATGCCCGGGCTGACCGCATGTATGGCGACGGGCGCGGTGTTGACCAGTCTCAGATGGTTTCCAATCGACTCGAGATCGAAGATGGTCGGATTTTCCGGCAACTTCGGGTCGGGAATCGCCGCATTGAACGTCGGGCCGACGAGTTGATATTCGGAGAGGCGGGCGTTCATATATCCTTCGGCGACTCGCTGTCGCCAGCGGAGTAGTTCGGTCGAGAACCCGAAGTACGCACCGACTTCCGCCTGGAGTTCGGGGAACTTGGCGGCGAACGCATCGAGCGCCGGCTGAACCGCGTTGAATACCGTTTGCGGATCGCCGAGCGCGGTAAAACCGGCCACGACGTTAACGTAATCCGCATAAATCTGCGACGCCTGATCGGGTTGCGTGCGGCTGATGTCGGCATTGATCAAGCCGGCGATTCCCGTCAACACGGCGTTCACGAATTCCTGGTAGTCCCGACTGAGCTGATCGGCATCGGCTATCGCAGACGGTTCGTGCATATTTCGAGTGAGATCGAGACCATAACAATTGCAGGCGGTGAAATAGGTCTTCTGCCAGCGTTCCGCGAAATATTTCAGCCATTCGGGGCCGGAGGACGCTTTGTCGCCGAATTTGGGGTCGTTTCCTCCGGAAATCTCCGTCGTCGCGGCTTGCAGTTCCTGCAAGAGTTTTTTGAAATCGGGCGTCGTTTTTTTCCGTTCCTTCCCGAGTTCTTCTTTGGCCACTTTGTTGCGATAGCCCAGGAAGACCACTTTCGTGGTTTCGTCGGCTTTGTTGATATTCATATGCACCGGGACGGCGACGCCCGGGTCGTATAAAATCCCCACGCAATGGACCGCATCCAAAATATCGCACATCAACGTTTCCGCCGCCGGGATTTGATTCTTCTTGATCAGTTGATCGACTTTAATGAGCCCCGATTCGCCCTTCTTCGTGCTGAGAACCAGGGGGCGGGTATCGGCGAGTTTTTCGGACATCCCCGGAAGGCTTCTGATGTCCGCCGTCAGCTTGAAAATTCGCTGCCTCAAAATGGCGTGCCGCGCGCCCAATTCCCAACCGGCCGGCTCGCCGAGGATCGACAACCGCGTCGCCATGCGCTCGACGTGCATAATCGGGACGAAGGTATTTCCCACTTCTTCGAGATTGATCCCCTTCGCTTGATTCGATCTCAACATTTCCTCGAATTTGGTGAGATTGGTTTCGGCTTCGATATATGCCTCTTCACCGTGTTCCCGCATGTTCTGGATTTCGTTGTGGTCCCGCACTTCCATCGCGAGCAAAGGCTGTTCGGTCAGCGGACCGATCTCGACCGACTGTTCCCGCTTGTAGGCCGACTTCGAAGTTTTCTTGCCAGCTTTTGAGGTCGACTTGGTCGGGCTTTTCTTTTTGGCATCTTTCTCGTCCTTATCGCCGTCGGACGATTCCTCGTCATCGGTCCCCGTTTTTTCGTCGTCGTCTTTATCGGCTTTCGGCTTGGCCGATGCCGGTTTTCGGCCGCCGGTCGACTTCGACGTCGAGGGCGATTTCTGAGCCAGCAGGGAATCGTGCAGCGACAGGGTCAAAATCAGGCCGATCAGCAACACTCCGTATGTTTTGAATCGTGTAGACATCATGAATACTTCCTCGTATGAATGACCAAACCCGTCAGGCCTATGTGCAATCGCCGCAAAGTTTGGAACAAGTGGATAAAGAAAAAGAAGAGAGCAAGCCGGCGTTACTGCAACGGTCCGGTGAATTTGCCGGTGACCGGTTGACGCGTTCCCGATTGCACGTTGATCAGCATCCCTCCGACGACCTCGCCCGTAATGCGCTGATTCTCGACGGAGGTGATTTTGATGTCGGCCAATTCTCCGGGCGGAGTATGCCAGACGCTGCCGCCCGCGTTCGTGGGATCCGGTGCGGGGCTGCCGCCGGCCTGCATCAGATAGATTTCCGCTTTCAGCGTCTGGCCGACCAGCGAAGCCGGTTCGTCGGCGGTGACATGGGCCTGCATCATCGCCGATGGGAATGTCTCCTGCGTGGCATCGACATAACTCTTGATCATCAGGACGGAAGGGCGATCTCCGCCGAACGTCAGCAACTGTCCCTGGCAATCGACGGTCTTAACGATCTCGCCGACATTCAATTCGATCGAATTCAAGGCGGGGGGAGGTGCAGTCACCACGGGTGTCACTGGCGGTGGAGGGGCCACCGTACCCGTCGCCGCCGGTTCTTCCGTACAACCGATCGGCGATAGCAAGATTAACCATAGACACATCGTCATCCCGGAATGCGCTCGGAACATCTGATTTCTCCTTCATGGCTCAATACGAAATCGAATAAAATAAAATACGGCAATACTCCCGACGATCGTTCATCTCAAATGAAGATTCGATAATCGGGAGTTCGAAGATCTTTCAGGATCGGCGCACGATCAAACGAAAGGTGCCGATAGGGAATCGACTCGGCGAGTTGCCCGGTCGGCTTGAAACTGTGAGAATTATGAACTGCGAACTTGTTGATTCCGCGGAAAACGTCGTCATCGGGAAGGGATGGGGAAGAAGTAGATCATCCCCTATCTACACATTGAACCGATTTTCGCCGGGAAATCAAGCACAACAGTCGTCTGTTCACCGAATATTCTCCCAGAAGGGAGCCCGGCACTAAGCATTCGCGCTCGTCGTATTGGAAAAAGATCGGGTGGTCAAGCCACCCGGCTCGTGGATCCAGGCAGAATGGTCATTTTTCAATGGGATGCTATATTGGCCGTCATTCGCCGATGCAGAACAGCGAACTCGATGTCCGAAGGAAGATTTCACCCTCTGAAAACGCCGGGGTACCGTTGGTCGGCTCGCCGATGGCGTTCTGAGAGATCTGCGTAAATTTCATCGGGTCGGGAAGAAACGCGGTCGTCGTCCCTTCCTGGTTGGTCGCATACAAGTGACCGCCGGCGAAGATCAGCGAACCCCAGTGATCCCCGGCGAGCCGCTCTTTCCAGAGTTCTTTTCCCGTGGCCAGTTCGATGCATTGCGCCGTTCCCGGTCCGGCGTTCGCCATGAAGAGGTGATCGCCGATGATGACGCCCGAGCCGATGCGTTGCGGTTGTTCGTCTTCGGTGCGCCACAACCGGTGAGTTTCGGTCACGTCGCCGCTGCCTCCCAGCCGGAATCCGAACGCCGGTCCTTTGTATCCACCCATAGCGACGCCGAGATCCCCCTTGACGATGGGAGAAGTATAAACCAGATCGCCCCGTTCGCTCGACATGCCCGCAATGCTCCACAGTATCGCACCATTTTCCGGCGCATACGCGACAACGCGCGTCGGCATGCTGCAGATGATCTGCGTCTGACCGGTGTGATCGACGATGATGGGAGTGCTCCAGGAGCCGACGAGTCGGCCATTCGTGTCGTTCGTTCCGCCCGGTTCCGGTGTCTGCCAGAGTACGCTGCCATCCTGCAAACTGAGGGCGACAAGCGAAGTCTCGACGCCGGGGCCGATGTTCATAATGACCATGCCGTCGTAGAGGACAGGAGACGTGCCGTATCCCCAGATGTGCTGCACCGAGCCGACTTTTTTCGACCAGAGTTCGTTCCCCTCGTAGTCATAGCAGTAGATCCCCGCGTTGCCGTGACAGACGACGACCCGTTCGCCGTCGGCGGCGGGGGTCGAACCGCAGTAGGGGTTGGTCTGGTGCGTCACTTCTCCTTTAGCGAATTCGACGGCTTTGTCCCAGAGCACTTTTCCGTTCGAACGATCGCAGCATAAGAGATGCCGCTGCGAGCCTTCATCGGTTGCGTAGGTGACGAACACGTTTCCGCGGCTGACGATCGGGCTGCTGTTGCCATTGCCGGCGAGAGGAATTTTCCAGCGGATGTTCTTCTCCCCCGACCATTCGATCGGGAATTTTTCTTCCAGCGAAATGCCATCGCCGCGCGGACCGCGAAACGCGGGCCAATCTTCGCCGACGGCATTTCTCAGTACACCCCCGATCGATGCATACAGGGTACAAATCGCGACGGCGGATTTGATCATTTTGAAGGGAAGGGGTGCCATGTGTCGTAGTCTCCTCGCAAGGTGAAGCTTCGTGTCGTGATTTCGTTCGCGATCCTCACGTCAATGTTCTAACGACTCCGATGCGTTATGCAATCCCAAAGCCAGCCGGATGCTCGGCGTAAGATCGATTTTCGCACTATCGGCGGTTGCAAAGCCAGCGACAGCGTCTCGCTCGACGAGCGCCTTTTGAAACTCGCGCGTGACCGCAGGATCGCTCCAGATCGATTGCAGTTTCAGCAATTCTTCGATCATCTGCCGACTATAGAGATCGATCCTGGGGCGGATGTCGGCGTTGAGATCGGGAACCTCGTCGAATTCCCTCACTCCCGCTTGTTCCCAGCGAGTGAAGTATTGCTGCTGCACATCTTTCGCGGCTTGAAACTGGTTCTGGAAAAATCGAGCGACGATTTCTTCGGAAAGCCCCGCCGCTGTCCCTTGTTGCACGAGTCGATCTAAAAGCTCTCGCTCGCGTTCGAGATTTTCGATCGGCAGTCTCTGGTTCCATTTCGTGCGCGCGACATCGAACATCAACGCCAGACGTTCTTCGGTCAAGTCTGCTAACGCTTTAACCGCCCGTCGCTGCGCGGTTGTGAGTGCATTCGGCGCGGAAGCTGGGGCTGTCGCCGAGCGAACCGGCACATTTTCGTTCGGAGCCGACGTCGTTGGTTGGCAGCAACCGCAGGCGGTGAATGCCGCGAACAGCAGCCAACTCCAGTACGAACGAAACGCGACTTTCATATCACAACCGCTTGACCCGATTGCTTCTCCACCGGCATTTCGCCTTTTCAGACCAGTCTTCGCCAACGTCGGACATTCCAGCCGGCGGCAATGATGCTCCCCAGTCCGATCAGCAATAACGAGGATGGTTCGGGCACGGCAGATACGGGGATCAATAGGTATGCATGTATGGCATTCTCTTCGGGATCCCAACCATCGCCGACGATCCAGCCTTGGTCATTGATGGCGCGGGCGGATGTCAACTGCCAACCTGCGCCCGAAGAGTCGAGCAGCGTCGTCAAGTCGAGCATCCCCAAGTCGCTTTGCCACAAAAACGCGCGATCGTCCCCCGGACCTTCGTCGCTATAGCCGACAACCTGGCCATAAATATTGACACCAAGTCCGGCGCTCTCCCAATCGCGTCCTCCGGGAATACTCCCCAAGCTGATCGTGCCACCCGTCGGCGTCCACAGAAATGCAATGTTGTCTTCTACTCCGACGACGCTACCGGGGTACATCGCGTCAAGACTGTCGACGTTCGTGTTGCTGATGCCATACGCCTGACTGAAGTCGTCGCCACCCGACACGGCGCCCAGGTCCAGCATGCCAGTGACCGGATGCCAGAGGAACGCCTGGTCGCGGGAGCCTTCGTTGTAAAAGCCGACAACAATGCCGTCGTCGTTGATAGCGTATCCCCGGCTATAGACGGTGGCGAGCACGCCCCCCAAGTTCTGGGCGCCGTCTTCTTCCGTCCAGCGGACCGCTCGATCTGAGAACCCATCGGTGGCGTACCCCGAGATGTGCCCGAAGTCGTTGATCCCCGTGGCCGTCGATTCCCTCGTGAAGTCAGTCAGGCCGGGGAGCTGAGTCATGGTGCCCCCTTCCAACAAGAAGGCCTGTATGCGATTCAGTTCGTGCAGACTGCCCCCCACAACTTGGCCGAGCGAGTTGACGCCTCTGCCGATGCTGTCGCTGTTGTATCCTGGAAACCCTCCCAAGTCGGTCATCCCCGTGCCGTTGTCCCAGCGGAAGGCCCGCCCGTTGGTCGTCATGGAACTGTCCCCCGTCACATACACGCCATTCGCGCTGATGCCATAGCCTGCGCTGTAGTTCGCCCCGCCTGGCAGTTCACCCAGATCAATCAGCGAGTAAACCGGCGCCGCCCCGGCTGAACCAATCATCAGTGCAAACAGTGTTACCGCCAACGTCCAGACGTTCGTCACTCGTGTCATGGCATGGACTCTTCGGAAAGGAAGCAGGGTTGAATCTGTATCGGCGTAGATACGCAACCGAATCTATTGTGGGGAGTCCTCCAGCATATCGGGGACATCGCCATATTGTAAACGATATTCTCGGCTCGGGAGGAACCTGAAGCCAAAAAAGTTGGGGTGTCGATTGCTTATAGACCGGGGGGCACCGGAGCGGAAAGTGGCAGATCACGGGACGTTCGACTGGGGGTGAGACGACTCGACTTCGGTGTCACTCGATTTGTTCGTCTTTGGAGGTTGCCACACCGGTCGTTTCGACGCGGCCAAACGTCGAGCAGCGTCCTCGGCAATCGCGGCGATATCACCACCAAACCGATCGGAAATCTCACGACGGATGCGGTGAATTTCGTCAATCGGAGATTCAGTCGTTTGTTTCTGTATCATCGCCCAGCAACTCTTCAGGGGTACAAATGATGGGAATCGGAATGCCAAGATCCACTAGGACATCGTGGATGCGCGGCAGCGTCTTGGCGTTCGCGATATGCTTACAGTTCCACGTCAATAGGTATTGTATTCGATGATGCGCCACGGCGGCAATATGAAGCGCATCGACTTGTGCTTTTGCGGGCAAGATAGAACGCGACATGATTTCCTTGGCGATCTGCAGGATCTCAGGAGCGTTTGGCAGCACGGGAATTCGATCCAACAGCATCAGACGATCCGCCGCGAGCGCGGGAGCGCCCGCTGACGCCTCATCAATGACATACTGCGATACGACGAGTTGGTAATTCATCCGCTCGTCGTTCCACCATTTGTGCGTCAAGAGTTGCCGCGCAGCGGTAACGACATTCGAACTCGGCTTCTGCCGCAAAAAAGCTGATAATCGACGTTTCGACGTAGACGGTGTTCATTGAGATGCTCTACCACATTGACGTCAGTGGGTCTCGCTCGCTATCCCCTTGTTCCTAAGCTCCGCTTGGGAACACAAGTCTTCGAAGCTCCGCTTCGCATTTCCAGTTTATGCGTCTGTCTCGACAAAGGGATTAACTCCCCAAGAGTAAGGCTCCGCCTGCCAACCGATACGCCGGGCAGCTTCGACGTTTTCCCATTGGTCATCTAGGAACATAATCTCACTCGGATCGACGCCGAGTTGCGATGTGACCTGTTCAAAGAATGCCACATCCGGTTTCTTGCATCCCAATCGGCACGAGAAGAAACAACCGTCGAACTGTCGATCGAATTCCAGCTTCGTTTCGAGATACGCAGCCCGGTGTTTCTCTTGCGTGCTCGCCACGTAGCATGAAGCGCCCCCCTTTCGCATCGTCGCCACGAACGACAACAGTTCGGTATTAAGCACCGAGTCTGCGACGAACCAGCGATCGACAAACTCCGCGAGCGAATGCGGCCACCGCCATGCCTCAAGAAACGGCGGCAATTCCTCCATCAGATCGGCCTGCCCAAGCAAACATCGAACAAACGGTCCGCTAAAGAAAGGATCGGTGATGTCGGTCGTCAGTCCGAATTCGTGCTCCAACACTGAGGCAAACCGCCACGGCCGGATGAGGACGCCATCGATGTCAAATATCATCTGTCGAATCATATTTCCGTATTTCCCTTGTTCCCAAGCTCCGCTTGGGAACACAAGTCTTCGAAGCTCCGCTTCGACCAAAGCCTCTACTCGCTGCGCGACACCGGTTGACGAGCAACCGGCGCTACCCGGCTTCAATAATGACGTTGGCGATTGTGTCTTTGAGAGACAAGGACCTGAGAGCAGATTCACGCGATTCGTCAGGTTAAGAATTAGCCGACCAAACTTCCGTACCGACCGGAACATCGTCTTTCGTCAGACCTTTAAGCATGATGACTACCTCATAATTCGGATTAGGATCGAGCATCTCGATTCCGCCAATCTCAGTATTCATCGTTGTACCGTCCGGCTTTCGCAGCACAATCGGATCACCGATGCGGAACAGTTCATCATCGACGGGTTTGATGCCGGGAATGAGCACCACACCACGTCCTTGTAGAAAGAATGTGTCGCTGACGGTATAAAGATGCCGTGCCATGGAGAGCACCATTATCCCCCCATCACAATCGCTTCACCCGAATGTTCCTCCATCTGCACTTCGCCCCCTCCGGCCAGCCTTGGCCGCCGTGGACTTGCACGGCGATGTGGCCTTCTTCGCCGAGGGTTTGGCTGACCATCTCTTTGTCATACTGCTTCTGCACGAAGGTCTCGCCGTTGAATTCGTTGATCTTGTGGCCGTTGATCCAGGTTGTGACATGCGCGGGGTTGCCGGTGATACGGACGCGGACGGTGTTCCAGTCGTTGAGCTTCCAGATCTTGACCCACCCCTCGCCGGTGATCGTGTACGCTTCGGGGGGAGCTTCCGGCACCGGCTCGGTTTTGTAACCGATCAGTTTCTTCGGGTCGTTCTCGTCATAGATGCCGAAGATGTCGAACGGACGCGTGTTGAAGCCGCCGGTTCCTTCGCCGTAGATGTGGCCGACGTTGCCCCGGTCGTGGTAGTCGACCATCATCTGAATGCATTGCCCCTTGTCGGTGCTGCGGACGAAGAACCCGCTGCAGACGCCCCAATCGGGATTGATGTCGAGCACGACTTCGCAGTCCTTGAATTTTTCATCGGTGAGCAGAATGCCGCCGTTGCCGCTGCCGGGGGGATCCTGTTCGCCGGTGATGGTGCCATCTTCGACCTGCCAGTTTCCGCCGGTGCCGTGTCCGATTTTTTCGGGATTCTTGTGCCATCCATTCAATGTCTGCCCGTCGAAGAGCGTGATGTAATCGCGGTCGTCATCGACCTCCTCTTTATTCTTCGCCACGACCCAGATGTTGCGGAACCGCAGCGGATTGCTGTGATCCTGAATGTAGAACGGACCGAGATCGGGGCCTTCCGGCACAGGATTCCCCGTCGTCCCCTTGGGAAGCTCCACATCATTGTGAATCACCACGCCGTTGTGCTTGACGGTGATGCGGGCGTTCGTCGCCTGCGCGCCGGTGTTATCGTACCGGGCAGCCGTGTAATCGACGTCATACGTTTGCCACGACAACGGCGGATAGCACATGTTGACGTCGGGATCTTTCACGCTGTACAAGCCGCCGCATTCGTTGTTGAGCCCTTTGAGTCCGAACGAATCGAGAATCTGCACTTCGTATCGCCCTTGCAGATAGACGCCACTATTGCTGCGACCTTGCCCGCGGCCGTTCGGCATGAACGAGAGCATGAATTCCATATGCATCGTGCAATCGCCGAATTTCTGAAAACTGGTGACTCCTTGTTCCATCCATTTTTCGTCGGTGATTTTTCCGCCGCGAAAATTGTCGGGAGTCGTCCCGTCGAACAGCACGACCGCCCCTTCGGGGGGAGCCATGCTCATCGTCGGGCTGGTCCGCGACACGCGGGGGAATCGTCCGAGTTCCTGTCCTTCGAGAGTCGAGACGATCAACTCGCTGTTCTTGATCTGTCCCATCGCCTTGTCGGACTTGAACGTGACGACGCCGTCGAGCGTTTCGCTGTCAAGTTCGACGAGTTCATCGCGTTTGCCGTTCCACCCTTCGCCGGGGAGACCACCCGGGTAAGCGACGAGGTGAAACTTTCCCTCACCCATCGCGATCACCTGCACGCCGAACTTGACCTCGGCGTCGTCCGATTTGATCTTGATCAGATATTCCCCCTGGACGGCGAAGTCATCGCCCGCATCCTTTTCGGTCAGGGCGGCCCATTTCGGATCGTTCTTGTTTTCCTCGGCGGCCTGAGTCTGAGCGAGAAAACTCGCTGCTACGATACCGAGAACCAACATCAACCGTGCAAAAGTCTTCATGTCGAGTTCCTCATCAGGGAGAGACAATGTGGAAATGTACGCTTTTCAAAGGGACACAGCGCCCGCATGAGATTGCGAATTCAGATCGATACGAACGCAGTCCCGAGTCGATCATCATTCTGAGCAGAATAGAACCGACTTGCAAGCGCGCGGTTGAGAATGGGGAAGGGCGTGCGAGCAGCCCGCGAACAATTTACTTGACGCGCGACAAAGTCTTCTTTGACACGATGACATGCCGCGGGTTCGAGTCGAGGGGCGTCGTATAAGGAATGCGAAACACAATCTCGTCGGTCGACCGTCGAGGTTCCGCTTCGACCGTATACATTTCCCCTTCCGAAGGCGTTCTGCTGCGCCCCCAGCGTTCCGGCAGTTTTCCGCGTTCCCGTAAAAATTTGATGACCTCGGGGGGAACGAACAGCGTGTCGTGGATGGCGTTGTATTCGTACCCGCCGTCGATGCGCGGCGAGTCGATCCCTTGCGATTCGAGTTTTGCGATCGCTTCCCACCGCGCGGCGTTCCAGTGCCAGTAATCCACGACACCCACATATGAAACGACGGCGAGGATCAACGCAAACGGCAGCACCAGCCAGCGCAGCTTGCGCGGCGAAAGTTCCTGCGGAAAGCTCAGCGCAATGATGACCGGCACGGTAATGATCAGATACTTGTCGAACGGTTTGCGTCCGATGAAAACCGAAATGGTCAGGACGCTCAACAGCGAAAGCAGCACCGTCAACTCCACGAGCAACCAGGGCCGTTCCGTTCGATGCCAAATCCCTCGTACCGATTCGCGAACGGCCAAAATCAGCCGTGCCAGCATGAACGCGCCGACGACGAGTGCCGTCAGCTTGATCCATTGCACGACGACTCCGCGCAGCGGCGCAGGTGTTCTCGGCATGGCGAGTGCGGCGGTAACGTCCTCTTGAGAAATCGTCACCGGTCCCAATGAAAAATATCCGTTGACGTGTTCTCCGACGTTGAAATAGTTGCCGGGAAACATCGACAACCCCGTCGCACGATCCAGAAAAAAGACGGCCAGCATTAGTGCTACGCAAGCGGCCAGCCATCTGCGATGCGTCATGACGAGCGGATGCATGACGATGATCGGGAGCACGAACAGCCCCAGAAATGCCGCAAAGTGGGCCCCCTCGTACAGGCAGAGGAATCCGCGTCCCACGGTGAAACTCTTCAATCCCGTGGCGAGAGTCGATTGCGCGTAGAGCAGATAGACCAGCGAACTTTGTGCGATGAAATACCGCTCGGCGAGCATCGTCAGGGGAATCGTCAAGCCCACCGCCGCGGCCATGCCCCACCGCCGGCGCTGCACAAGATAGATGACGGCGGCGAGCGTGATGAAGAGGCCCGTTTGCCGCGTGAGCGACGCCAGTAACAACGATGTCACCGCCAGCGGACAGGCCCAGCGACGCTGCGCGGGATCTTCGGCAACCAGCAGCGACCACAATCCGAGAAGCAGGAAACCCAAAAACGGCACGTCGGTCTGAAAGCTCCACGTCATCGACACCATCAGCGGATTAACCATCAGCAGCAATCCCCCTGCGATCGCATGAGCAGCCGAAAAACCGAGCCGCCTCATCAATCCCCACATCAACCACACGGGAACGATGCCGCATACGACCATCCCGTTCCGCAACAGGCTATACGACAGCTCCCCCCTCAGCTCGCACAAGCCCCACCCCGCAAAGACCTGCGGCAGCGCCAACGCGGCGGTGATCGGGTGCAGCCGCAACCCGTTTCCCAGCCAGAGTTGCTCGACGGGATGCACATAGACCCAATCGTCGTTATGCGTCGCCGGTTCAAAGCTTGGAATGCTCAGCGCGATCGAGACATGCAGCAGCGCGTACGCGCCGGCCAGAAGGGACAAGCAGGTCCATGCGCTTTTGCGGTTGGTAGCGGATTCGCCAGCGTTCGACGACGCGTACAAGTTCATTGCGGGGGCTTCGGTTTTTCAGCGAGCATGAATAGCGAAACTCCAAACGGAGGATGCAATATCGGAGCGGTGATCACGTCCAATGTGAAGATCGATCGCAACGTCGCATTCAGTACCGGGCCGTTGATTTGGTTCTCGGAAGACAATTTGATGCGCGACATGCGAATGATTTGCCGAGCCAGCCAGATGGGAGCGAACAGGAAATAGTTAAAGTAGAAACTCGTTCGCTCCTGAAAACCCATCTCGCGGATCAGCATTCGCAACGGACCCTGGCGATACCTTCGCCGATGGTGCGACACTTCATCTTGTAGTCCCCATAGGCTTTGAAAGGCGGGAACCGTAATGATCGCCACGCCGCCGGGCTTGAGGGTTCGGAACAGCTCGCTCACGGCGGCCTTATCGTCATCCACATGCTCAATCACATCCGTGGCCAACACGATATCGAACGTATCGTCGGCGAACGGCAACCGGCAAATGTCCCCTTTGGTGACTGGGGGAAGGCCTTTCTTGGCGCAGAATCGAATCGCCTGATCGCTGAAATCGACGCCCGAGACGCGTTCGTACTTGAGTTCCTGCAAGAGGCGTAAATTCGACCCCGTTCCAGTCCCCACATCCAGCACGGCGGAAGTTTTCGGGCGGTCGATGCGATCCAGAATCTTCCGCAATAACACCCGGCGACCCACAAACCACCAATGTGTGGCTTCGATCTTGTTTTCCACTTCGTACACCGCGTCGTCCATGAACTTCTCTCTATGATATGCGACGGCGAGACTTTGTTCTAAGCCGAGCGGTGTTTCAGTCGGATGCGTTTTTGCGGATGCTGCTGACAAATCCCCAGTCGGCATCATACCTCCCCTCACCCCCACGGGGCAACATGTTTTCGGCCAGGGAGAGAAGCACGATTCTCGATTCCGGAAAAACTCCTGAGGGAAACGCCTCGTGATGGCGTACATGTCACGATGGATCCCAAGTCGTCGGCGGATTTTGCCTGGCCCGTTGAGGCGCCACACAGAACCGGTCTTCAATTGCCGATCACGGTTCGATCCATATATCCTTCGTCTTTTCCCTTCGACTGCGTGGTGCTCGATGTCGAAAGGGAAGGCGGTGCGTTGACGTGCTGCTCGCGCTCGTGACGTCCCCACCAGGCGTCGGATTCGTCAAGCGACCAGCGCATGGCCGCCGGGGAGCGATTGAGCAGCGTCGCCAGGTCGCGCGCGGTTTGCGGTCGCTTCGAGATCGATTTTTCCAGGCAGACCATGAGTGCGTTTTCCAGTTCGGGAGAAACGGATTGAGTCGCGTGTTTTGCTGGAGAATCGGGGACCGCGGTCAGGTGCTGATTGCATAGCTCAACGATATTTGTGGCTTCAAAAACGGGACGACCCGTCAACAGAAAATATCCGACGGCGCCCACGGCATAGATATCGCTGCGGGCATCGACGGCATCGGGTGTCTGGATCGCTTCCGGCGACATGTATAAGGGAGTCCCCGTGAGTGAGTTCGCCGACGTCAATTTAGCCTGCTTGACATCGTCGACGGCTTTGACGAGTCCGAAATCGAGAACCTTGACGACGTCTGAGACCCCGCCGCGTCGATTCAGCATGATGTTGGCGGGTTTGATGTCTCGGTGTACGAGTCCCAATGAATGTGCTTCGTAAAGCGACCCGCAAATCTGCAACAGCAAGTGTATCACGCGCGATTCGGGTTGCGGGCCGTAACGCTCGATGAGGGTCTGCAAGTCGATGCCATCGAGGTATTCCATCGCGTAGTAGAACACACCATCGGGGGTTCTGCCGTAATCGTAGATGGCGATGGTATTGGGATTGTTGAGCTTGCAGGTGATCTGCACTTCTCGTTCGAAGCGTGCAATCGATTCATCGTTGACGAGATCGACATCGAGCATTTTGACCGCAGTCGGCCGCCGCAGCATCGAATGAAACGCCTTGTAAACCACCCCCATGGCGCCGGCTCCGATTTTTTCTTCGAGCGTATATTGACCGAGCTGTTGCGCTTCGATGGTGGCTTTCTGGGCCGCGCGCCTCAGCCGAGCGACGAGCAGCGTGAAAATGAAGATCGCGATCGACAAGATACCCAGGAGGATGAACAGACTGTAAAACGTTCGTTGCAAAATGACGAGCGGACGGAAGGCCTGATCGACGTTGACCTCGGTGCAGACGCCGATCTCATATTTCGGTATCCAGGTCCACGCACCGACGACGGGAACGCCGCGGTAATCGTTATAGCCTGCGAGATCTTCACCCGTGTTGCCGGCGATGGCATCCTTTGCCATTTTCGTCAGCGGCAATTCGGACCGGCGCTGCCGCGGGCGATATCCCTCCATCATATTCCCGCCGGGATCGCGCACCTGCAACGACAGCAACGACGTCGATTCAGGGGTATCGGGAATCAAACCGAGGATTATCAATTCTTCGTCGAACCGGCTGTTGGAGACCATCATCCCGTTGCGATCGAAGGCGTAGGTTTCGCCGGTCTCTCCGACGCGGCCCAATTGCAGGATGTGCGTGAATTCCCGATCGGGCTGAATCTGGAATGCCAGAACGCCGACGACCTGAAAACTGTCGTCCCTGACCGGAGCGCAGACATACATCGTCGGCTGGCCCGCGCGAAGTTCCCCCTTACTATTTTTTACCGGCGTGACGCTGATAAAAGGGGGACTGACGGTCGGCTCTCCGTCGAAGACGCGGTTGATGAACTGATCGTACTGAGGAATATCCTTTTGTCCGAGCAACGATGTTTCCGTCGCGGCGATGATCCGTCGTGACTTGTCGATGACCATGTAGCGTAGATAGTCGTGGGCTGAAAGCGCCGGCGCCAGGTGCTTGTCGATTTGGCGGCGGATGTCATCGACGTCGGTGGTCTTGCCGTCGGTTTCTTCGACTTCGAGTAAACGGTAAATCAATTGACGCACTTCACGATTGTTGGCTTGAGCCGTGGCGATCGATTCTTGACTTTTGAACCAGGTCAGCATCATCTCAGTTTCGACATTGCGCAAAGTCGTCAGACCGGAACGCAGATTGGCGGTCATCGTCTTTTCGATCGCGGCTTTCATTCCATAGCCGACGATGGATAGCAGCACGACGGCGATGATGGGACGAATCCAAATCTGTTTCTGAAAGAACAGTTTTGTTCTGGACATCGATCGACCGATGCTTCTCTTGGCCCAGGTCATGTGCGCAGGACGATGCGGTTGCATTTTATCTCGTCTGAGTTTCAAATTATTGAGCCAATTCATCACAATGTCAGTTTACTCTTGTGGGTTGAGAAAAATGAATGCGGCAATTTCTTCAGATCGCCGCGCACTGACGCGATACTCCGGGAATGTTCCATCAATCATTCATCATGTCTTGCAGTGATGCCCCGGGGCAAGACGTCGCTTTATGACGGGGGGCGACAATTTGTTAAATTGTTAAAAACTCACGATCAGGACTATTGATCGGATTTTGACGCGACGATGCGATCGCAATACGTTCTGAGTCGAGAATGTGCGCCGCTGCGGGTGATTTTGATACGATACAGGTGGATATTTTATCGGGGGTCCGCCTCAGGCTTCGCAGTCATCACATGATTGATGATCGCGGTGTTAGCCATCAGATTCAAAAATCCGGAACGTCCCGTTGCCACGGGGATGATTCCCTTGTGGCGTTTACGAAATGCAGATGATTGTATATCGAACCGCTTTCGTTTAGGATGATTTTCGGTTTGTGTTCAGGTGATTCGGCAAATGCGGAGCCGATCGGGCCTCTGGATTTTCATCACTATCGCTCATCCGCACGCCTTTCATATCTATCGCGGGACCACTCGTCATGAGCGTCTTGCGAATCGGGTCTCATTAACCAGCAGCAGGGCACTGATTGCTCAACAATCATCGACACCAAGGAGATAGCTTATGTTCAAGTTGAGTTCTATCGCGATATTGATTTGCACGTCGGCATCGATTGCCGCGGCTACGGAATTCAAAGATCTGATCGACAAGGTGCCGCGAAACGCGAATGCGGTCCTCGTGATTGACGTCGACAGAATCCTGGTCTCAAAATATGCGATCGACAACAATTGGAAGAGTCGGTTCGACAAGTCGTTCGCCGATCGTCCGATTTATCTCCCGCAGGAATCCGACAAAGTGGTCGTCGCCGCGCAGGTCGATCCGATCCGCGGGTTTGCCAAAGCATGGGAAGCTGCTTTGATCGGGATGAAAGAGCCGATTTCCATGCACCTCATCGCGCGTGCCGAGGGAGGTTATACCGACGAGATCAACGGCGTCAACACGGCTTGGATCCCCAGCGATGCCTACTTCATCGAGATCGATAAGCACTTGCTGGGTATGATGGCCCCCGCCAATCGGCAAGCCATTTCGAATTGGGCGAAACGCAACAAGAAAGGGTCCGAACGAGAATTGACCGAATATCTGGAAGCGGCGACCAAAATGGATCCCAAGGGTCCGCAAATCATCATGGCATTGGATGTCGTCGATGCGATTCAATCCCACCGCGTTCACGATCGGTTGCAGAGTTCGGAAATCGTCAAGAAGAATGGCCTCGATATCGACGCCCTCGCGGGATTCTTTTCGAGCATGCGGGGCGTGGTGCTGGAAGTTTCCATCCGGGATACCATTAAAGCCAAAGGGCGGGTCGAATTCGACCAGACGGTTCCCTTTAAGGCCGACGTCGCTCAGGCATTTGTACTGAGCGTGCTGGATGAAAATGAAATGGAACTGCCGGGGATTGAAGAATGGAAATTCGCGGTCGACGGAGATACCATCACCTTCAGCGGCGATCTGTCAAACAATAATTTGCGCCGGGTCTTGAGCCTGCTGGATATCCCCTCGACCAAGTTCAGCAGCCTGAAGGATCAGGATGTCGAACAACCCGCCGAAGGCGACGCGGCGAAGAACTCGCAGGCGTATTTCAACTCGATCGAAGGGCTGCTGAAGGATCTCCGGCCGAAACAGCAGAAAGCGAATGCGTCCGATGCCCGTTGGATGGAACAATACGCGGCAAAGATCGACAAGCTGCCGATTCTGCACGTCGACAAAGATCTGCTCGATTACGGCGAAAATTTGTCCGAAACGCTGCGCATCATGGCGGGGACGCGAAGGAAGACCGGCATGCAAGGAGCCGTTAACTCCAGGCATGTCAACGATAATAACGGTTATGATAACGGCTACAATAACGGTTATGGTTACGGGAACCGCGCGTATCGCTACACGAGAGCCGGCGTCAATGAAACCATTAACGAACAAAACACCGCAAAGGCCGATGCTCGAGCCGCTGGGACCGCAACGAAGATTGAGGGATGGGCGTTGATCGACAATGCGACTGTCGATATCCGTCGCGCCATGACCGAGCGCTACAACGTCGAATTCTAGTGAAGTGTCGCCAGCGATTAATCTAAATATTTCTAACACAACCTCTGTGCTGCGTGATTTTCTGCAATTGTTCAGGCTGTTTCAACAGGCACAACCGGTTGTGTTAGGGTCTCTAAAGACAAACGGACTGTTGAGAACAAAGTGGGTTGCGAATGCATCGGCAACTCCTTTGGTCTCAACAGTCCCATTTTTTTTCGCCGGGATCAGCGTGACCAGATCGGCTTGTTCCCGTCGGGCATAAGCCGGCAGGATCGACACGTTGTCGGGATGGTGCTGCGTGTCGACGTCGACGAACAGCAGGTACTTGCTGCTGACGTGTTTGGCCCCGGCATGCAGCGCATGATTCTTGCCGGTCCAGCCCTCGGGCAGAGATTCGATCCGCAGCAGCGGGTCGCGTGCGGCGAGATCAAGAGATTATCATCGCAACCTGCAAAATACGCCCGGAGGGATTCGAACCCCCGACCGACGGATTAGAAATCCGTTGCTCTATCCAACTGAGCTACGGGCGCATGTGGTGTGTAAAAATCGGGATTGCGATCATTGACGGTACATATCGGAATCCATCGCGAATTTCAATGGTTGACCTCCCGGCTCGTTCCTCCTTGTCGGGCCGCGAGAGCGCACCGTGAAAACATCGACACGCAAATTCGCGTCGATGTTCACATGGTATCACAATATGGCTCGGCGATGCCTCATCAGCATCGGGCGTTACTTGACCCGCACCAGCTTTATCAGCCGGCCGGAGATGTTCCAGTCCTGAACGTAGAGGTTGCCGTCTTTATCCCAGTAGGAACCGTGGGTGCCGCTGAAGACCCCTTCGACCCATTGGTCCTGGGGGATGTTGTAATTCCTGCCCTTGGCAGGATCGGGATTGTGGCCGAGGACGGCCATGATCGTATTGCTCTTGTCGAGAATGACGAGTCGCCCGTGTAAATCGGGGACCGAGACGTAATCCCCCTGGACCGCTGCCGACGTCGGCATCCCCAGGCCGGTGATAACCTCCTCGATGAAGTTGCCGTCGAGGTCATAATGCAGCAACCGGCCTTTGGGCATGTGATTGCGATCGCAGATCAGCAATCGCGGAGGATCGTATCGCGTATCGAGCGTCATGCCGTGCGCGGTGTTGAACTGCTTGAGTTCGTTCCCTTTTTCCCCGAAATGCATCAGGTACTGTCCGGTCTTGTCGAACTTGAAGATGTGATTGCTCGCGTAACCGTCCGCCAGAATGATGTCCCCATTGGGCGCGACCGTAATCGCCGTGGGATTGAATTTCTCGAGCTTGAGTCCCGATTCTTCGGGGAACGGCAACTTGAGCACGATGTCGCCGGTCTCGGCGCTGAACTTGATCCCCTCGGCGTTGGCGTTGCGTGCTCCGTAGATGAATTCGCCGTCGGCTTCGTCGCGGATTTCCATGTCGTGGATGTTGGAGTATTCGTCTCCCACAAAACGGCGGATCACCTTGCCGTCAGACGAGAAGACAAAGACGCCGAGCTGCGCGCTGGTGTAAACGTTGCCCCCCTTGTCGATCACGACCGAACCGTGACATGGGCCGATGACCGATTTGCCGTCTTCATCGAGTCCCCAGCCGGGGACCGTATCGAAAGTCATCAACCCGCACCCCATCCGCACGGGCTGCGTTTTTTCCGCCGCACGAACAATCACAGTCGTGCAGAGCGCAAGCATAAGGGCGAGGCATAACGTTAACTTTTTCATGGTCTGAACTCCTGGTTGTTTCCACGGGATTGCTGAATAGTCCAGAAACGCTTTATCGCCGCGATCTGAGCCGTTCAATATCGCCGAAATGCCCGCCCTGAACAATAGCCGGACGCATGAATTTCGATCGACGGGCTGTTAACAGCCCGGTGAAAAACGATCAATTGCTGAGATTCATGAGCCGGGTGGTTTATCCACCCGGTGTTTTTCCAACGGCCTGTTAAGGGCGACGAAAGCGAAGCGACGGGTTACAATCACATCCGTGAGCGAATCGTGCTCGAAGGAAATGGGAAGCGATTAATTGAAGGAAATTCCATCAATGAACGGCATACGAATGTATCGAGGAGTGGCGGGCGTGTTCTTACTGGCGGGGCTCGTGCTGAGCGGTTGCGGACCTGCAGAAACATCCGGCACGACCGAGAGTGTCCCGCCGCCGGCAACCGCCGCAGACAAGGCACCGCCGGTGAGCGATCGACCGAAACCTGATCCACGAGTTTATGTCGAGACCTTCGACGACGGGCCGGGGGGATGGTACGGCGATCGGCGATTTGCGTTGCCGGTCTGGGATGGGGTTGCCTACTGTTACAGCCCCTGGTGGACCGACGCCAATCATGCCCCGCCAGGCGCGGGTTATCTGCACCTGATGCTGTGGACGTACACGAACAAAGAGCATTACCAGGTCGACGATGACTACACGAAACTCTTGCCGTACCGTTACAGCCGGTTTGCCGAGGAAGGCTATAGTCGCAATCTGACCGATGCGAAGCTGACCGTCCGTTTGCGCGGCGATGGAGACTTCAAAGGGGCGGAACTCGTGTTTCTCGTCCAGGCCAAGACGGATAAGACCACCGCCAACTTCGCCCTGACCGGTCAGCCATTCACGATCTCTCACGATTGGAGCGAACAGACGGTGACGCTCACTCCCGACCCGAAACAATGGACCTGCCTCGGAGCACGGCACGACATGCAGGACGAGTACGGTTGCGACGACATCGCCAAGGTGCTCGCCGACGTCAACCTCGACATCATCTTCATTCTGTTCCCGGTAAAAGTGGTCCCGGCGGGAGTCGAGATCGAAGACATCCACAAGCCGCGCGCCGTGCAGGATTACCCCGTCGATCAGCAATACCTTCCAAAGGGCTTGATCATGTTCGACACGATCAAGGTGGAATATCCAACCGAATGACGCCGGCGGTCTGTTGATCGAGTTCCCGCTATTGGGGGAGGCGTATCGCCCTCAGATTGCGATGCGGCGAAGCGAGAGAAAAGTTCGTGTACCTGACTCAAGTGAATGTCGTCAGCTCAATCCATGTAATAGACAACATGTGGAGGTTTCATTGCAGCGTTATTATTACTCCGCTCCTGTTCAAACCTTCATTCAGAAGGATGACGATGCAATTCTTGGCGTACTCGCAACGAATAATACATTCGGACTGGATGCAACACAGAGAGACGCATGGATTGAAGAAATTCGGATACTAAAATCGGCGTTCGCTGAGATTCCCATTTCAGGGCATGTCTATCTGGAGTATTCAATTCCGCGACTCGGAAAACGCGTGGATGCGATCATCATATTGGGGGCAATTGTTTTTGTCGTCGAGTTCAAGGTCGGCGAGAAGGGATACCCATCGCATGCCCTGGATCAAGTATGGGACTACGCCCTCGATCTGAAGAATTTCCACGAGACAAGTCATGACTGCATTGTCGCACCAATACTCGTGTCAACGGAAGCACCTGATATTGTACCTGTCACGCCTGACGCATATCACGACGATCACGTCTTACAACCGATTGCCTGTAATTCTAAGTCGTTATCGAATGTTATTGAGGGTGTACTTTTATCATTCAGTGGGCTACCAATTGACCCACAAGCTTGGCAGGGTGGTCGGTATTCCCCTACACCGACAATTATTGAAGCTGCAACGGCGTTGTACAACGGACACTCGGTTGCGGAAATCTCACGACGTGATGCGAGCGCAACGAATTTAACTTTGACGACGTCGTGCGTCGAAGAGATAATTTGCTGGGCGCGAGAAAACTCTCGCAAAGCGATCTGTTTCGTCACCGGAGTTCCCGGGGCCGGGAAGACACTTGTCGGTCTCGATGTTGCAACGAAGCACATCGACAAGAATGAAGGACTTCATAGTGTCTTTCTATCAGGAAACGGTCCATTAGTTGCGATACTTCGAGAGGCATTGGCACGAGACAAGGTACTTCGTGAACGGGAACATGGAAGAAAATTGAGAAAAAGTGAAGTGCTGAGCGAGGTGAAGATGTTCATTTGACCTGCCTCACGAATTTCGGACACTCGGAAGCCACAGTTAAGATGCCAGTTTTGCGTTGTTGTTTTCGTGTTGTTGTTCGAAAGCAACCGGGCTTTGATAGTTTAACGCGGCGTGTCGTCGTTT
>JBJXGP010000449.1:0-9487 GCA_046160425.1 Planctomycetaceae bacterium
CGCAGGCGGAATGGCTCTGGAGTCGACGGTATCCGCCGGGGACTTGGGGGGCGCTTCGTGCGTCTTCTCCTGAGACGATGCCGCTTTGGTATCGACGACCATGATCAATGGGTTGATTTCTCTCAGCCGACGAATCACGACGCCGGCTTCACTGGGCCGTTTATCGATCTCCTTCGACAACAGATCCTGTATCAACTTGTCGAGTTCGGCCGGACAGCCGGGTACGAATTCGGAAACGTGAGGCGGCGCATTCTTGAGATGCATGTGCAGGCATTCGGCAGGCGTCTTCCCTTCAAAGGGAACGCGCCCCGTCAGCATCTCGAACAGCACGCAGCCGACCGCGTACAGATCGGTTTGCGGCACAGGGGCCGGCTTGCCGCGAATCTGTTCCGGTGCCATGTACTGAAACGTCCCTTGCGTACGTCCTTCCGATGTCAGCTTGTCGGCCGTCGCCAGCGTCGCCAGGCCGAAATCGGCGAGTTTGAGCTGATCGTTCTCACCGATCAGAAAATTTCCCGGCTTGACGTCTCGATGCACGATCCCCTGGTCGTGGGCATGACCGAGACCCGCACAAATCTGCACGGCATAATCGATCGCCTTTTCCCAGCGGAGCGGCCCTTTCGATTTGAGCAGACGGCGCAGCGTCCCACCCTCGACGAGTTCCATCGCGTAAAACCGCTGCTTGTTATCGCACTGGCCGCCGAAACAACGGACGATGTTGGGATGCTTCAGATTTTTGAGGATTTCCATTTCGCGCTCGAACCGCGCCAGCGTCGTGGGGTTGTCGACGTCGAGCGAGACGAGTTTGACGGCAAATAACTTATCGTTCTTGACGTAACGGGCTTTGTAGACCTCGCCCATTCCGCCTTTGCCGATCTGCTCGAGCAATTCGAATGGCCAAATCCAATGTTGTTGCATGGTAATTCTGGAAAATGAAGGCGTCCGGAAGCGCTACGAATAAAAAGGAGCTTATTGACGCGATACCCATCCGGGAAAATGTGAATAAATGAGCGGATCAAACGCCGGATGCTTAACCGCCATCAATTCAACATGAAATTATACGAGTCCCGATTGAGGAACGTAGTGGGATTTCAAGCTGAATTTCGGGTTTAGAAAATGCGACTGATCAATAAACGGACGTTCTCGCATTCCTTGACGAAAAGTCGTCGTCGGCTGATTGTCCCAATCCCGTTTTTTAGCCTCGTCCGAGCGGCGCATGCCGTCTTACGATTTCCCGCGCCGACCTCAGTCCATCGACCGCCGCGCTGACGATGCCTCCCGCGTAACCGGCCCCTTCACCGACGGGGTAAAGTCCTTGTATATCCGGCGTTTGCCGCGTCTCGTTATCGCGCGGAATACGGACGGGGCTGCTCCCCCGCATTTCGGGGCCGACGAGAACCGCGTGCTTCAGGAACGTCCCCTTCCATTTCTTGTCCATGATCGGCAGCCCTGCCTGAATCGCCCGCGTGATCGATTCGGGAAGCAACTGCGAGAGATCGGCGGATTTGACTCCTCGTGCGTACGAACAGGCGAACTTGGAATGTGGGTCGCTCATCCGCTGGGCCAGATAGTCGCCAGCCGACTGAATCGGGCAGAGATAATCCCGTCCCCCCGCGATGAACGCCAGCGACTCGTAATGCTGTTGCAAGCGGACCCCCGCCAGCGGATGATCGGAACCGAACTCTGACGGATCGAGCGTCACCACCAAACCGCTGTTGGCGAACGGAGTATCGTGCCGACTGTTGCTCATGCCATTCGAGCAGAACATCTCAGGCTCTGAAACGCTGGGGATGACGATTCCCCCCGCACACATGCAGAATGAAAACAGATCGCGCTGCCCCCGCGCCGTCAAGGTGTAATCCGCCGCGCCGAGTTGCTCAAGATATTCGGGGCGACCGTACTTCATGCGGTTGACGTCCTCTTGCGGATGTTCGATGCGCAGTCCGAGTTGAAACGCCTTGGGAACGATCGGCACGCCGAGATCGTGCAGCATCTGATACGTGTCGCGGGCACTGTGGCCGATCGCCAGAATCACATGGGAACTGCGCAAGTATCCCTGCGATGTGAACACTCCAAGGATTTCCCCGTTCTGGATATCCAGTCGTTCGACGCAGCAATTGAATCGGTATTCCCCTCCCAGTTCTTCAATCTTGCGGCGGAAGTTGCGGCAGATCATCGGTAACTTGTTGCTGCCGAGATGCGGACGATGCTCGTAGATGAGCGACGGCCTCCCGCCGCATTCCACAAAGCGGGTGAGAACCCAGTCGACGTCGGAGCCCGACATGCGGCAGGTGAGTTTGCCGTCGCTGAAACAGCCCGCTCCCCCTTCGCCGAAAAGATAGTTATTTTCGCGATCATGCTGACCTCCCGAATCGAACAGGTGAATCGCCGGGACGCGCTCCTTGACGGCCTTCCCTCGTTCCAGAATGAGCGGCCGATATCCGCGCAAAGCCAGATAATAACCGGCGAGCAACCCCGCCGGTCCGCTGCCGACCACGATCGGACGCTCTTCGAGCGGTAACAAACCGGGCGTCGGATCGTCGAAGCGCTCATCCACGAAATGTTCGACGGCTTCCAGCTCGCGCTCGAGCACGTGTTCTTCAGCGGCAGCCGGGAGATCGACCAGCACCGAATACACGAATTTCAGATCGTTCCGCGACCGGGCATCGAGACTTTTCCGCAGAATTCTCCAGCGATCGATTTCAGTACGCGGCAACCCCAACCGACGCGAGACCTTGTCCACCAAGGCATCTTCAGGAGCTTCAACGGATGTTCGCAGATCGGAAACGCGGAGCGACATGGCGGAAAGGAAGAGTATTCGAATTGAAGAATGATATTAGCGGCCCGTTGAAAAACGATCAAATGCTGAGATTCATGAGCCGGGTGGCTTGTCCACCCGGTGTTTTTCCAATGGTTATGAACTCCACTGCTGGGCAAGCCAGCAGTGGCACACTTTTCCAATGGCTGTTAGGCCGGTGAATGAACTCTGGACGGAGAACGCTCTCGTTGATTACTCCTTCTTCCCCCCGGCTCGCAAAAAATACGGAGCACCCGCCGTCTTGGTCTTGCGGCGATAGACCTTGTCGGTGCAGGTCGCATACAGATAGCTCATCTCCGGTCCGCCGAAACAGACGTTCGCCAGCGATGCATTCTGCGGTTTGGCAATCGTCCCCCCCAGCCTGCCGGTCGGGTCGAACATCTGCAAGCCGATGCGCGTCGTAACGTACAGCCGGTAATCGCGATCGACGGTCATCCCATCGCTGCCCGGCGTCTTGCTGTCCGACCGCAATTGTAGTGGATGATAATAGCGCTCGCGGTTCGTCAGACTCCCGTCGGCTTCGATGCGATACGTCCACAAGTGCGGCGACTCGCGCTCGGTGACGACCAGCGTTCCTTCATCGGGCCACATAATCACTCCGTTGGGATGCACATCCTTCGCAACGATGCGGACTTCTTTTTCGGGAGAGATGTACCCGACCTGATCGTTCGGCGGATCGGTGAAGTAGATCGCCCCCTTGGAGGTGACAACCAGATCGTTCGATGTCATACCGCTCGCGATGACTTCCATCTTGCCCTCGGCGTCGTAGGCGACGATCTGCTTGTCGCCGTTGCGGCAGCCGTAGATTCGGTCATCGGGACCGACCATCAGGCCGTTGGTATTCGCTGTGTTCTCCACAAACAATTCAACCTTGCCGTCGAGATCGATCCGATAAATGCGATTGTTAGGGATATCGGTGAAGTACACATTCCCCGTGCGATCGACCGCCGGCCCTTCGGTGAATTTGTATCCTTCGCCGAGCAGTTGCCAGCCCTCCCCATCGATCAGCACCTGCGACACCGCCATGTCCTGTGCCGGGAGGCTCTGTCGAGGAAGCAAGCTCACTGCGAGGCCGCAGATGATCACAAATGCCTGGTAATATCGTCGGGAAAAAAATCTCATGATGTAGATCGCTTTGTGTTACGAGTTATGCGAAGAAATTGAAACGCAGAGTTGCTGAGTGAAGGAAATGAAATATACCGCAAAAATACGACTCTTTTCTCTCCCACTCTCCCTCTCCCCCACTCTCCCTCTCATCTTCACTCGGTGTCCTCTGTGACTCAGTGGTAAACCATTTCTTGGTCTTGTCGCTTACTTCTTTTCGATGCGGTCTTTCCACAGCCAGCGCATCGAGTCGGGCAAAATCGCCCCGCCGTGCTTGCCGCTGTGGGCACCGTCGCCCATCACGAATTCGTAATCGTATCCGGAAAATTTTAGCGCGGCGGCCATCTGCTGGTTGGCCAGCGGCCAGTTGCCGTGCAGGTTGTCGAGGTCGTTCGAGCCTTCCTGCAGAAAGACGCGAATCGGTTTGCGTTCGGTTTTGCGGATCAGCGACGGATACACGTCCCCGCCGCGGATATTCGTGAAGCTGCCGATCTGGCTGAGGACTTTGCGAAACGCATCGGGGCGTTCCCAGGCGACCGTCCACGAACAGATACCGCCCGAACTGATGCCGCAGATCGCCCGCTCTTCGGGGTCGTCAGTCAGTTTGTACGATTCGCCGACGAAGGGCAGAATCTCTTCGAGCAGAAACTTCGCGTATTGATCGCTGAGCGTATCGTATTCGAAGCTGCGGTTGTTTCGCGGCTTCTGATCGGGTTCGATTGCCGGCACGACGCCGGGACTGAGAAAAATTCCGATCGTCACCGGCATTTCTCCCTTGTGGATGAGGTTATCCATCACGACGGTGGCGCGTTGCTGACCTTTGGGATCGACGTAGCTTCCCCCATCCTGAAAGACCATCACGCACGCCGGTTTGTCGGCGGAGTACTGCGCGGCGACGTAAATCCAATAATCGCGCACGGTTCCCGGGAAGACTTTTTCGCTCGTCCATTTCCCCTGCGTGACCGTCCCCTGCGGCACCCCCTCCTGCACCATCGAATCGGGCCCGAGGACGTAATCGTCGATGGCGAAGGTTGCTTGCGAGCCGAGAATCAACGATGCGAAAATCGCCGCGACCATTTGAGTTCGCCGATGCCGTGACATAGATGCGATTCCTGTGTTGAGTATTGAGCGGATTATTTGAATGCAGGTGACGAGTGATGACAATTGTAAGTCGACTGTTGGTTGGAAAGCCAGCGTGAAGACATCGAGCGCATCCGCATGTCAGGAGTGCGCGCTCCGCTACGGCAACCCTTCGCGTCGCGGCTAACCTTTTTTCTTCACCACCTCAACATCATACCCCGGTCGAAAATCTTTCGGCTCGGGGGTCTCTTTCGTCACGATCTTCCATGACTCTCCCATCTCGCGGAACGCCGCGAAATCCTGCGTTTGGTAGGGCGTTTTCAAGAATGGAGTTTCGATGATCGTCCCGCCGCGTATGTACGATTCCATCGACGCCGTCAGGATTCCCGAAGTAAGAATCGTTCGCGCGGTGGGGTAGGGTTCTTCGCCATGAATGAAAAAATGCTGGATCGCGTGCGACAAGGCCTTGAACAGATTGCGATTTCCCCACGGCCCGGTGTAATAGCGAATGACGTGCGGCTCTCTTTCCCCCTTCAGTCGATACGCGGCATGCCAGCGTCGTGAATACGCCCCGACTTTCAGCACCGTCGCGGTCAGACCATCCGAATAATCGACGAGAACCGCATGAGGGGTAGTGACTTCATCAGGGGACTTTGGTGGAAGATCACTGGGGATCGGTTGGAAGATATCGACCGCGTGACCGAGTTCTTCCTGCATCGCCGCATCGATCAGTTGTTGCGGTATTCGACCGTCGGCGATCGCCTTCCGCAGCTTGTCGCCGTGGACCGTCTGGATGGAACGAACTCCCGACTCGCCCCCTTTGCGGCCTTCGATCAGCGATTGCAGGATTTCGAGTCCGTGAAAATCGTACGAGTCGAGTCCTCCCGCGTGAATCACGACGATGTCCCCGAATTCCGCAGCGGCAGGGATCTCCATCGCCGGCGTGCGCTCAGCGAGGGGGACCGAACTCCCTCCCATCAGCGGCATGTCGAGCTGCTTTGCCTTCTCGACCATTTCGGAGATCCAGTCCCAGCGATACGAGAAATGTTTATCGTTGAAGAAGGGGACGGCACGCCCCGATCGCTCCATCACTGCGACCGCCTCGTCGAAGAATCGCTTGCGTGGATACATGTGCTGCATCCGCGGGTTGTAAGGATATTCCCCATGCTCGCCGATCGACAGCACGGCATCGACGGCGAGTTTGTCTCCTCCCAGGCAGAGTGCCTTTTCAATGCTGTCGTACAGCGGGATCTTGAAGTTCTCGCACACGGCGTCGCACATGTCCCCTTCCGGATGCTGATCGGCAGAGAACGAGACGACTTCAACTCCCGGGGCAGTCAACTTGCCGTTAAACAAGTATTCGCCGAGGAAGTTTTCGAGGATGTTGTAAGCGTGACTCCGAAACCGCAGTTCGGTGAAAATCGCGGCGACTTTGGGACGGTTGTTGGACATGCGGATGACCTTTCAACGAGTTCAATAGATCTTGTTCCCAAGCTCCGCTTGGGAACACACGTCTTCGAGAGCTTCTGCTTCGTGATTTTGATCGACATTCGACACGGGATGCGGTGGGCACAGCCCACCCTACGAAATCAATGCGACGATTTCAGTCGATCTTCGAGATCCTCAATACCGAGTTGTTCCATGCGGCGATAAAGCCGGGCTCGCGCGATGCCGAGCAGGTCGGCGGCTTTGCTTTTGTTGTAACGCGATTGTTCGAGGGCGAGGCGAATTTGTTCGGTTTCGATGCGGGTGAGCAGTGCTTCCAACGCTTCGACTTTGTGGGCGACCGCCGGGCCGAGGCTTTGGGCATCGACTCCCGAACGAAATCGGAGCGGCAGATCGGCGGGCGTAATCACATTTCCGTTCGCAACTTTGCGGGCCTCGCCGATCACTTGCGATAACTCATCGAGGTTACCCGGCCAATTGTATTCGCGAAACTGGCTCCAGACATCGGGGGCGAAACCGGTCAGTTGTTTTTCCGCCCCTTTGTTATCGAGTTCCAGAAAATGCTGTCCCAGCAGTTCGAGATCGTCCTTGCGATTTCTCAGCGAGGGAAGCTGAACTTGCAGCGGCGTCAACAGCAGATAGAACTGTTCGATCAATGTTTCATCGTGTACCAGCCCCATCAAATCGCGCGCGCTCGATGACATCAGGCGGAGATCCTGCGTCAGCGCCGGCCCTCCCGTCTGATATGCTTCGAGAATCAGATCCTGAATGTCGCGCTGACATTCTTCGACGTTCATCAGGAACACGGTCCCCGGATGCAATGCGGAAGAGGGGTCGGTCTCATCGTCGTCAGCCGCGAGCAGTCGGCGAAAGGTCTGCTTGAATTCGCGCACCGGAATCTGCCGACAGTCGAGCGGGACGAAGGCGCGTTTCTGCGGGTCCGACTCGTAGTGGATCATCCGGGCGAGATGCTCTTTTCCGGTCCCCGGTTCACCGAAAAAGTGAATCGCCGTGCGGACCGACTTCGCCATCTGCACCTGAGTCAGAACGCGCTGCATCGCCTGGCAGCTTCCCACGCACGATGAGACGCCGTACCGCTGCCGCAGTTGCAGACGGAGCGACGCGAGTTCGGCGTGCCATTTCTGCGCGGGGGAGACGACGGCGGTCGACTGCGGCGGCTTCAGCGGCGACAGAACGATCAGAATCAACTCGACGTGCTGATCCTGCTCCAGCGGGAAAAAATGGACCAGACGCGGGATCGGTGAACCCTTCTTGGGAATCAGATACACGGGGACGCTCATCTGCTGACCGGCGAGAACCTCTCCCGGCGGACAGAGGCAGGATAGCAGCGATTCGACTTTCCCCGGCAGTGTATCACTGCGAAATTCGCACGCGATCCCCAGCACTTCCTCCGACGACCAGCCAGTGAGCCGTTCGCACCCGGCGTTGAAGAACACCACCTTGCGGGCTGCATTGAGCAGACAGACCGGGCTTGTCGAGGCGACTAGCCTGTCGTCCCAGCTCGATCGTTTCCGCGAAGTTCTGGCCATGTGCGTGGGTGGTTGGGTATGTGGGAGTTGAAATCGCCATCGTAGCATAGTTGATATTCGGTTGCGAACGAGCAACAGATGGGAGAGAGGTTAGCCGCGACGCGAAGGGTCTCCGCAGCGGAGCGCGCCGACGTTACCGATTGAACCCCAGCGCCAGTCGATAGCTGAAAAATGCGCCGATTACGAGCATCACGAGCGTGATCGGTTTCAGATCGTGCAGATGCGTCACGAAGAACAAAAAACCGTCATCGGCCTTGAAGGGGGCATAACACCATTCGGTGACGATGCCGAGGATCAGCCCGGCGATGCCGCACATAATCGCGAGAGGGGTGATCCGCTGCCGAGCGGCGATGCCGGCCCCCAGTCCCAACAGAGCCGCGGGAACAATCAGCGAGTAGAATCCCTGATGGACGATCCAGAAGAACGCGAAGTAGCCGAGACAACCCCCGATGACGGCGCCGACGATTCCCAGCAAGAAATTTCGCGAGTTGGCCGGTCCGTTCATGAGTTCATCGCCGATCAATTCTTGCGGAGCGAATCGAGCAGAAAAGCCTGCGCTGCCTTCTATGCTCACGCCGGTGGGGGTGCGGTCAGGAGCCAGAGGGCCATGTTGAAGTAGATGAGGACGCCGAGGAGATCGCTCAGCGAGGCGATCAGCGGGTTCGACATCAAGGCGGGGTCCATTCCCAGTCGCTTGAAGATCAGCGGGAACATCAGGCCGTTGATGCTGCCGAGGACGACCACGAGAAAGACGGTGAGCGCGAGGACAATCGCTTCCGTCCAGGTGACGAAGAACAAGCCCCCACCGAATGCCAGGAGCATGATCGTGCTTCCCAGGATGGTGGCCGTCAACAGTTCGCGCTTCGCGAGCTTGAATAAATCGCTCCGCGTCAAATCCTCGACGGCGATCGCGCGGATGATCAGCGTCGCCGATTGCGAGCCGGCGTTGCCGCCGCTCGCCAGCACCAGCGGGAGAAACGAGACCATCCAGACGAATGAGGTCGAGACCGATTGATAGTGATTGAGGACACCGGCGGTCATCATCGCCGCTCCCAAGAGGGCGACGAGCCAGATGCCGCGATTCCAACTGATCGTCAGCACGGGGAGCGTGAGATAACTCCCGTGGATCGGCTGCACGGCGGCGGCGCGGTAGGCGTCTTCTGACGCTTCTTCCTGCATCACGTCGAGCACGTCGTCGTGCGTGACGATGCCGACGAGCCGGTTCTGATTGTCGACGACGGGGATGGCGATGAAGTCGAAGCGTGCCAGTTCGCGGGCGACCAGTTCCTGATCGTCGTCGACCCGGACAGAGATCACATCGCGGTTCATGATCTCCGACAGCGGCGTCGACGCCTTGGCGAGGATCAACTCGCGGAGCGACGTGATCCCGCGCAGCCGGCGGCCTTCATCCAGAATGTAAATGTAATAAATCGTTTCGCGGTCGGGGGCCTGATGCCTAAGCTGTTCGATCGCTTCGTGGGCGGTGATC
>JBJXGP010000450.1:0-11226 GCA_046160425.1 Planctomycetaceae bacterium
GGGTGAAGTCGTCGCCGCCGATTTCGATAACGACGGTTTTGTGGATCTCTTTTCGTGGTCGACGGTCCAGCTCTTTCGGAATCACGAGGGGACGAAATTCGATACTGTCCCGCTCCCCGAACACCCCAAGTGCGTCTCGCGCGGCGCCTGCTGGGGAGACTTCAACGGCGACGGGTTCGTCGATCTCTACATCGGCGGTTACGAAGACTGGGACGCCGGGATCACCTACCCCGATATGATTCTGATGAACGATAAAGGGACCGGCTTCACGCTCGCCTGGAGCGAAGTCCGCTATCGCGCCCGTGGCGTGACCGCCTGCGATTTCGATCGCGATGGCGACATCGATATTTACGTGTCGAATTACCGTTTGCAACCGAACATCCTGTGGATCAATGACGGAACCGGAAAATTCACCGACGAAGCCGCCGACCACAACGCACTGGGAACTTCACCCGGTTTCGATGGCGGTCACTCGATCGGCGCGGCGTGGGGAGATTTCGACAGCGACGGACACATCGACCTGTTCGTCGGCAATTTCGCCCACGTCGACGGCCGAGGCGATCAACCGAAATCGCGATTCCTGCGCAACACCGGCGCGAAAGAAAAACCGCTATTCGAAGATCGCGGGCCGTGTGGCGTCTTTTATCAGGAGTCATACGCCTCCCCCGCCGCCGGTGACTACGACAACGACGGCGATCTCGATCTGTTCTTCACCACCGTCTATGGAACCGCTTCGTTCGGCATAAAGAACGACCCCGTGTTATTCCGCAACGACGGTCAATTTGTACTCGTCAACGCCAATGCCGAATCCAAATTGGAATCGCTGGGAGCGACCTATCAGGCGGCATGGGGCGATTACGACAACGACGGCGACCTCGATCTCGTCTCCAGCGGAAAACTGTTCCAGAATCAAGGCCGCCCCGGACACTGGCTGAAACTACACCTCGAAGGAGACGGCAAGATCGTCAACCGCTCGGCGATCGGCGCCCAAGTCCGCATCAAGATCGGCGATGCCACGCTCACCCGCCACGTCGAAGCGGGAACCGGCGAAGGAAATCAGAACGAACTCTCCCTCCACTTCGGCCTCGGCGACAATGCCGGCCCGGTCAACCTGGAGATCTTCTGGCCAAACGGTTCGACGCAAACGCTGACCGACGTCGAGGTCGACCGCGTGGTGACGCAGCAATTCGGCAAGTGAGGCCGAGTAACATCAGGCGATCCACGATCCCGTTGCGACGGGGATAACCGGTGGGGCCGCTCAAATCATTTCGGCAATCGGAATCCGGTCGTCGAGCAGATACATCGGGCGTCCGCTGGGAGTCGTCAACGTCGACGCCGGGTCGACACCCAGCCCGTGATACAAGGTCGCCAATACTTGCTGCACGGTGATCGGCCGGTCAATGGCCGTTTCGCCCCGTGCATTCGTCGAACCGATGACCTGACCCATTTTCAATCCGCCACCGGCCATCAATGCCGACATCACCGGTTCCCAGTGATCGCGTCCGGCATTGCCGTTGACTCGCGGCGTGCGGCCGAATTCACCCCACACCACCACGGAGCAATCTTCATCCAATCCGCGAACGTGCAGATCCTCCACCAGCGCGGCGATGGACTGATCGACGTGCGGCAACTGGTCGCGGAGGTGGCCGAAATTGTTGTTGTGGGTATCCCAGCCTCCGATGGCCAGTGTCACGCAGCGGACCCCCGCTTCGACCAGCCGGCGTGCCGTGAGAAACTGAGTCGCTTTCCCGTACCGTTCGCGCGTTCGCGGATCTTCTCGATTCAGGTCGAGCGCGTCTCGCGTTTTGGGGGAGACGATCATCTCGAAGGCGCGCGCGGTAAACGAGTCCATCCCGGTCATCACGCCCGAACGGTCTGCCTCGTTGCGGAACCGGTCGAACCCGGCGAGCAGCGCGCGGCGATCATCGAGGCGATTCAGCGAGATCGATCCATCGAGAGACAGATTCTGCATTCCCGGTCCATCCGGCGTGAAAGGTCGATGAGCGACTCCCGCGTATCCGGAATCGAGACCCGCGGCATTTCCCATCAGGCTGGCATACGGAGGGACGCGGGGATCGACGGCTCCCAGGAGCTTCGAGAGAATGGCTCCCACGCCCGGTCTCCCTCCCTGCGCTTTGCCGACCGCGTCGCCGTAGCCGCTCATGAGCAAAGCCGGGGCGTGTTCAGAAACCGCCCCCACGACCGAACGCACGATGGTCAATTTTTCGGCAATCGCCGCCTGCCGGGGGAAGTGTTCGCAGAAATCCATCCCCGGCACGGTGCTGCTGATGGCCTTGAATTCGCCGCGATATTCGAGGGGAGCGTTGGGCTTGAGATCGTACGTATCCATATGGCTCGCCCCGCCGGGGAGGTAAACCATGATCACCGACTTGTGGCGTTTGCCGGTTTCGTCTGCTTGAGCCGCACTCCGCAGGACTTGGGAAAGAGTCAACCCCCCGAACCCCATCGCCCCAATCTTGAGGAAATCCCGCCGCGAAAGCCCGTCACAGAACCGCTGTCGTTCGCCAAAAATCGTCAGCATATTTTTCCCCAGTTCAAGGAAACCGTCCGGTCAGGTCTCAACCCAGCAGTCAATCATACATCAAAGTTCATGCATATTGCAATATGTTGTATCGGTAGATTACTTGGTGAACGTGACTTGGGAGGTTGTCTGCATGTCCACTGTATTTCGATAGACGGCGATGATGCCGTAATGATTGCTGCGGGCGAGAAAATCCAACTGTATTTTAACCCCGTCGAATATTTCGATTTTAGAGTAATCGACAGCGAAGGAAGAATTATAAATCCAGGGGACCGGTCCGGCGGGGGTGACGGTCTTCTCCTCCAGATCGGCGATCCACCACTGTTTACCGACAATGTGAATTTTTTCTTTATCCGCCACAACATGTCCTGAAAACTTGACAGGTAATATTGGTTCAACCGTTGGTCCCGGTAATCCAACTCGAAATAATGCCAGACTTTCATAATTGGGCGGTGCGGGATAAACCATGTAGATAATTCCATTTCGAACATCGAAATTGAATCCTGATAGAATCCTCTGTTCCATCACTTCCACGTTGAATGTCTCAGGGTCGATGACCAGCGGGTGATCTCCGGCATCAGGATGCTCGGCTCCACGGTAAATCAAAATCTTTCGCGAATCCAAGTTCAAACCGTCATCGTAAACGTTCAGTGCTCGCATATAAGATGGAGAAAACCGTATCAAATTACTCCGCCATTGATCTGCGTCTGCGCGATCCTCTACCTCGACGGCTTCGTGAAATACTTTGACCTCACCGTCGTTTTCTTCATCATAAGTGACCATTGCGATCCAGGCGCGCCCGAAATAACCGGCGAGCATGATCTTTCCCGGACCCACCGGAGCCAGCGAGAGTTTCTGATAAACACGCTGCACGTCGGTTTTCCCTTCGTTAGGATTGGGTAAACCGTGCTTTGCGGTCAGTTCATGCACCTTTTCCGATTCGGGATCACACAAAAAAAGACGCCCATCTTTTAAGCGTTCGGTAAAAGTAAACCAGACGTATCGGCCGTCGTAACAGAAGTCCGACTGGGCCGCGTTGTGTTCCGTGCGCGAGATATACGAGTTGATGGAGTCCGCCGTCCACACGCGCCTTAACTTTCCACGTTCGCGCATCAGAAAAAGTGAATTCCCTGAACAGACGACATCGAAGCCCGCTTCAGTTGCCAACCAACCATTTGCACCCTTGAGTTCACCCGACGCATTATTGGAGTCAGTCCAATCGAATGAAATGGGTTCAAAACCAACATGCGGTTCACCAGGTGGAACGGGATCCAAGGCCATTTTTGCAACAGGTTTCTTCAATTCCGCTTCATAACGGGCGATGTATTCATCTCGCTCAATCCGCAGTTGCGCCACGGTTTTCTTTACAGAGTCATTGCCGTGTTTCTCCAGTTCTTCAAGTAGCTTCCGCCCCAACGGCGTATCAAGCCGATCAATTGTTGTTCCTGCGGTCGACAATGTATGAACTATCTGAGATATATCCGGACGGTCTTGATGCTTGAGTATCATTTCAATCCTCAAGTCCTCCGTTTCATTGTCGTTCAAACCTACACACGCCCAACCAAGAAATCCGCTGGCAGCTCGGTGATCGTGTCCAATTCGCAACTCAAAAAGCGTCAGCATCGCAGCACGATTGCGAATGTGGATCTCTGTCATGAAGTTCTTAATTTCGGCTAGTTCGTCATTTTTCACATGTATCGACAATCCATTCGTCGCCGACATAAACATGGGAATAAACGTCGTCTGACCAGTTTCCAGGTAGTCGTCTTCATTTCCCCCCTCACGATAAAAACCGATGAGATGATCGACGCCGCGCAGATAATGTGACATTGCGATCTTGGATTCTTCGATATTATTCTGTCCATTCCACCAGTGTTTCTCCACCAACGGCGTCAACGCCCGAATCGCCACCACATGCGGCTCAATCTGCTCCGGCTCCAAAAGCAAGCTCGCCTCCGCCAGCGCGGCGGCGTCTTCGTAGTCGCCGAGGGTGAGATATTCTTTCGCCCGCAGTAACAACTGAGCTGCTTCGCGCTTCGGGTCGGGAGGAACGGAGGGCTTGCCGGTCTGCTGTTCGATTATCTCGGCGACCGATTTCTGCAAGAACTTCGGAGCCTCGTTCGGTATCGTCTCGCCTTTGATGCTGGCCAGTTCCTCTTCACCCTGCTTGTGAGTGATGGTGATCTTCACCTTCCGCTCGTCCTCTTTCCCTTCGTTGCGGTATTCGCCGAGCAGGTAATGCGGCAGCAATCGGCGGACTTTTTCGTCTCTCGCATCAATCACGCGTTCGCGCATCAGCGCTTCCGCCTCGGCGAACTCGACGACGAGTATTTGCGGCTGAGATAGCAACTGCTGTTCGATCAATCTCGCATACGTCTTCCGCAGGTCGTGATGCTCGTAGAGCAGGTCTTTGCTCAGGAACGGTGGGACGGCGTAGATCGCTTCGAGTTCGATCTTCTGCTTCGCAATCCCCGCACGGGAGATTTCGAGCAAGGTTTGCACGTCGGCAGCGGAATCACCCGTCAGCGGAACCGTCCGGCTGGCGAGACGCAGGCCGCGTGAGACCTCCGACACGGCGATCTCGATCGTTTCCAGTTCCTCTTTTTTCACCGACCGCAACAGAATCAAGAGATCGGCTTTCAATAGCTGACCGAACTTGGCCCGCTCGCTGCCCGATTCCGGAGCGAACAGCAGTTGCAGTTTCTGCTCGCCGAGAATGCGGTCCAAGTCCGTCCGTTCGACCCACGTGATGCCTTTCTCGTCCAGCAGTTCGGTCTCCAGCAGCGCACCGATAGCCGTCCGATCCACGTCGATCAGCGCCGCGACGGCCTTTGGCGGCTTCGGCTTTTTCTTCTGCCGTTGGGTCTGGGCAAAACCGACGTCGGCCAACGTGAGAAGACAGACGATCCCCACGAGTGCAAATCGCAGGAGTTGATCCTGAACCAATCGACGACGAGGATGTGAGTATCCACGCATGACAATAACCCCTCGGTTGCCATAAGCAATTCGAACTGACGGAAAAGTCTCGCCGTAACTTCTATTCCGACTGCGAAACGATTTTCGGCAACATGCGTTCGGCCAACTTCGCCGCGGCTTCCTGCAAGGCGGCTTTGCCGGCGATCTGTTCGCTGCTGTCGACGACGACGGTCGTCTGGCGATCGGAAGCGAGCACCTTGCCGGTCTGGCGATCGACGATTTTCAGTTCGACGCGGGCTTTGACGCTCACCAGTCCTTCGAGTCGACCGGCGAGTTCGCTGAAGCCTTCGCCGGTGATCACGATATCTGCCGCGCCTTGCGTTTTGGTTTCGGTGTCGATCACATCAAAATCGAGGGCTTTACAGATGCTCTCGAGTTCGGTCTGAACGGCGGGGTCGCTCGTCGGGACGCCGACATGCCGTTCGGAGACTTCGATCCACAACGACGGCAATTCCTTCTCTCCCAATTGCTCGCGGATGAAGTCGATGCGATCGCGCTTCTCGACCTTGCGCGCGACGAGTTTCTCGGCATCGTCTTCAATCAACGTCGAAATCTTTTTCGCCAGTTCGGCCACCAGCGGCCCGAGTTCGTCGCTCGCCTTGCCGTTGACCGAGGCCCCCAGCACGCGCGAGGTTTCGGTCCCGATGATTTTCGCCACCAGATACAACTTTTTATCGGCCTGCAATACAGAGCCGGTCACGAGCAGTTGTGCTCCCGTCAATTGACCGACCTGAATCGCCTGATCGGCTTTCACGGCACCGGTCACATTGAGCGATTGCTCGGCGAGGGTCTTCGCGAATTCGGCGCGATCCACGAGAAACAACGCTTCGTTCGCCGCGAGTTCGGCGAACAGCAAGTCGGAGACTTGTAATCCCATCTCTTTCACGTTCGATCCTCGTTCTTCGAATGTGATAATCGCCGTGGGGTATACGGCTTTCTCGTTGTCATCGTCGGCTCGTGCCGATGCTGCATAACCGACGACGACGGAACCGACCAGCAGGAGAGAGAATAGTTTTCTCATTTCGAAACCTGTCCCTTTCTTTCAGACGCAACATGTGAAGATTCAGATGGCGCAACGTATTCGAGCAAACGTACCAATAAGTACCGCGGCGTCGGTCCGTCATCCCAACGCTCGATGATCGGGAAGCAACAGACGACGCAGCGGGGATTCGTCTCGCGGTTTTTATTTTGATTTGCAAAGTGAATTTCGATCCACGACCAGCCATCGGGGGCAGAGACAACCTCGCCGAGCAACTGCGACCCTTGTCGATCGAGCGAAATCGTATTTGCCGGCCGTACGGTTTCGGTCATCCATTGCACCGCATCGAGTCGTTTATCGAGACGGCGGATGGCTTCCGCATTTTGTAGCAATACGCTCGATGGAGAGATTTTCTCAGCCGGGTTAGGTGAGGGAATCAATAAGTCCCCCTCGTCGGGTGCCAGACAGATGACCGGTATGCCGCGAGCCGCGAGTTCCAGCATCGCGGCGGGAAGAGCACGCTCTTCGCGGAACGAAACACCTTCGCCAATGATGAGCACGCCCGATTCGAGAATTTCGAGATTCGAAATATTGGTGATCTCGGCGAACGACAATTCCAGTGTGTTGAAAAGTTCCACGGTCTTCCCGGCGGGATCGAACACCGATAACTGGAGACCCTTGAGCCATTCCGTCCGGTCGTAAAACGGATCGGGCGGATAAATCCAGATCGGACTTTCGACCGAAGCCACCGGTTGCTTGTTTCCGTCGGCGACCAAATGGATCGCCAGCTTCGTCGGCAGGATCAACCCCGGCTTGACGTCGGGGAATGTCAGCTCAAACCCCGCATCGGACTCATCGTTTTCCTGTTGCGTGACCGCCAACTCGCCGCGCGACAAGGTGATGTTTTCATTCGTCGAGAGTCCCCACACCAGCCGGCCGACAAATTGTGATGTCGAGCGCAGCCGGCAGGGGATCTTGATTTTGGTTTCCGCGAAGACCGTCGACCACGGTTCGAGTCGTTCGATAGAGATGCCGGCTTCATCCGTCTCGTCGGAGAGGAGTTCGCCGGCACAGAGAAAGATCAACGCCGACAATGCCAGTATCGATCGCAACGTCATTAAGTTTCGCCTGGACTGCCGCGAATCGATCGACATGGCCCTGCCCCTTGTGGATATGCGAGACTCCGCTTGCCGAATGGACTTAATGAATATCTCGCCGACTCGCTGCGAATGCCCGTCGGCTCGCCGATCATGTACAACCGGCGCATAGTGAATATGATATCACGATAAATTCGGAATGTCCATCACCGAAAAATGGATAGTGGGTCAGTTTGAGTGGCACGTCCCTGAGTCATCGAAGGGCGTGGCAGCTATTATCACGTTTCCACGCCCTTGACAGGGCGTGCCACCCAAAAATTCAAACTTGCCCACTACTAAAATGTTGCCAAAGGGAATTCGGCGATTCGGTTCGTGACACGCATAGGCATTCCTGTTAACATAAACATTCGCTTTTGCGATCAAGGGTATGCCAAACTGTGCCCATCATTAATAAAGTCGGAGAGGGTGCATGCCGAAGAACGGTCAGCACGCGATTCACTGTTCCGGTCCTCAGGCCCGCCGGGATTTTCTTCGGCTGGGTCTCGGCGGTTTCGCGGCGTTGAGTCTCCCTGAACTGTTTCGGCTGCGTGCTCAGGCCGCTCCGGCTGCACAAAAGGCCGTGTCGCGGTCGGCGATCATCGTCGTCTGGCTGCAAGGGGGGGCGAGTCACCTCGAAACGTATGACCCCAAGCCCGATGCCCCTAGCGAATATCGCGGACCGTATCAGCCGATTCAGACCCGCATTCCCGGTTTGGACTTCTGCGAACTCTTGCCGCGACAGGCGGCGATCGCCGACAAGTTCACGATGCTCAGGTCGATGGTGCATTCGGGCTTTTGTCACGACGACGGCCCGCAGCAGATTTTCACCGGACATGCTTTTCAAGGCCGCCGACAAAAGCCCGATGAACCCGATCTGTTCTCGATCGTGAATTTTTTGCGGAATGCTCCGGGACGCGATCTGCCGAATTACGTCGGCGTCAATCCGATCCCTTATCTCGGCTCGGCATATCTGGGACCGGCGTTCGATCCGTTCTCCGTTTACGGAGATCCCAACGCGCCCGAATTCGAAGTCCCCAACATCGGCCTCAAAGATCCCGAAACGGCGAATCGACTGCAAAAGCGCGTCGGCCTCCGCGTGACGCTCGATCGTCTGGAGCGCGAGATCGATCAGTCGGGAAACATGGAGGCGATGGACCAGTTCGAAGCGCAAGCCTGGAACATGCTGACGGGAACATCCGCACGTCAGGCCTTCGCCATCGAGAAGGAAGACCCGCGCATCCGCGATAGCTACGGCCGCAATACCTGGGGCCAGCAATGCCTGCTGGCGCGTCGGCTGGTCGAGGCGGGTGTCGAACTGGTGACGGTGACGCTCAACGGCGCACTCTGCGGGCGCGTCGGGAACTGGGACGACCACGCCGTCAATCAGCACGTCTTTGAGGCGTTGAAATATCGCACCCCGTTTTTCGATCAGGCGGTCGCCGCGCTGATCGAAGACATTCACCTGCGCGGACTCGACAAGCACGTGCTGGTAGTCGTGGGGGGCGACTTCGGACGGACGCCCAAGATTTCGTACTCCCCCAGCACCGGCGGCGGGATCGCCAGCGGACCGACCGGAACCATTCAGCCGGGCCGCGATCACTGGCCGATGGCAATGTCGTTTCTCTTCAGCGGCGGCGGCATCACGCCGGGTCAGGTCATCGGTTCGACCGACCCCCGCGGCGAACACGCCGTCGAACGCGTCGTCAGCGTTCAGGACTTTGTGGCGACGCTGTACCGTCATCTCGAGATCGACGCCAACCGCGAACAGATCCTAAACCCCTCCGGCCGCCCCATCCCCATCGTCCAAACCGGCAAGCCGATTGCTGAGTTGATGCGCAGGGCGTGAGGTGGAGGGAATGCAGGTAGATCGACGGGTGGCTGTGTTTGGCGCAGCCTAACACGGCCGAACTGCTAACCAGCATTTTATCCTGAATCAGCCGGCGAAAATGGAACGCAAACTCGTAGCCCGGCCGTGTTATCGCTTCGCGAAAACACAGCCACCCCGCCGCTTACGACAACCAGAACCGCCCATATCATCTCCTCGAAGAGGGAAACCCGCTGGTGGAGCTCTTTTCGTAGGGTGGGCTGTGCCCACCCTACCCCCCGTTTCCGCACGCGGGGCAACGCCGAAACGGCTTATGCGCCGCCATTCCGTTGTGGTCAAGCTGAGTGGTTTGTCCGGTGCTTCTTGATCCTCACGAACATTCCGCTCAACGCGAAACAAATCCAATAGAGCATCAGCGCATTGATCATCGCAGCGGCGATCAATGCAATAGCCGGACTCATGTTGTTCACCGAGATGCTCTTCGCGGCGACGGAGAATCCCCATGAAGTAGGCCATGCCACGAGAAAACGAAACAGGAAGGAATAACCGTGCCCGGGCATCGGATGTCCATGCTTCGGCTGAGATTCCAGAAACCACTCCAGCAACCAGACGGCCAGGACAACCCCCCCGTACAGCAAAACGACGCTCCAGGCGATCCATCGTTGTGTGTTCATTTTTTTTAGGTTCATCCACCAAATGCGTATTGAGACTTGCAAAAAGTAGGACATGCCTGTCCCATCTGAAGTTAGGTGTAAACGCTTCAGAGACAAGGGAGTCAAGCATGTCCCAGAGATTAATGTACCATGCCTTCGGGTTGCGGGGCTACGAATATCGAACCACTCGATATGAAAACGGGAAAATGATGCTGGTGATCGACCAACCTCGCGAATCGTACTGCTGCTCGGCCTGCGGTTCGGGAAAGGTTTATTCGCAGGGGCAGGTTCCCCGGCGGTTCCGCACGCTGCCGATCGGGCTCAAGCCGGTGGAGGTCGAGTTTGCCGTGCCGCGGGTGCGTTGTCTGGCGTGCGGACTGACGCGGCAGGTGCAGGTCGACTTTGCCGACGGATCGCATCGTCACACCAGACAGTTCGAACGTTATGCCCTCGAACTGGCGCGACGGGTGGCTGTGTTTGGCGAAGCCTAACACGGCCGAACTGCTAACCAGCATTCCATCCCGAATCAGCCGGCGAAAATGGAACGCAAACTCGTAACCCGGCCGTGTTATCGCTTCGCGAAAACATGGCCACCCGCCGAAACAAGAGGCCGTGAATCCCACTGGCGGACGAGCCGCCAGTGCCACCCGAAAACTGGTGACTCACACCTCCGCTAACCGTTCGGTCGAATCGCCGAACTCGTTCAATGAGACACCGTACTTATCGAGCAGCGAGAGATACAAGCTGCACATCTTGCGGTTCGGCTTGTCGAGGTAATCGAGGACTCTTCCCCCTTGCAGCTTGCCACCGGCTCCACCGACGAGGACGCATGGCAAGTTGGTGGCGTCGTGGCTGCCTGAGAGCATGCTCGAACAGTACATCAGCAGCGAATTGTCGAGCGCGGTTTGCTCCCCTTCCCGAATCGCATCGAGCTTGCGGGCGATGTAGGACATCTGCTCGACGAACGACTGATTGACTTTCAGATAATCGGCGTCGTTGCGGTGCGAGAGTTCGTGATGGCCGACGTTGACGTTCAGATGCGGAAACTGCAAATAGCTGTGATCGTTATTGAGTTTCAGCGAGCAGACCCGCGTCGCGTCGGTCTGAAACGCCAG
>JBJXGP010000451.1:0-3608 GCA_046160425.1 Planctomycetaceae bacterium
AGCACGACCGAGGTGACGCCGGGGGTCAACGCCTGCATGCGGACCTGATGCGCAGATAACGCCGTAATATTCAACACGGCGGGATCAAACCCGTCGACGCGGATGATCTTGTTTTTGAGTTCGAGGACGCGGGAGAACTTTTCGATGATCTCGATGTGGGTGCGAGGGGTATCGACCAATACGACGTCGCGATCCGCCGTCGCCGCGTCTTCGGGGGGTTGAGCGAACAATTCCCCGGAGGTCAAAAGGGCGGCTGCCAGTCCCAGCAGGAGCCAGAACGGCCGTCGTCGATATCCGAGAAGTGTTGGCATCCTTGCACCTCGCTATTTTTTTCAGTAACAAGCGGCGTGGTCGACTTCCGTGCGGCCATCCACTCGACATCGTGCTTTCGTCATTCATCGCTCGGCGGTCTCCCGCCAAATAGATTTATCTGCCTGCATCGGAACGGAAAAAATCCGGCGGCACGCGGCCCGCTGCGGATCTTCGCCGATCGAATTGTGAAATCGATATCAGTCTTGCTGGGCTTGTAATTTGGGTTCGGTCGTAGTCTTGGGTGATTTCATCTTCTGAAATGCGGCGGACCACCACGAATTTTTCGTCGAAGCGGAATCCACGGGAGTGTCGGACTCCGGAGGAGCATTCAGCACTTCGATTTCTTCCTCGGGCAGATCGACGAATTCTTCGACCTTTTCTTCTCCTTTGAAGATCACGATTTTCCACTGTGGCTTTGCAGGGACGACCGGAGTCGCCGATTCGTCAGCCGTAGTGGTTTTGTCCTTTTCATTCTCGTCGAGGAACTCGGTGATCTGTTGCGATTTGTCTTTTCCCTCGCCCCCTTCGGAGTTGGAGGTTTCATGGGGTACGTCGCCGGCGAGGTCTTCTTCCTCATCGAACATGAATTCGTCGAGATCTTCGCTCATGGTGAGCGTCGTGTCACCCTTCGGCCGCAACGTCAGATGCAATTCACCTTTTTCCTGGGCAAGTTTCAATCGGATGTCCTGCTTCGGCGTGACCAGCAGCGAGACATGCTTGGCAGCCGTTTCGCTCTGCCCTTGTGCGTTGCTGGTAGCCGCCGAGGCACGCTGATTGTCGTTGGCAAAAACTTTGATGAGTTCGAGGACGGTTTTGATTTTCTTGACGGGTTTTCGAGTTTTGGGATTCGTCATCGAATACGTGACTAGCACGTCGACGTAATCCCCCGGCATCATCAATCCACTGTGCGTCATGGTCGGGTCGACTTTGACCGTGGCCACGCGCATTCCGTCGGGAATTTCCGAGGAAGCGCTGTAGATTCCCGGATCTCCCAGTTTCGACAGTAACAAGGCTTCACCGGGCGAGGCTTGTACTTTCATCGCCCGGTCTTTGATTTGTTCCGGCTTGGTTATCGCCCCCGGAGGTGTCAGGTCTTTCGGCCATTCCTTAAACGTCACGTTCTTTGCTTCGACCAATGGCTCTCCAGGGACGAGTTCCGTGATGGCGACGAGCACCTTCACGGTATCCTTGGCATTGGCTTGATTTCCTTCGAGAACCTTGCGGACCCCTAACATGGCGACCAAGCCGCATCCCATTGCCACAACAAGCATGACTACTGATTTCATCTTCATGGCGTCACCTCGATCGTTGGGTTTGCTTGCCCCGGTGGGGCAATGCATCCCTGCGTTGGATATATCGAGGAAACGAACGGATGATGGCTTGATCTTGTCTCATCATCGGCAAGGGTCTGTTAAAGGCTTCAGCTTATAACGACTCTAACGAAGAAATTGAGATTGATGATCGCGCTGAGTTATCCGTGCGTATCCTGTTCGTTGTTAAACCGGGGGAATTGTATGCGTTTCGTTAAATTGAAGCCGTCGTTATGTTCCGGCGAGCTTTCGTTCTGTTAAATCAAACCTGCAAAGGTAAAATAGGCGATTGAGCCAATGCAGATGGGAATTCCGTACGGCAGCAGCATCATGCGGGGCTTTCGCTCGGCGGCGATGGCGGCCAATTCTTTGGGATTCTTCACTTCTTTCCATTCCGACAGAATCATCAAGAAGTTCGCCGCGTGATGCGACCACTTGCGGTGATAGAGGACCATTGCGACAGCCATCACGGCTCCGACGACTACCGAGACACAGAAGGCGTAGAAGGTGATCCTGACACCTAGCCAGGCACCCATACCCGCCATCAACTTGACGTCGCCGGCACCCATGCCTCCAACGGAGTACAGCGGAAGCAGCGTCAGCAAGCCGACCGCGGTCCCCATGAGCGAGGCTCCCAGGCCGGCCCAGCCTCCGACGGAGATTCCGAAAATCCAGCCCGAAATGACCATCGGGTAAGTCAACCAGTTGGGAACGCGTAATTGCTTGCCGTCGATGATGGCAGCCCAGATCAACAAGGCGCAGACCGTTTTGACGTGCCAGTTGTCAAGCAGAAGTGTTTGCCAGTCCATTTCTCCGGAACCTTTCTCTGATGCTCCGATGTTTACTCGGTGTGTTTGATGATGTCGGGGTTTTCGCTAAACCGGGGGATGTCGTGCCGGGCTTGAACTCATGCGATCAATACGATCGGCACAGTCTTTGTTTTCTTCCAAAGTCTAGGTCATGAACCGCAGGTCGAAGCGAATTCCCTGCGGAATTCCCGACGATCTCAGAGTCGATTTTCCCATCGCACAGTTTTTGACGGTCGCAACGACGCTGCGTCTGTTAACGACTGCCGACGGCATGCGGATAAAGAAGGGATAGCGGCCCGACGGCCCGTTATCGCATCTCATGGAGACAGACAAACGCCGTGCGGTCGGAATGAATGCGTGCGATCGACATCAGTTGGATGCTCAAGAAACGATGATTTTTCAACCATCGGAGCAAGCCCGTCGAGCGCGAAATGATGCGGTCAGACGATAGAGGCCGATCACGCGCTGAAATGTCGACCGGTCATGCTCATGGTGATCCACCAGATACCGGCGACAATTAACGTCACAAGCTGCAGGAAGGCAAAATCAGATGAGGTGACCCAGAACGGAAACATGATTCATTCTCCAGCGGCACTCGATTGCCGCAACTGATGGATATTGGCCGATTGACAAGGCAGAAATCAGGACACAATGAAACCGTCCAACCGAGCAATTAAACTCGGCTGGACGGTCGGCGAACACAGGTGTAGTGTTTCAACCAGCGTTCTATCACATGGCTTGTTGGCCCGCTGAAAAGCCCCCTCCGGCGACGAGTCAAACTGGCGATTGCTCGCGAGAATTTCATCGACAGACAAGAGCGGTTCAGTGCTCGATTAGAGCTGGTCAGCCACGTTCTGGAACGTTGTGCTGGCGTTCGTTCCGATCGCCTGAATAGCAGTCAAGCACACGATCACGATCAACGCCAACATAACGGCGTATTCGACCGCGGTCGGGCCATCTTCGGAGACCAGAAATCGTTTGACGCTGTTAGCAATGCTTCTCATGTTGTTCTCTCCCTTTTTCTAGTCGCAGGAATACCGAAAAAACTCCGGTAAACCGTATCGTCGAGACGATGAAAGAAGCCGGGTTGCCCCGACGCCCCCCACACTCGACACCAAACACATTAACCTCACAACGAGGCTAGACCCAAATTTACATCAACGTGTAACACGTTGAG
>JBJXGP010000452.1:0-15595 GCA_046160425.1 Planctomycetaceae bacterium
TTTGCCCCATGTTGACGTGATCGTTGGGATGGATCGGCTTTTTGACTTCGAAGCGATTTCCGCCGAGCATTTCGATTGCCCGGTTGCTGATCACTTCGTTGGCGTTCATGTTGCTCGATGTTCCCGAACCGGTCTGAAAGACGTCGATGGGAAACTCGCCGTCGAACTTGCCATCGGAGACTTCGCGGGCGGAAGCGAGCAGCGCCTGGACCTGTTCGTCATTGAGTGGATTTTTTCCGGTCCCGGTCAACTTGCCGAGATCGCGATTCGCCACGCCGCAAGCGTATTTGACGAGTCCCATGGCGTGAATGAGTTCGGGAAGCAAAGGCCAGCCGGAGACCGGGAAGTTCTCGACGGCGCGCTGGGTTTGTGCTCCGTAATAGGCGTTGGCGGGGACTTTCACGTCCCCCATCGAGTCGTGTTCGATGCGGAATTCGTTCATGGCTCATCGTCTCGCTGATGTCGGAAGAAAGAGAGAACGGTGGGGACAACCCACCCGAATTTGATAGATTCTTTGCGATCTTTGTGTCTTGGCGGTAGACCGGATGGAATTTTTTCACCGCGAAGACGCGAAGGACGCAAAGCTATCTCCGGCATGATAGCGAACCGCATACGCGAAAAACAACAACGCGGAGACCTCGTGTGAAGTCTCCGCGTTGAGAGTCGTTTCAAAATTATCGCGTCGATCGCTTTCAATGATTACTTGCGATTGCGACGTCGGCGAGCCGCTTCGCCCAGGCCGACCATGCCGAGCAGCATCAACGCCATGCTCGAGGGTTCGGGGACGGTCGGGTTGACGGGGATATCGTCTTCTTCCAGAACGGCACCGCCGACACCCTTGAATCCGAAGATGAAGGTCGGGGCACTATTGGCGGCACCAGAACCACTATTCGATTGACCGAACGAAAACAGTTCGATCCCTTCGGCGATGACAGCGGCGATGGCAGCCGTTTCATTGGCAGCGGCTCCGTAAAAGATGCTGAACGTGTACTCTTCGCCATCTGCCAGCGAACCGAAATTGAATCTGAAGTAAGCACCGTGATCGCTCGGGCCGACATCGACAAAATCGACGTCGTTCATACCATATGAAAATAATGGGGCTAATGGATTGGCGGAGTTGAATCCGTTGTTATCCGATTCTTCGAGCAGGCTCGTGGTCCCGGTACCGACGATCGTGACGAATTCACTGAATTCGGTGTGGGGCACATCCCAGTCCATGACGCGCACATAGCGAACATCGTTCAACGTCGAACCGGTGTCGTTGGTAATGGTCACGGTATCCTGAAAGAGCGCTCCGGGGGCATTCGTTGAAGCGGTGTAAGCCTGAGAGACCTTGAATCCGGCCAGGTCGGTGACATGCACACTGGAAGTGGCGAATGTTCCGGTCTCCAGCAGACCATCGGCGTCGGTCAGAAAACTGTCGACGGTCAGGTTATTCGCGCCTGAATCACTACTGACGTTGGCATAACCGGAATAGGCAGTGCTCGTATCGACATGCGTGGCCGAGACACCCCAGCCTTCGCAGAAACAGCCAGGAGACGTGGCATCGTAAAAACCTTCGGCGGGAAAGTTGTAAGCCACGCCTACGCGACTCGAGTTGTTAACCGAGAATGGAGGGCCAACCAGCTCTTCAAACCCGAATTCTTCGCCGCCACCTTCTTCTTCGCCGCCACCGCCCCCCGTGCTAAAGTTCAAGTGACCTTCGTCGTTGATCCCCAGGGCAATTGTCGCGGTGGCAGAACTCCCCGTGTTGAAGATCACGGCACCGGCGTTAACGTTGTTTTGTGCGAATGAGAGACCTGCAAACAGCAGGCACGACAAGCCGAGATGCTTTTTCCAGGACAGAAGCATGGTGTAGCCCTTTCATGAGCCGACGGTGAGAATGACACAGCACTGAGAGAACACGAATCGCAAGATGATTCGTGACGAATCGAAAATGAACATTGCGGGCGGAAATTGCCCTAACTCAGACCAACCAATCCAGATGATCGCGAAATGACAAAAAATCATCCTAGCCCCCCCATACACAATAATCAACAGGATTTTTGCAAATTCCTGAAATATTTTCCGAACTAAATAACATGTAGCCGTGCTGACTCAATACCGGTGGCAGGACCGAGAGATCGCGCGAAGAAGTTACGAAACCAGGCGAAATGCCCACCAGGGTTATAGCCCGGTCCGGCCGATCGTCCCTGTGACTCACAGCCCGGCGATCGGTGTCCCATGATAGACCGGGTGCGGACGATCGACCTCGTCGTACCAGACGGCCTCGTGCGGGATGCCGAGCGAATCGTAGATCGTCGCCGCCATGTCGTCGGGCTTTTGCGGGTTCGCCGCCGGATAGGCGGCGTTTTTGTCGGACGTGCCGACGACGCTGCCGCCGTTGATTCCGCCCCCCGCGAAGAATGCGGTCTGCACCGCACCCCAGTGGTCGCGACCGGGGAGTTTGTAGGGAGGGGAATTCGAAATTTTCGGCGTGCGGCCGAATTCTCCCGCCATGACGATCAGGGTGCTCTCGAGCAATCCGCGATCGACGAGATCATCGAGCAATGCCGCGATCGCCCGGTCGGTCGGCGGGAAGAGTTTGTCCTTGAGCCGCGGGAACGCATCGCCGTGCGTGTCCCACGTTTCGTTGTTCCCCAGGTTGACTTGCACGAGCGTCACACCCGCTTCGATCAGGCGGCGCGTCATCAGCAGCGACCAGCCGTAACTGTTGCGGCCGTAGCGCTCCTGCTCGTCATCGGGAGCATTCGTCACATCGAACGCCTGTTGCACGCGGTTGTCGTTGAGGATCGAGATCGCCCCTTCGCGCAGCCGTCCGAACGATTTCGTCGCAGCGGCCTGATCGAGGAACTTCTGCTGCTCTTCGATGTGACGCAGCACTTCGAGTCGCTTGTTGAACCGGACCTGCGTCAATTCGTGCGGCAATTGCAGATTCGGAGCGCGGAATTCGCGGTCCTCTTCGCGGAACGGCAAGCCGAGGTTGGGGAAGTTATATTCGGGGAAGGCCCCCTTCCAGACGTTATTATACGGCGACGCTTCGACGAACCAGGGATCGTAGCGATATCCCATCTGCCCGCCGAATTGCCCGGGAATGACGCCCCCCGACCAATGCACGAGAGTTTCGGGCAGCACCACCGAGGGGGGAAGATTGTTCGAAGAGACCGGCGCATTCGAAGCATTCGTCAGCAGATGTTGAGCCGCATAACCCGCCATCGAGGCGATCGAGGGGAAATCGTTCGGGCTGGTTTTGCGATCGCCCGAGAACCCCGGCGTTTCACCGCTGCGCCCCGTGAGCATGTAGTAATGACCGAGCGTATGGCCGTCCGTCGAATGCGTCAACGACCGGCACAGCGACCAGTGCCGGCTGCGTTGTGCCAGGAGCGGCAGATGTTCGCAAATTTCAAGACCCGGCGATTGCGTGGCGATGGGAAGAAATTCACCCCGCACGTCGGCGGGAGCTTCAGGTTTGAGGTCGAAGCTGTCGGATTGCGCCAATCCGCCGGAGAGAAATATGTAGATGCACGCACGAGCTTTTGGCGTTGTTCCGACTGGCGCAGCGGAGACCTGCCGCATGGGGGCGACATGGTTCATCCCCAGCCCCATCAGTCCGATGGCCCCGGCTTGAATCGCCGTCCGCCGGGAGATGCGAGGATGCTGTAGCAAGGTATGAGGAGAACGTTGCATGATATCTCCTGCCAGGGATGATCAACGATCCGCCGACTCTGTAGACATAATTATCGTACCACAGGTCGTACTATTATGCACGAAAAAGTTCCTTTTGAGAATACGGTCCCCTCAAATTTCTTCGGTCCGGATGTTTGTACCGATATGCCATGATGTCGTGCCATTCGCCGGGTGGCACGCCTTGACGCTTTGGGAAGGGCGTGTTTTTTGCAGAGAAATCCCACGCCCTTCGAAGACTCAGAGCGTGCCACCCGAAATAATGCTGTCTGTTATTCAGTCGCGGCACCTTGCCGGAAACAAACAAGCCCCTGCGAGCAGCCATAACTCACAAGGGTTTGACGATTTTGGAATGGGTTTGAACGAGACAGCGACAATTCCCGACGTGAGAATGCGTGTCGTCAATTCCGTTCAAGTCGGCAATACAAGTGAACTCGGCCGGTTACGATTTGTGGGCCTTGTGACACGTGGCGCAGGCATCGGTCACCGTTTTGAAGGCGGTCTTGGCCGCCTCGAGGTCTTTCTTCTCCGCGGCGGCGAGGACGGCTGTGGTCCCTTCTCGCAACGACTTGGTGGCCCCCGCCCAGACGCCGTCGGGACAACGACCGTCGTCCATCAGCCCATGCCCTAATTCATTCAGGCACGCAGCGTGACAGGCAAGAGTGTCCCACGCTTTGTCGTCAGCCGGACCGGCTTCTTTCAGCAATCCGCCGATCCCTGCACAGTTCGGCTGCACGATCCCCCGCATGAGGTATTTGGTTGCCGCCGGACGTTCTTTTCCCTTGGTCTTCTGTGCGTCGACGCCGTTCGACCAGAAGACGACTCCGATCCCCAAACCCAAAACAATTGCCAATCCGAGTTGCCGTGTCGCCATGTGCATTCTCCCTGAAACAGTTTCCTTCCGGACAAAAACGTCTTCCCACGCTGGGAGAGACGATAGTTCTGAGGAGAGAACCTCGATCGGCGGTCGTCGCGTCTGAGATACGACCGATATCGGCCGCACGAAACAAAGAGACTCTAACACAACCGGTTGTGCCTGTTGAAAGGCCTTCAAGGATGGCAGAAAATCGCGACGCACAGAGGTTGTGTTAGCATGATTAAGTCGACCGCATCGGCAAGCCTATGACCGCTCATCATATTTCGCCGTTCGATGGTACGCAACTAAAACGAGAAAAGCCCCTCACCCTTCCCTCTCCCGCAAGCGGGCGAGGGTGAAAGAAGATCCCTGAGCCGGGCGGCTTGTCCACTCGGTGTTTTTCCGATGAACTGTGACTTCACTGCTGGGCAAGCCAGCAGTGCCACACACTTTTTCAACGGGCATCTATCCCCGCGGGTGATGCTTCTGATGGATCTGCTTGAGTCGGCTGTGTTCGACGTGCGTGTAGATCTGCGTGGTCGCGATGCTCGCGTGGCCCAGGAGTTCTTGTAGAGCGCGGATCTCCGCACCGCCGGCGAGCAGATGCGTTGCGAAGCTGTGGCGCAGCGTATGCGGACTCACCTCGGCGCTACAGCCGATTCGACGGGCATAGCGTTTGACGAGCTTCCAGATCATAATGCGATCGAGGGGAGTCCCTTGCCTCGTCACGAAGAGCATCTCCGATTCCCGCTGGCCCAACAGCAGCGGGCGTTCGTGCTGCAAATAGGCCTCGACTGCCGCTCGCGCCACCGGATTGAGCGACACGAGACGCTCCTTGTTCCCCTTCCCCAGGCACCGGCAAAAACCCTCGGTGAGTTTCACGTCGCGGAGTTTCAGCCCTGAGACTTCCGATGCGCGGCAGCCGGTCGCATAGAGAACCGTCAGGACCGCGCGGTCTCGCAAGCGATAGCGATCCTGCTTTGCGGGTGCCGCGAGCAGGCGATCGACCATCGCGGGGCTTAATACCTTGGGGAGATATTGCCACAGTTTCGGAGAGTTCATCAGATCGACGAGACTCTCGGCGAGAATGCCCTCCAGTACCAGGTAGCGAAAAAACATCTTCAGCGAAACGAGATGCCGGGCAATCGTGGTCGCGGACAGACCGAGTTCGTGCAGCGTTTGCAGAAAATCAGAGAGAAGCGGCAAGCGGATCTCCGCGACGTCGACGTCGGTGTGCCGGTCCATCCATTCGCAGAATTTTCGCAGGTCGGTGCGATAGGCGATGAGGGTATTCGCCGCGAGGCCGCATTCTGCCTGCAAGTAATTCAGGAACGGTTCGAGATACTGCCGCGGATGCCTCACGGTCACGGCAACGCCGGTCCAGTTCCCTGCGGGACGTTTTCGTGGCGGCATTGAGGTTATCCGAGGGTGGAAATGACGGGAGGTGTCGCCGTTTGAGTACCGAAAACCACCGGGTGGACAAGCCACCCGGCTCACAGAGTTTAGCCATCCCCATCAGTATCGGCACCCCGAGAGAGGCGACTGAAATGCGCTGACAGAACGATCTTCGAAACGAAGGCGATCCCCATAGATAGTTAATGAGCTAACGGAAAAATGGGCCTGAATGGAAAAATCGTTACATTTGTGTTTATTGATTAATTCGTTATTGCTTTTCTGGTTTTCCGGTTTTAACATAGCGATTGTGTTTCAAATCAACACCACTTCTTTTTGCACCACATTTCAAAAGGGCCCACATCATGCATCGCCTCATGATGCGCAGAATGGTCGTGTTCGTCAGTTTGGCTGCGCTGGTTAGCCTCGGAGAAAACTCCTCGCAGGCCGGTGCCATTCGCGGCAACGCGGGTTTCAATACTGTCGACATGCATCGGAACGATGACGAATCCGAGGGGCCGATCTCACTCGGCGCCACGTACGATTTCTTCGGGGTTTCCTTCTCGGAGTTGTACGTCAACACCAACGGTAACGTGACGGTCGATGGCAGCGGCTTGGGCACCTACACTCCTTTTGATCTCACCTCGACCAGCCGATATATCATTGCCCCGTTCTTCGCCGATGTTGACACGAGAGTCGCCGGCGAACCGGTCCGCTATGGTGCCGACACCGTCGACGGCCATGCCGCATTTGGCGTTAACTGGCTTGACGTCGATTATTTCAGCAGCAGCACCGAGCACACGAACCGGAATTTCTTTCAGTTGGTATTGATCGATCGTTCGGATATCGGTCTCGGCGATTTCGACATCGAGTTCAACTACAATCAGATTCAGTGGGAAGCGGGTACCGCCAGCAGCAGCGATGAAAACGGCTTGGGCGGGTTTTCTGCCCGCGCCGGGTTTTCCAACGGGTCCGGCGATCCCGACACGTTTTATGAACTGCCCGGTTCGGCCATCAATGGCGCGTTTCTCGATGGCGGTATCAATGCCTTGATTACGCATCGTCTCAACAGCAGCGTCGATGGCCGTTATCTCTTCAACGTGCGCAACGGATTGATTGAAGATATTCCTCCCGTGGTTGGGGGCGTTCCCGAACCTTCCAGTTGTCTGCTGATGGGACTGGGAGCCTTGGGCTTGTTCATCGCCCATCGTCGACGTCAGAAATAAACATTGGAATTTACGTTGTTAAGCGTTCTGAATTCGAATCTTTGGACAATTGAAAGGGTTAGCCATGAAACTGCGACATGTTTGTACCTTGATGCTCTCATTGGGAATCACACTGGTATCCGCCATGCAGGCCAATGCTCTGTCGATTGATCTGATCGAAGGAGCCGACGATCCGGTGGCCCAAATGAGTTCGGCTTTGTTGGATCCCGTCAGTGGCGTCACGATTGTCGGGGGATCGGGAAGTTTCATTGGTCGTGTAGGAGATGGGTCTAACCCGAATACCGCCCAATCAGGGATTTATACGAGTCTGAGCCTGACCCCAAACAATGGCGGGTTGCCCCTCATTGAGAATCCGAACGGTATCTTCTTGACGAGCGGAGTGGCCAATATTTCGCTGACCGGCAATGGAGATACCTCGTTCGATAATGGTAGTACTGGAACATCAAACCCTGGAACTGGTTCGGACGCCGATCTTGCTGCCATTTTATCAGCAGCGGGTGCGCCCAGCTCATTTACTACTAGTAGAAATATTTTTGAGTTCGATTTTACGGTTGAAGGTGGAGCAAACGCCGTTGAGGCCCGATTCGTCTTCGGAAGCGATGAATTCCCGGATCAAGGCGTGACTGACATTTTTGCATTCATCGTCGATGGCGAGAACTTTGCGGTCTTTCCCGACGGCAGTCTCATTTCCTTTGTGACCGGTGTGAACGCCAGCAATTTCAACAACAACAATGTTGGCACCGGGAATTACAATATCGAATACGATGGGATTTCCAATAGCTTGCGCGTTGTGGGTGTTCTCAATTCAGAACTGACCACCCATCATCTGAAGCTGGCTATTGCTGATACCTCCGATACGATATTTGACAGCGGTGTCTTCATCGGCGGATTCAAGGCGATCAATTTCGAAGGTGATGAAGGCGGTGGTGGTGAAGGTGGCGGTGGAATTATTCCCGACTCACCCATTCCCGAACCTTCCAGCCTGGCATTGCTTGGACTCGGAACGCTCGGCTTGTTCATCGCCCGTCGTCGACGTCAGAAATAAGTGATCCAGCAGCCGCTCTGACTGCGAACGATAATCAAAGACCCTCAAAGCCGAACACTCGGTTTTGAGGGTCTTTTTATTTGCAGGTTGGAACTCGTCGGACGATTCGAAGCGATTCCAACGCCGTGAGTCGTATCGCAAATCTGCTTTCGGTTTATTCAAAAGGTGGTAAAAGACAGAAAGCGTCCCCGACGACAGAATCATCGGGAACGCCTTCGTGTCTGGCGATGACAAGTGCGGGCCAACGCTTGCCACCATTGCATTTATTACATTGCAGTCTTCGTACCAAACGGCTGCTCATTTCAGAAAATCCGGAAGAGACCCGGCCAGGCGAAAATCATTCCGCGGTGTATCATCTCTGTGAACCTCGTTTTCCAGCCTGAAAATGGATACAAATCGTGAATTCTCTCGAGAGAAATTCTCGCGGCAAGTTTTCCAGAAATTTGACATCAAAAATAACTGATGGTAACATGGGGAGATTGCCCCGATGCATGGTGCAGCAAAACTAAACATGATGTATTATTTTGCTGCACGCAAATTGACACACTGATCGCTGGCATGATCGTGGCAAGGTCTTACAACGCATTCACTTATGGGAATTTGTTGTTCCCTTTTTTGCCGATGCGGGGCGCGTTGTCTCTTTTGCTCCCCTGGGCTTTGCTCATCTTCTTCCTCAGATGCGCAAACTTCGTCGCCGGTTGACGAGCCATCCCTTTGCCGCTTCGTTCGGCCATCGTGCTGCTCCTCACATTGAATTCGAACGCAATTCACGCGACGGGCCAGTGAGCCAGTTCGAGGCGAATCAATTCGCGAATGACTTCCGTCAAATTTGAGGCCCGGCGCAAGGGGTGCTTGGCCAGCAGTCGATTGACGAAGTGGACGACGTCATCCGACGCTGCGGGACACCAGATCCGCAGCAGTGGAGGCCGACGCTCGCGATGCTGTCGCATCACATCCGCCGCCGTTGTTCCCTGAAAGGGGAGCCGACCGGTCAACATGTGAAACAGCAGTATCCCCAAGCTGTACAACTCCCGGCAAACGGGAGTGGAGGGCTCGAGGGAACTCACCTCCGGGGCGGTATGCGAGATCGTCCCCGTGAACACATCCGCGCGAGGGATCGTCGAGGCGACGGCGACCGGCTGGGCGAAGCCCAGGTCGATCAGCTTGATCGCCCCACCCGGCAGCAAAGCGATGTTTTCCGGCTTGAGGTCGCCGTGAACATAGCCGGCCGCGACCAGATCCTGAATGCCAAGGGCGCATTGCCGGGCGATCCACAAGCTTTCGCGGATCGACAGGCTTCCGGCATCGTGAAGATGGCGAGCCAACGTCGTATTCCCCAGCCATTCCATGAGCACGGCGGTCTGTTCGAAGCCAGTGGGTGCATCCCAGACCCGAACGACATAAGGACTCTTGACCAACGCCGAAACGTGGACTTCATTTTTCAGAAGCTGGTGGGCGGTCGGGTCGTCTTCCCATTCTTCGCGCAATTGCTTCAGTGCGAAATCGGCTCCCGTCGTATTGTCGCGCACGTGCCAGACGTCGGCGATGGCACCGCGCGAGATGAGCGACACCATTTCGTATTCGGGCAACCCCCACGATGTAGGTGCGACGAGTTCTTCGCGCTCGAATTCATGATGCCCGGTTCGGCCATTCGCTCGTTGAACGTGTGGGCTGGTGGTCGTCATGCGCGATGTCCGTAGAGAGTCGTTTCAAGGCCCGGCAACCGGAGAGGCTCAAAGACGCGGCCCCCGCTATGCCCTCTTTCTCCCTCGCCCGTTTGCGGGAGAGGGCCGGGGGTGAGGGTGCTTTTTCCCCCGACTGAATTCGTTCGTAACGCATTCGTAATCTGATAAACTTGAAAGGCACCCTCATCCGGCCTTCGGCCGCCTTCTCCCGGGGGGAGAAGGCAAATCAGCAGCCGACTTGTCTCAAGATTATTCGATGACGATCGTCAACCAGCCGTCGAGCGGCTTGATCAACTTGACCTGCAAATCGAGCGAAGGACGGCCTTCTTTACGCTCCAATTTGATCGTGCGGTCGAACTGACGATTCGGCAGCGACGAGTCGAGCTTCTTGCGAATCACGCCTGAATGTGCGAGTTGCTTGGCGACGCTCTCCGGCTGATCGACGGGAGCGACGGCGATGATGCCGCGGTCCACCAGAATCTGGGTGTCGGTCAACGTGAACGTCATGGGTATGGTGATTTCCTGCGTCGGAATATCTTCCTTCCCTTCCTGCTTGAAACCGGTCCGCAAGACGAGCGAGAAACTCCCGCCCGAAATATTCACGCGAACGGGATCGGTCGCGGCGAAGACGAGCGTATTGGGGCCCGGTTCTTCACCCTCGACGACTTCGGGTTTCGGGAACGTGACCGTTCTGCCGAGCAGTTCGCTGAAATGCTGTTCGAGTTCTGCCCGCAATTCGTCTTCCGTGATCGTTCGACCTGCGAGGTTGAGCCGATCGAGGGAGTTGTTCATGTTGGATTCGTGGATTTGAACCACGAGTCCCTTGTCGGAACTGTATTGCTTGGGAGCCATACTGCCGCCGAGTTCTCCGACGGACATCAGTCGCTGATTGACCCACATGTGAGTGTCGGTCGAGACGTAACGCGATGCCGACGGATAAAGATCGTTGTCGCGCAGTTTCTGGTACAATTTTTCCTGTATATTGGTCGTGGCTTTCGCGAATTCGCTGTCGACTTCTTTATCGAGTTCGGGCAGCACGCGATCCGAAACGCGGCTGGCGGCGATCGATTCGGCTTCCGGTCGGAGTTGTTCGGCTCTCATCAGCGCCATTCGCCTGCCGATGCCTCGCAGAATCGGCAAGCCGCTCAAGGATGTGTCGGCATCAAAATTATTGTTGTTCGCCGAGACCGAGATATCGGATGGGTAGGATGAGAATTGCTCGTCGCGGAAGAGGATTTCCTTCGTGGCATCGAAGACGTGATGCCCCTCCGTATAAATCGTGGCTTGTTGCTTATCGCCCGACGTATTGGAATGCACTTCGCCGTTCAATGTGACGTTGAAACGCACGCCGTTGGATTCGGGGACCAGATCGATGCCGAGTTTGGAGATCGTGGTTTGTTCCCCGGTCACGTGAGCGCCGAGAATGCAGTCGACGACGTCGCCAGCGTCTTCGCGCTCTTCAGCGATCAAATGGTCGAGAAAGGCTTCCGACGCCACGATTCGCAAATTGTAATTGAAGTAGCTGTTTCGCAAGGCGGCCGTCAGGATCTCGCCGCCATCCGGTGCGTTCGACTTGACCGACGTGAAGACATTGCGGACCGTTTCAGCATTGATCTTGCTGGAGTTCGCTTCATAATTTTCGAGGGCACCGACCAGTTCGGCCAGTTGAGTTCGCAATAGTTCAGGCGTTGCCGGCATCGCTGCTGCATTCGCCGCCGCAAGGTAATCGGCGAGAGCACGGTCCAGTTCGCCGAACTGCGCTTGCGTAAAAAACTCCCGCTGCGCCGCGTCGGTCAGTTGCTCGGCTGACGCCAGCCGTTGAGCGACCGCTTCCAAGACAGCGGCATCGGTCACGGCATTCTGGCGGAGGGGTTCCAGATTTGTCGCGTGAATGTATGTCAACCATCCGTCACCGTTGCGGAAGGTGCCGAGATATGCCTGTAACGCATCAAGACTTTGCAGGACGCTGACCCTGGCCTGTTCGAGCTGTCCCTCTTGAACCGGTGCGGGATTGGCTTCCAGCGTTTCGATGACGGCGATCGCCATGACGAGCCGGCGATTCAACTTGCCGTGCAGGTCGATGAGATTGTCGTGGATCGAAACGTAACGAGGGTCGGCGATCGATTTTTCCATGATCGACAGTCGATGCTGCAACTGCGAGATCAAGTCCCGTTGCCCCGCGAGGTCGGGCGTTTCTTCGTAGAGTTTGGCGACGATGGCAGAGGTCTCTTCGCTCCAGGTCGCCCAGTTACCATCCAGGACCGCAAAGGCATCGAACGAGAGATCGACGGGGGTCGCTGCCGGCAGAATTCCCTGCAATCCCGTTGGCCCCGCGGTGGCCGCCGCTTCATCCTCGACGGCGAGGGTCTCCATGACCATCCCGGAAGAAACGATAGCCACGGGGACGACGAGAGCCAAGCTTGCCCCGCAGAACCATGCGACTCCTCGATGACGTAAGACGGTCAGCTTCTTGGTGCCGACGAATATAGAAAACAATCGCATGGTACTCACCTCCCTGAACAACTCAATTTACGGGACCAGTATGTGTATCGTCACAGCAACGCGCTGATGGGAAAACAGTTGATACTGCCCCGACTTCACGTACTCTCGGCGCAGTCTAACGTACCAGAAAAGTCTTCGCAATCTACCCAGTTGTTGTGTTGATCTGTAGTTGACGACCTGTAATCTCCATCTATCCCATTATCAACATGAAGAAGCCGGCGGATGGGGGCGATTCACAGGAGTATTAAGCGATTGCTGGTGTTACAATGCACTTTCAAAGCCGCGAGTTCATGAATTTGCCATTCATCCATAAGAAATCACCGAATTTACCTTTCGGCACTGGATTACCCTTTCTGTGGATTTCCGCCCCGCTACCTCAACGACGACCGATTTTGATCAAGCCACGGTGGATTGTGATTGACGGGTAAAATGCGTCAGATCTCCGGATGATTCCCCCCGTCCGTTGACTTCGCTAAGATGTTGGCGATCATTGAGCGGGTAACCGGTGATCGGGTGTCGCCACGGAGGAAACGCATGACCGAGGTTCGGTCGGATCTCGATTTGGATGAGCACTTCGAACGACGTGCGATTTCCACCGTCACCGGTCGGCCAAGCGATTTGACGCTCAGTCAATGGCAGGCGGTCAATCATCGTGACGGGCCGTTGCTCGTTCTGGCCGGTCCCGGATCGGGAAAAACTCGCGTCATCACCCGCCGTATCGCCCGGATGGTCGAAACGGGAGTTCACCCCCACCAGATCCTGGCGATGACCTTTACTAATAAAGCCGCCGGCGAAATGTCGGCCCGCGTCGCTCAGCTCCTCGACGGAGCGCGCGTGGAAGTGACCACGTTCCACAAATTCTGCGCCAAACTCCTGCGGAGATTCGGGTCGGCGATCGGCCTCAAACCCAATTTTTCAATCTACGACACATCAGACCAATTGGGGCTCATTCGCGATGTGATGCATCGGCTCGATATCGACAGCGTGCATTACCCCCCCGCCAAAATCCTCTCCCGCATCAGCAAGTCGAAAAACGATCTCGTCTCCGCCGAGCAGTTTGCCCAGAATTACGCCGAGACGATCGGCAACCATTGGCAGGCGGTCCTGTCGCGCATTTACCCGGCGTATCAGCAGGATCTCCTCGCGGCCAACGCCGTCGATTTCGACGACCTGCTGCTGCACGTCGTCACGATGCTGCACGAGAACCCCGAGATTCGCGGCGAACTCGATGAACGATACCGTTATGTGCTGGTCGACGAATATCAGGATACGAATCTTCCGCAGTATCACATCGTGCATGCCATGTCGCACGATTACCCCAACCTGTGCGTCACGGGCGATCCCGATCAGTCGATCTATGGCTGGCGCGGCGCTCAGATCGAGAACATTCTGCGATTCGAACGCGATTTTCGCGACGTGGCAATCGTCAAGCTCGAGCAGAATTATCGCAGCACGAAAGCGATTCTGCGTCAAGCGGACTCATTGATCTCGCGCAACGTGCATCGCAAACACAAAGAACTCTTCACCGACAATCCGGAAGGGGAATCGGTCGAATTGTGGAACTTCATCGACGCCGCTCAGGAAGCCGACGAGATCGCCCGTAAAATTCGCGCCTCCGTCGACGAAGAAGACGCGTGCCGCTGGAGCGATTTCGCCATCTGTTACCGCGTCAACTCCCTGTCGCGGCAGATGGAAGTCGCGCTCACCCGGCATCGCATCCCGTATCAGGTCGCCGGCGGAGTCACGTTCTACGAGCGGGCCGAGATCAAAGACCTGCTCGCCTACCTGCGGCTGATTCACAACCCCTCCGATCAGATCGCGTTTCTCCGCGCGGTCAACAAGCCTCTCCGGGGCATCGGCAAGACGTCGCAGCAGAAGCTGATCCGCTGGGCGAACGGGCAGGGGATCTCGCTGCTCGAAGCGGCTGCCATCGCTGGCAAGAATCCCGAACTCGGCAAGCGTGCAGGGAAACTGCTCGAAAACTTCGCCGAGTTGCTCAATTCGATTTCGCATTCGCCCGCCGACGGAGTCTCGATGCTGCTGCACGAGATCATCGAGCGGACGCGGTTCACCGCCGGGTGGATCGGGGATAACTCCGAAGAAAGCCGTCAGCGGTTGGCAAACGTCGAAGAACTTCTCGCCGCCGCCCGGCACTACGATGAAAACAGCGAAGGAGAGGGAGACCTCGAAGGGTTTCTGGAAACGACGGCGCTCGCCAGCGATCTCGATCAGGTCGACCTCGAAGCGGGGGCCGTCACGCTGATGACGCTGCACTCGGCGAAAGGGCTTGAGTTCCCGGTCGTGTTCATCCTGGCGGTCGAGCAGAATTTGATTCCGCACGAACGTTCGATCCGCGAGGGGAATCTCCGCGAACTGGAAGAAGAACGACGCCTGCTGTTCGTCGGGATGACGCGCGCCCGGCAACGCTTGATTCTGACGCAGACGTATCGTCGCGACGTACACGGCAAGCCGATGATGACGATCCCCAGCGAATTTCTGCTGGAGATGGATTTGACGTCGGTCGATTACATGAGCGGTTCGAACGCCGAATCGGTCTGGGGGGGACAAGAGACTCGCTGGACGTATGCCGAAGAGAACAACGAGTCGCCTTACGAATCATCTGACGAATCTGCGCCGGATGAGATAATTGCCGATGATGTATCGTCTCGCCTGGGCGCAAGGGGACGACGCGCCATCGGCGATGGTGATGCGCTTTCGCGCCGGTTGAAGAATCTCGCCGAGCCGATCCCTCCACCGCCGAAGATTTTTCAGATCGGCTCACGGGTGTTGCATCCGCTGCACGGCACGGGAACGGTCGTCTCGTTGAATGGCATCTCGCGCCGGCAGATGGTGACGGTCTCGTTCGATGCGGATGAATTAATGCGCACCTTCATCGCCGACAAAGCCCCGCTCGAACCGCTGGTGGGCTAAGTTGCCCGTTAACCCTCTCCCAGCGGGAGAGGGTGGCCGCATCGCGGCCGGGTGAGGGGCAACAATCGACGTTCAATGGCGAGAAAGATGGAACCAAACTTCAAGCGTCGTTTTTTGAGTCGATTATCATTGATGCGTCTTCCCTCCCCTCACCCGGCTGCTGCGCAGCCGACCTCTCCCGCCGGGAGAGGTGAAATCTGACCCTCTGCTCTTTTCTTTCTGGCAAAAGACGTGGCGAGGGTGAATACGCAACTTCAGAAAACGTGAGCGAGGG
>JBJXGP010000453.1:0-19830 GCA_046160425.1 Planctomycetaceae bacterium
GAGTTTACACTCTTCTCAAGGCGCCCACCATTTGTGGGTAAGTCCAGATCGTACAACACGCTGCCGAAGAGGTGCGGCCACTTCTCCCATTTCTCGGTCGCCGTGATCGCCGGCTCGGTGTGGGGTATTCCCTGATGCCACGTCCGCTTCACACCGGACATTTGTGAGATGAAACGTTCATTGAGAAACAGACAGGTTCGATGACCGATACGAATCGGTTCCGCATCGCTCGCCCCGGCGTCTTCGGCAGACGAGCAGGGGAGGGGAGCGGAGCAAATCAGAACGAACAGAACGAGGCCAATGAACCTGTTGCGCATGAGATTTCCCTTCGGATGAATGGAGCAGGATGATGCTCGCACCTTGTCACTCGTGACCAGATGACTCTATCATGCGCAATTGAAGTTCACATCGCAAATGAGAGGCGAGCGGGGGAACGTAAGTCCCCTGTCCCCCAGGCAAGACGAGGATCCGTTTCACGTGAAACGGTCATGTTTGATTGATGCGTGGTGATGTTTGAAAATCGAGAACTGGCGGATTCATGGCGAGTGGGGAATGAAATTGAGGGTGAGACAAACGGGAATGTTTGGTATTTCTTTCAGGGGACCGATTGTAAATGGGCATGTCCCCGTTTCCTATTTTATTGTCACCATACTTGACAATTGAAATGAATTAGCGTTACGTAGTAAAAACTCGGTGGTATGGGTTGGTTTCAGGTTTAGCCAAAAGTGAATAGTCGTTTTACGCTAGGAGACGTCACATGCAAAAGTTATTTGGCCGTCGAATAGTAATTACCGGAAGACATTTGATAGCTCAATTTGCTTTGATCATGGTAACCGTGAATGGTTATGCAGGAGTTATTGAAACGATAACCCTACAGCCCGGTTTAGCAGACGGCAAAGATAATAGTATGAGCCGAGGTGGGGAAGGTACGGAGGGGCGTGCGAATGAGAATTCTGGCGGCTCCGATGCACTTACGATCGGGATGATTGGCAATCATGGGCAAGTACATCGAGTCCTGATGCAGTTTGATCTCCCTACGCTCAATCCTGGTGATACGTTATTGTCTGCCCGTCTGGGACTTACTGTGTTTGAGACAGCTGTGTCGTCTGCGCCGATTGAGATTTACCGTTTGAATCACATCTGGGTTGAAGGTACTCAAACCGGTCCTGACGCAAATCCACCGGACGGCGCAACGTGGCAAACATTCGATGGTAGCAACGCATGGCCCGGAATTTCTGGTTTTCGCAGTCTTGATGGTAGCGGATTCTCTTTATTATCAGCAGAAATCAATGATCCTCTCGGTTCTGGAACATTGTTCAACAACGGTGAAATTAGTTGGTTTGATCTTGATGTCGCTAAGGTATCCGAATGGATGACCGGAGCGTTTACAAATAATGGGTTTTTAGTCCGTTCCCTCAATGAGAACTCTGGTTCTTCCAGTATTGCCTTTGCGAGTTCCGAATACTTTGATCCCGGATTGCATCCAATTTTTGAATTCACGATTGATTCGGTACCCGAGCCTTCGACCATCGTGATGTTCTTAATCGGTGCCGTGGGACTCTTCGGCTACCGCTGGCGACGACATCGGGCCGGGTGCCCCGGTTGACAACATCTCACGGCATGAATAGTCGATGCTTGCGTGCCACGACTCTGCGAACCGTGTTTTCGCTCACTCCCCAATCGGGATCGCGATGATCAGACCGGCGGTGCGGTCTTCGGTGCTTTTGCGGTCGGGGACGTGGCATTTGAGGCAGTGGTTTGTCAGCGTGATCGGGCCGGCGCGGCGATAGATGCCGTCGGTGACGGCTGCATACTCACGCTCGCCCGATTTCAACGCATTGACGGCTGCATGTTCGAAATCATCTTGCGGTTTGTGATCGGTGTTCATCGCCTGTCCCTCGACGGCGAGCCAGCGCAGTTCGATGTGTTGCTCGGCCTTCAGTTCCGCGAAGACATCTTTCATGATCGCCGCCGGGATCGGCAAGCCCTGGTCTTCGCGGTAGTATTGATGATGGACGACTTGCAGCATGGCATGCATCGCATTGTGCAGGATCTCGGCCTGCCGTCGGGCTTCCTCCAGCGTCGGCCGTACAGTGGGTGATGCGCCGTCGGCAGCAGCCGGCGCGGTCCCTTTGTTGGATGTCCCCGCGGGTTCTTCGCACCAGCCCCGGGTGAACGAGGCGAGAGCCATTGCGATCAACAGCATTTTTCCGGCGTGTTTTCTCATGATGTCCTCTTGTCGCTGCGCGACACCGGTTGACGAGCAACCGGTGCTACCCACTCGATCTCGTCACTCGGCCTTAGGAGCATCGCTAGTCTCGCTCGCCGCCGGGTCGAGATGAATCGGGACGCTGATCACCAGCCCCGCGAATTTTGCGGTCTTGGGTGGCTCGCCGAAGATGTTGTTGTGGCAGCGGATGCATCCGCCGTGCAGGGGAATCGCGCCGGCCCGGCGATAGTAGCCGTCTTTGATCTCCTCATACTCGTTCTTGCCGGCGGTGATTTGCTGGGCGGCGATTTTCTCGAATTCGGTTTCGGGTTCGTGGTCGAGACTCATCGCCCGGCTGTTGACGGCGATCCAGCGGGCCTCGGCTTTCGACTTCCGTTTCATCGAGTAGAAGACGTCTTCCATTGCCCGCGCGGGGACAGCGGCCTTCTCGCCGTGGAAGTAATGGTCGTGCATCGTATCGAGCGTCGCTTCGTAGATGTCGTGCATTAACTTGGCGCGGTCGCGGGCGACTTCGACCGAGACGCGATCTTCAGCGGCGATCTCGGGTTCAGGACGCGACTTCTTCTTGGTCGGCGAGTTCTCTTGCCCGGCGGATTGATCGCCTGCGAGGACGAACATCAGGCATAGCAAGCCGGCGATGCCGAGGACTCCCGGTTTGATGAACGTGGTGACTTTCATAGTGTGGCTCCTGTGCTCGTGAATGGGACTCACGCTGTTTATTCCAATCGAGTTTATCGTGCGAGGGAAGGAAGATTCAACGGGGTCATATCATCGGCAAGAGACTTCGCATAGCGGGATGATTTTGCTGGTCGAGCGGAGCATCTGGGCGAGCGTCACGCTCGAAAACGCTTTTTCGGTCGCCGCGTAGGCGCGATCGAGTTCTTTATGCAGCGGACAGAGTTTGGTATGCGACGGCAAGCCGAGCGGGCAATGTCGAATGCGTTCGAGCGGAGCGACGGCGTTGACGACGTCGAGAATCGTGATCTTCTCAGCCGACCGCGCGAGCATGTACCCGCCGCCAGGCCCGGAACGGGAACTGACCAGTCGGGCGCGTACAAGATCCTGCAAGACGGTGTGCAGATACCGCCGGGGGACTTTCGTCTGTTCGGCGAGTTCATCCGCCGACTCGGCCTGAGCCTCATCGCGAGCGAGGCAGACGGCCATGCGGAGAGCGTATTCAGCAGTTTTCGGCAGCATGTCGGTTCTCCATTTGAAGGACAACCGTTATTCTACATGGATATATGTAGAATGCAAGTGCGGATGTGGGGGAACGTGGAAGGGGCTTGTGTAAGGCTCTTAGAATGAAAGGAAGCGGAGCTTCCAAGACGTGTGTTCCCAAGCGGAGCTTGGGAACAAGGGCGCAACGAAGGCACCAATCGCAATTATCCGAAAGGCAAAAGACGCTTACTCGACCACCGAACCTTCGATCGCGCCGACCGGTTCGGGGATCGTGGTGACCGTTTCGATCGAGCGCACGGGTAAGTGGGGAAGCACGGCGGCACTCCCCGCGCTCGTGACCGTCGCCGTGACTCGTTCCACGACGAAACCGGTTTGCTGGGTGTTCGAGTAGACGCGATCGCTAGGTGCGTTCTTGCGGCCGGTCACGGCGACGTAGTCGTTGACGTCCGATTCCGATTTCGCGGGAAGGGCACACATCTCGTCGTCGTAGCAGAGCTTCTTCAAGCCATCGAAGGCGGCGACTTTGTAGCATTCGGCCATCGTCGGATAGTTGAACACCGTATCGCGGAAATAATCGATCGTGCCGCCGAGCGCCAGCACCGCCTGACCGATATGGATGATCTCGGTCGCCGTTTCGCCGATGCAATGGATCCCCAGCAGTTTGCGGGTATCGCGATGAAACAGGAGTTTGAGCATCCCCGTCTGGTCGCCGATGATGTAGCCGCGGGCGATTTCGCGATAACGGGCGATGCCGACTTCATACGGAATTTTTTCGGTCGTGAGTTGTTGTTCGGTTTTGCCGACCATCGATATTTCGGGGATCGTAAACAAGCCGTAGGGCATGTGGTCGCAGGCATCGAAGCGGACTCCGAACGCATGACAGATCGCGCGCCGGCCTTGTTCCATCGAAACGCTGGCGAGCGCGGGAAACCCGACGACGTCGCCGGCACCGTAAATGTGCGGCACCCAGGTCTGATGAAATTCGTTGCACCATAATCTTCCGCGTTCGTCGGGTTCGAGCCCGGCGGCGGAAAGATTCAGTTCGTCGGTGTCTCCCACGCGGCCGATGCTGTAAAGAACGGTCTCGGCGATCAGGCGTTTTCCGCTTTCGAGATTGACGGCGGCGAGTTGCGGGCCGCGGCGTTCCATGCCGACGACTTCTTCACCGAGGCGGAAGCTCATGTTGAGCGAGCGGGCGTGGTGAAGAAGGGTATCGACGATTTCGCGGTCGCAGAAATCGAGGAGCCGTTCGCGTCCGTCGACGACGGTGACCTGGACACCGAGCGTGGCGAACATGATGGCGTATTCGATGCCGATGACGCCGCCGCCGACCACGATCATCGAGCGGGGGATATGTTCGAGGCCGAGGATTTCATCCGAATCGAAGATGCATTGCCCGTCGAAAGGGATATGGTTGGGGCGCGCGGGTTTCGTTCCGACGCTCAGCATGATAAAGTCGCCCGAAAGAATCTGCACGCCGTGTTCGTCGGAGTGAACCTCGACGTGATGCGGACTCGCGAGGCGCGCTTTCCCCGAGAAGAACTCGACGCCGTTGCGTTCGATCTGGTCGTGAATGACTTCCAGTTCGAGCTGTGTGACGTGCGCGAGTTTTCGTCGCAGGTCGTTCATGGTGATCGACCGCTTGCGGCGGTACTGTTCGCTGTAGACGTCGCGCTGTCGGTAACCGGTCAGATGCAGAATCGCTTCGCGCATCGTTTTGGAGGGGATGGTGCCGGTGTGCAGGCAGACGCCTCCCATGAGCGTTTTCTGCCGTTCGATGATCGCCACTTTCTTGCCGAGCTTGGCGGCGGCGATGGCGGCTTTTTGTCCGGCAGGTCCACTTCCAATTACGATCAGGTCGTACGTCATGATGGCACCCTCAATATCGATTCATCACTTGCGGAAGTCCTGTGCTCCGGAACACAACAGCGAGAGATTTGGTCTACGTCACTCGTGTAAGGTTTACATCGAACGGCTGGCTGTTCGGGGGAGATGCGGAGATCGGAATTGTCAGAAAGAGTTTTAACTCTGAGTAAAGAAAAACGATTGCAACGGCTTTACGGTGGGAAGTGTGCCGTGCGATCGATACAATCGCTTCCGTCGCAAGGTGAATGCTCCTGCGGCGTAAATCGGGCACCTTTGGGGGAATTAATCGATTGAACTTGTTCCGATGACTGTTGTAAGTAGAGAAATGGCATAAACTCTGACGGAAGATCGCGCTTTTAGCGAATTCACGTGAACCGTCGCCTGTTATCTTGCGTTCATGTCAACAGTCAGCGTCAAGCAACTCAGTCACGGCCGGTCGCGGAATGATCCGCCGGCCTCACGCCGCATACCATCAGCGGGAAAAAAGAATGTCGCACACTATCTTCCTGGAACGCAACCGTGGCAAATCGTGGGTCGCGATGACATTGGGCATCGTGGTTCTGATCGTTGTCACGTACATGTTTTACTCGATGTTCCGCATCGACGTCGGCACGGGACAGATCGCGGTGCTGATCTATAAAGCCGGCAGCGATCTGAAGAACGACATGGAGATCGCGCCGGGAAGCATCGAAACGCCCGAGTATAAAGGGGTCCAGAAAAAGGTGCTGACGGAAGGACGGTATTTCTACAATCCGTTCTACTGGGATTGGGAAATCGTCGATCAGAAGTCCATCGAAAATGGAAAACTCGGAGTGCTCGTCAGTCTGTGCGGCGACGATCTCCCTCACGGAGAATTTCTCGCCCGAGTCAAAGAGTCGGATAAGAACGTTCTCGCCGATCCCGATATCGTGCTGACCAAGGGGATCATTCCGCAGGTCTTGAACCCGGGGCGTTACCCGATCAACCCGTATCTGTTCGAGCTGGAGATTCACGAGCCTCAAACGGTTCCCGCCGGCTTTAAGGGGGTCGTCACCAATCTCGCCGGCAAAATACCTGCGAAACCGAATTCACTGCTTTCCGAGCCCGGCGAACGGGGCGTGCAGAAAATCTCGCTCGATCCCGGCACGTATTATGTCAATCCGTATGTGATGCGCATCAATCTCGTCGATTGCCGCAGTCAGCGGTTCAACATCGCCGAGAAAAAAGACATGGGTTTCCCCTCGAAAGACGGCTTTTGGGTGAGTCTGGACGGCGTGATCGAATTTCACGTCATGCCCGACAAGGCCGCCGACGTGTATGTCATCTACAACGAAATGGACAACGGCGAAGTCATCGACGAAGAAATCATCCGCAAGGTCATTCTGCCGAATGCGCGGAGTTTCTGCCGACTTCAAGGGTCGAACATTCTCGGTCGCGAATTCATGGGGGACCGCAGCAAATTTCAGGAATCGTTTCAGCATCAGTTGCGAGAGGAATGCCAGCCGCAGGGAATCGAAATCGTACAGGCGCTGGTGACGCGGATCAGTCCCCCCGAACAGATTCTCAAGCCGGTGCGCGAGCGCGAAATCGCCAAACAACTCGAGAAGCAATTTCAGCAGGAAATACTGCAACAGGAATCCGAACAGAAGCTCGCGATCGAAAAGGCGCTGGTCTTGCAGAAGAGGGCGCTGGTGACCGCCGAACAACAGGTGATCAAGCTGACCACGCTGGCCAAGCAGGAGCAAGAAGTGGCGATCACCAAGGGGGACGAGAAAAAAGCGGTCGCGCAATTCAGGATGGATGCCGCCGCCGATGAAGCGTCGGCGATCATGGCCAAAGGGAAGGCCGCTGCCGAAGTCGTCGCGTTTCAGAATGAAGCCGAAGCGGCGGGCTGGAAGAGTGCGGTTGCCGCGTTCTCCGGCAACGGGCGCCAGTATTCGCAGTATGTGTTGTATCAGAAACTCGCCTCGGCCTATCGTCACATCATGGTGAATACGGCCGATAGTCCGATCATGAAAATTTTCGAGCAGTTTGCTCCGGATCAGGTCGGTGAAGATGCACGCGGTTCGGCACCGTTGAAGACCGCCGGCAGCGAGACGCCGAATCCGTAAAGACCTCGCAGCAAGTGGGTGGCACTGGCGGCTTGTCCGCCAGTGAAGTCGATTCACGTTTTATTTTGCTCGTTACGGCATGGGAAAGTGAGGAACGATTATGTTCCGCGAGAATTGGGGCAGCAAGTTCTGGATCGTATTGGTCATCGTCGTCGTCTCGATCGGCATCGCCGGTCAGGAGGTCATCGACTGGACCATCAACTACCATTACGTTCCCGTCGGGCAGAGCATGCGGCTGCGCTATAAGGGTCCGCCGTTGCCGTTTCTGCCGGGAGGCAAACCCTCCGCCGCGCCCGGGGCGTTCGCCGCCGTCGATGAGTCCGGTTATCCCACGGAGGTCGGCGTACTCGAACACATGGTCGGTCCGGGACGGCATTTCTACAGCCCGTTCTGGTGGGAATGCACGCTGGTCGAAGACGTGGTTGTCAAGCCGGGCGAAATCGGCCTCGCCAGCAGCAAGATGGGTAACGATTTGCCGACGGGTGAATTCCTCGTCGAAGGGGATCTCGGCGCGACGAAACACAAGGGGATCATCCGTCGCGTTTTCGGTCCGGGACGATACCGAATCAACGATTATGCGTACAAATTCGAAATCGTCAAGCAGGATGCCGCGACGGTGAAATACGAAAACCGTCATAACGGCTGGGTCGATATCCCCGCCGGTTATTTTGGCGTCGTGACCAACCTCACGGGTGACAAAGAGACCGGAGCCAAACCCGGCATTCAAGATCATACGCTCCCCGCCGGTTTGTACGCGATCAACCCGCGCGAACAGCATCTCGACCTGATCAACGTCGGTTACCGCGAGCTGTCGATCAGCGCGAACTTGAAAATGGACCAGAACGGCGACCTGCTGTTCGACGAAAGCGGCGAGCCGATGATCGCCGGCGACGACAGCGGCATCACGTTTCCCTCGAAGGATGGATTCAAAATTGAGATGGATTTCACCGCCATCTGGGGGGTCATGCCCGAACAGGCTCCGGAAGTCATTCGGAAATTCGGAAACATCGATGCCATCGAAACCAAAGTGATCGGCCCTCAGATCGAAAGCATCTGCCGGAACATGGGCTCGAAAGTCGGCGCCGTCGAATTGCTCGTCGGCGAAACGCGTCAGGTTTTTCAGGAGGATACCACCGCCTCGTTCAAAGCCGTACTTGAAGAAAAGGATATCTCGCTGCTGTATGGGCTGGTGCGGCATATGTACATTCCGCGCGAAGTCCGCTTGCCGATTCAAATGTCGAATATCGCCAACGAGTTGAAGCTGACCCGCGACCAGGAGCAGTTGACGGCGAAGACGGAAGCCAATCTTCGCGAGGAAGAACAGAAGGTCGAACTCGAATCGCAACGCGTCGAACTCGATACGGTCAAACTGGTGGCCGAAGCGGTCGCTCAGGGTCAGAAAGAAGCCGAGCAGACCAAAGCCGAGACGCAAAAAATGGTCGCCGTCATCAACAAAGAGACAGCAGAACTCGATGCGCAGGCAGTCGTGTTGCTCGGGAAAGCGAACGCCGATACCGAGAAACTGATGCAGGAAGCGAAATCGCAAAAGTTCCAACTCGCCGTCGACGCCTTCGGCAGCGGTGAAGCATACAACCAGTGGGTCTTCGCATCGGGGCTTCCCGAAGACATCGAACTCAATCTTCTGTATGCAGGTCAGGGAACTTTCTGGACCGATCTGAAAGGTTTCACCGACGTCATGCTGGGACGTCAGGTGCAGAAACAAGAGGCGTCCGAGCAACCCGCCCTCGAGCGAAATTCATCCGATCCCGGCAAGACTCGGAATCGATAACGATCTCTATATCAGTTTCGACGCGATTTAACAGCCCTTGAAAAAGTGTGCCACTGCTGGCTTGCCCCCAGTGGTGTTCGTTAATCGTTGGAAAAACACCGGGTGGATAAACCACCCGGCTCATAAATTTATGTTATTGATCATTTTTCATCGGGCGGCTAACCATTACCCCGTCAATTTGGCGGGGTACTTTTTTCATCGGACCGTTAATCTTCCACGCCACGGTTCCAATTCTCTCGCGATATCTTCTCATTTCTCCCGCCGAGTGATAGCATGCGGGAAAACGCCATCGTCAAGGTGGTTTTTCTCGTTCCCAGGCTCGGCATGGGAACATCCCGCTTTATGAAGCTTGGCTTCGTGAGTTACCTGAAGGAGAGATCTGGATGTCGGCGAAGAATCCGTTTAACGCGGAAGGCAAACTGAAAACCAACAGCGGCGAGTACACGATCTACCGCCTGCAAAAACTCGTGCAGGATAAAATCGGTGCGGTCGATACGTTGCCGTTTTCCATTCGCGTGCTGCTCGAAGCGTGTCTGCGGCGGGTCGACGGTTTTCTGGTCTCCGAAGACGACGTCGTCAATATTGCCCAGTGGAATGCCGAGAAACCGAAAGAGGTCGAAATCCCGTTTCTCCCCGGTCGCGTCGTCCTGCAGGATTTCACCGGTGTCCCCGCAGTGGTCGATCTCGCCGCGCTCCGTAGCGCGATGGTCCGTATGGGGGGTGATCCGAAGAAAATCAATCCGCTCGTGCCGTGTGATCTCGTGATCGATCACTCGGTGCAGGTCGATTACTTCGCCTCGGCGAATTCGTACCAGGATAACCTGAAGCTCGAATTCGAACGCAATCAGGAACGTTATCAGTTTCTCCGCTGGGGACAGCAGGCATTCGCGAACTTTCGCGTCATCCCTCCCGCGACGGGGATCGTCCATCAGGTCAATCTCGAATATCTCGCCAAAGTGGTGTTGACGAAAGAGGGCGTCGCTTTCCCCGACAGTCTCGTGGGGACCGACAGCCACACCACCATGATCAACGGCCTCGGCGTCGTCGGCTGGGGCGTCGGCGGGATCGAAGCCGAAGCGGTGATGCTCGGCCAGCCGATCGCCATGCTTCTCCCAGAAGTGGTCGGATTCGAATTATCGGGAGGACTTCCCGAAGGGGCGACCGCCACCGATCTCGTGCTCACCGTCACGCAGATGCTCCGCAAGCCTGGCGTCGTCGGCCAGTTCGTCGAGTTCTACGGGCCGGGGCTTGATAACATGACCCTCCCCGATCGGGCGACGCTCGCCAACATGGCTCCCGAATACGGCGCGACGATGGGCTTCTTCCCCGTCGATGCCGAGACGCTGAACTTTCTCCGCCGCACCGGCCGGACGGCGAATGAAGTCGATCTCGTCGAGCGCTATTACAAAGAGCAGGGGCTGTTCCGCACCGCGTCATCGCCGACGCCTCGGTTCAGTAGTGTGCTCAAGCTCGATCTTGCCACGGTTCAGCCGTCGATGGCCGGGCCCAAACGTCCGCAAGATCGCGTACTTCTCAAAGAGATGAAATCGGAATGGCACAAGCAACTGCAAACGTCGTTCGGACGGACCGGCGAATCGCCGACCGTCGACGTGAAAGATAACGGCCGCTCATCGCAGATCACCGACGGTGCCGTCGTCATCGCCGCGATCACGAGTTGCACGAACACGAGCAATCCATCGGTGTTGATCGCCGCCGGCCTGCTGGCCCGCAACGCGGTCAAGAAAGGACTTTCGAGCAAGCCGTGGGTCAAGACGAGTCTCGCCCCGGGCAGCCGCGTCGTCACCGATTATCTGCACAAGTCGGGTCTCGATCAATATCTCGACCAGTTGGGATTTCAGACGGTCGGCTACGGTTGCACGACGTGCATCGGCAACAGCGGTCCGCTTCCCGATGCGGTCTCGCAGGCGGTCAGCGACGGGGATCTCGTCGTCGCCGCAGTCCTTTCGGGAAACCGCAACTTCGAAGGGCGCATCAATCCGCAGGTGAAGGCGAACTATCTTGCGAGTCCGCCGCTGGTCGTCGCGTATGCAATCGCCGGGACGACCGACCTCGATCTCGCGACCGAACCGCTCGGCGTGGATCTCAGCGGTCAGCCGGTCTATCTCAAGGATCTCTGGCCGACGCAAAAGGAGATCGAAGCGACGATCGCAGCGAGTCTCTCCGCCGAGATTTTCACGAAGGAATACGGCCAGGCGACGCTCGGTCCGCCGGAATGGCAGGCGATTTCCTGTGCCACGGGAGACCTCTTCGACTGGGACGAAAAGAGCACCTACGTGCAGGAGCCGCCGTTTTTCGTCGATATGCCGAAAACGCCCGGCCCGATTAACGCGATCACGGGGGCTTCGGTTCTGGTCTCGGTCGGCGATTCGGTCACGACCGATCACATCAGTCCCGCCGGTTCGATCAAGGCGAACTCTCCCGCGGGATTATATCTGCAAGAGCAGGGGGTCACGCCGCTCGATTTCAACAGTTACGGCAGCCGACGCGGCAACGACCGCGTCATGACCCGCGGCACGTTCGCGAATATCCGCCTAAGAAACCAGCTCGCACCCGGGACAGAAGGAGGCGTTACCAAATATCTCCCCACAGGTGAGGTGATGTCGATCTATGAGGCCTCGCTCAAATACAAAGCATCGGGAACGCCGCTCGTTGCGCTCGCCGGTGCGGAATACGGCACCGGTTCGTCGCGCGACTGGGCCGCCAAGGGGACGTTCCTGCTCGGCATCAAAGCGGTGATCGCGACGTCGTTCGAGCGAATTCACCGTTCGAATCTCGTCGGCATGGGAGTCCTCCCGCTCCAGTTCCGTGACGGAGAAAGCCGCGAGTTCCTCGGCCTCGATGGAACCGAAACGTTCGACATCCAGCTCGACGAGAAACTCAAACCCCGCCAGGCGATCGAAGTCACCGCAAGAAAACCCGACGGCACCGTCACCCGCTTCACGACCTTATGCCGAGTCGACACTCCGGTCGAAGTCGAATACTACCGCCACGGCGGGATTCTGCACAAAGTGCTGCGCGAGTTGAATGCGTGAGGGAATTTCTCGCCATCACTTAGCCCCCGGTCAATGACCGGGGGGGGTGGCATGGCTTGCAGCTTTGTGCAGCCATGTGATTTGGATCGGGTCAAGGTGCCTTTAGCGACTTGTGGACTTCACAGCCGGGTTATCCTGATTTCTTCGTGGAGCGTTCATAATGAAGCAGAACACATTTTTGTTGGTATCAATATTCCTTTTCTTGGGATGTGGTCATCACATGTCACCTTCGGATTACGAAGCGATTGTGAAATCGGCGTGCATCGGCGTTCCTATCGCTGGTCAAATCGAGGAAATATTCGGCGACGCCGATCATTTTATTTCTCGCTTGGGGATGGGCGATGAGATTTGGAATACCGAGGTGTTCTTTGGCGGACGGTACTCATTAACTATGCAGGTCGAGGTGAATGTTAATTATTCGAAGAAGACTGTCAAACAGGTGGGACAACCAAAATTCTACGTGGCGGAATGCACGGAGATCATGATAACTCCAAGCGGCATGACTGGAGCTAAACTCAAGCCGGTAATTGAGGGCCCTCCTTTGGATGCCAAGCAATGGATAAAAATATATGAAAAGCGAGGAGATTTTAGTGTGCTTGGTGTGACACTCAATGAGGAGCCTCTGCCGAATTTTGAAAAGTATGTAAAGAACATTCGCAAAGATCGAATTCCGATTAGTCTGTTGAAATAGCCGAACGCATTATTTTGGCAAGACTCGCAACTTTTATTTACAATGCGGTAGGCGAGATTGCCACGGAGGTCAACTCCTTCGGCGAACCCAGGGTGCCCTAGAGAACCAATCGTCGTATTTCTGGTTTTGGAAGGCACACACGCTCTTGCGTGTGTGTAGCAGAACGACAAGACGCTGTTATCTATCGTTCCATTGTAACAAAACGACCCTGGCAAATTCATTCGATCATGCATTGGCTGCGGAATTCTTGGGGCGAACGATGTCGCGGCCTTTTTCGGTCAGCGAGATTGTCGTCGTCTGGTCACGCGCGACGATCAAATTCAGTCGCCTCACGATCTGGACGGCTTGTGGTGAAACCTCGATTTTTCGGAGATCGGCTTCCGGCTTGCAGGAGAGCAGAATCCCCGCCGCCTCATCGAGCACTGCCGCTTCGGACGGCAAGCGATGCAGCCAACTGCGGAAGGCGCTGACGAGGTTCTCCGGACCCGCCAGCAACAGTGTGGCGATTCCCGCGACAGAATGCCGGTTCACGTACGTCACTCCCCCCAGCCCCCGGCTGACTTGCACCGCCAGATGATCGGCGGCCGACATGGGCTTGAGCCCTGCCAGCGGATTCACCTGTCGCCAGGCGGAGACCACGCCGACGAGCAGAACGATCGCCGTCACTCCTGCGGCAATCATCACGGCCGGCACCCGCACGCCGCCGAGCCAGAAGGCCAGAAACCAGCTGAGGGCAAACACCACTCCGGAGGTCAGCGCGGTGACGAACACTCCCATCGCCAGATCGATGACAATTTCAGTTGTCAGCTCCTGGTTCCGGGCAGCAACCTGACGCTGCAATCGACGAACAACACTCGCATTTTCAGCCATGTTTCCCAATCTGGCACGCAGCCATCTCAAATGCAACACGACGCTGATTGATCTTGGCGAAAGCATCGCTGGGAGCTTTCAATGGTGTTTGTCACAAGCACTGTTGGAAAGGAATCCCAGTGATGGCCTCTCATCTTACCAAGGACGAACGAGAAATCATCTCCCAAATGCACTTTGCGGGGGCCTCGTCGGCTACCGACTGCGTCGACGGAAATAATTGCCGTAAGCGTTCGCAAATATTGACATACCCTGCACGCCATCAGACGCCCCGCGAATCACTGGCAAAGGAAGTGTTGTGCTTCTGAAAACCTGCACGTGTGGCAAGCATCCGTTTTACACCGCCACTTCAAATTCTGCGAGCGCGCGGGCATAGTCCAGGCGGAGCGCGCTCCGCTGCGGAAACCCTCCGCGTCGCGGCTAACCGGGTTTTTTTCGTGTCTCGGCGGGGCTCAAACCTCTGGCAACACCCACGGCTTGCGCCATTCGGGGCGGCCGCGGAGGGCGTTGGCTTCCTCGTCGTCGAGGAACATCTCGGTCGCAATGTCGAGTTTTAACTGGCGGCCGAGGCGGGCGGAAATGTTGCCGGCGTGGCACATCACCGAGGCGGGGTGGCCCACGGTTTCCAAATCGCAGTACGGCTTCTCGCGCGACTTGATGCAGTCGATGAAGTTCTGCACGTGCGGCGCTTCGTGGCTGTCTCCCGATCCTTCACCGATGAGTTCACCACCTTTGGCAAACGCTCGCCAGCGCTGGTTGCCGACGATGATGTAGCCCTTATCGCCGTAGAGCGCAGAGCCTTCTCCTTCTTCGTGGAACGAGTACGGAGCCCAGATGCGCATTTCATAGGTCAGAATCCGCGGCGGCTTGCCCGCATACTCGTAGTTGACTTGCAGGGTATCGGGGAATTCCTGCGCGTCGTCGAAGTACCATTTTCCACCGGTCGCGGTAATCGTCGAGGGGAGCGTCATCGTCGGATGCCCTTCCTGCTCGAGCGAAGCGTTGAGCAACGCGAAAGCCATGTCGAGGCGATGCACGCCGTCGTTCCCCAGGTCGCCGGTGCCGTAGTCGTAGAACCAGCGCCAGTTGCCGTGGAAGCGCATCGGGTTGAACGGTCGTTTGGGAGCCGAGCCGAGCCAGGTGTCGTAATCGACTTCCTTGGGGGGATCGCCATCGGGGGGATTGCCGATCGAGCCTTGCCTCGTGCTTTCCCACGCCTTGGCGACGAGGCATTTCCCGAGGTGTCCTTCCTTTACGAACGCCAGCGCCGACTGCAATCGCGTCGTCGCGCGGTGCTGCGAACCCATCTGCACGATGCGGCCATGTTTTTTCATGGCGGCGACCATGCGCATCCCTTCGATGATGTTGTGCGAATCGGGTTTCTCGACGTAGACATCTTTGCCGGCCAGGCACGCCATGATCGTAGGGATGGCGTGCCAATGGTCGGGAGTTCCCGCGACGATGGCATCGAGCGACTTGTCGTCGATCAACTCGCGGAAATCGGCCGTCGTTTTCGGAGTCTTACCTTGCAGCTTCGTCACCAGTTCGACCGCATTGGGCAATCGGCGGCTGTCGATGTCGGCGATCCAAACAATTTCCACATTCGGATTCGCGGCGAACGATTGGTTGAGACTGAGAGCACGTCCTCCTGCACCGATCACACCCACGCGAACTTTTTCGCTGGCCCACGCTTTGGCGACCTGATTGTCGCTGAGGATCCCGCTCGCGGTCACGGCACCTAAACCCACAGCGGCCTCTTTCAGGAATGTGCGGCGATTGAGATCTGTCATGGCTGCGATCCTTTCGTGAGATTGAATACGGTTCACCTTTTGAGAATGTCAACGATGCTCTGAATCTCCCTCTCCCGCCGACGGGAGAGGGTCGGGGTGAGGGTGCCTTTTTCTTTTGTTCTTTTCGGCGAAGCTTCCGAACGAGAGCAAGAGACCTCTTGTCGCTGCGCGACCCGGACACCAAGCTGTCCGGGCTACCCAAATTCTGAAGCTGCAATCGGCCATCCGTCCACTGGCGGAATTGTAACACAGAACACTATGCTGCCCAATTCAAAACCAAAAATCCGACCAGAAACTTCAAATCCGAATTCGATGCTGGAACCGGGCGTGCAGCCGTATGACCCTTGCGTATCCTTTCACCGCAGAGCTGATCGTCGAGCATTACCTCAACGGCGTGCGGATCGACAGTTTCCTCAGCAAGCATCTGCGGAACTACACCCCGTGGCGGATCGCGCGGATCGTGCGCGCGGGAGCCGTGCGGATCGATGACGTGACCGTGGATCTGAACGATCGCGTCCGGACGGGGCAGCGCATCGACATCCGGCTGATCGAGCCACCCGACAAACTGGTGAAGCCGGTTCCGTTCGATCTCCCCGTGTTGTATGAAGACCCGTGGTTGATCGTGATCGACAAGCCTCCGGGAGTGATCGTTCATCCCGCGGGGGAATTTCAGACGCATTCGCTCGTCAATGCCTTGCAGTCGCATCTCGATGCCCAATCCGCCTGGCCCGGACTGCTTCGCGCAGGGATCGTCCATCGTCTCGACCGGCTGACGAGCGGCGTGATCGTCGTCACCAAAGAACATCTGTCGCATCGGCTGCTCTCGATTCAGTTTCAGCAGAGCCGCATTTCCAAATGTTATCTCGCGCTGGTCGAGGGAGTCGTCGAGCAAGATCGACAGACCGTCAACCTGCCGATCGGCAGGGCCCCCGGTGGACGAGGTTTGTTGATGTCCGCCAAGCCCGATGCGATCGAAGCCCGCTCGGCGAAGACGATTGTCGAGGTAGTCGAGCGCTTCGCCGACCATACGCTGGTGCGGGCGAAACCGCTCTCCGGTCGATTGCATCAGATCCGCGTGCATTTGGCGGAAATCGGCTATCCCGTCATCGCAGACTCTTGCTACGCAGCATTCGGCCGCATCAAGCCCCCGCCGTTTCGAGCCAATCTATCGGCCGACCGCAAACCGTGGCTCTATGGAACGATTTCGGCGGACGAAGAGTTGGACGAGGCGGAAGAATTCTCCGAAGAGATCGCGGAAATCGTCGACGAGCCGACGGATGCAATCGCTGATGCGATGACTGAAAAACTCATGCCCCGCCACGCCTTGCACGCGAGTCAGTTGGCGTTTCAGCATCCGATTCTCGATGAGTGGTTCACGTTCACCGCTCCGTTGCCCGAAGACATGCAGCGGGCGCTCGATCGACTTCGCGGATAAGGAACCTGGAGCGATCTCGTTCCCAAGCTCCCGCTTGGGAACGCAAGTCTTCGATGCTCCTGCTTCGCGAGATTACGCGCTCCGCTGCGGAAACCCTGTGCGTCGCGGCTAACCAAAATCACCGCGGCTCCCCCGCGATTCCCGGCAAGTGATGTCCCATCTTGTCGCGCTTCGTTGCCATATAGGTTTCGCGAGTCTTTTCGTGCGGGGCGATGATGGGGACTTGCTCCACCACCGTCAGGTCGAACGATTTCTCGAACGGTTCGGTCTTCTTCGGGTTGTTCGTCAGCAGGCGGATTTTCTTGAGGCCCAGATCCTTGAGGATTTGCAGGCCGATGCCGTAGTCGCGCTGATCGACGCGGAAGCCAAGTTCCTGATTCGCCTCGACGGTATCGAGGCCGGCGTCTTGCAGTTGGTAGGCTTTGAGCTTGGCGATCAGTCCGATGCCCCGGCCTTCCTGCGGGAGATAGACGACCGCCCCCGTACCGTGCTCGTGAATAAGCGACATGGCGATGTTTAGCTGATCGCCGCAATCGCAGCGCAGCGAGCCGAGCAGGTCTCCTGTGAAGCATGAGGAATGCATGCGGATTAGCGGGGCCTCGACGCTGTTCAGATCTCCCCAGACGAGTGCCAGCGGAACCTGCTGTTCGTGATCGACCTTATACGCGATGACCCGCACATTGCCGTAATGTGCCGTCGGAATGTCGACTTCGACTTCGCGATGGATCAGCCGTTCCCGCTGCATGCGATGACGGATGAGGTCGGTCGTGCTGATGATCGGCAATGAGAATCTTCGCGAGAGTTCCGCCAGTTCGCGGTAATCGGCCATGCCGTCGCCGGATGAACTGCAGATTTCGATGAGCACGCCGACGGGGGTCAACCCGGCAAGGCGGAGCAGATCGATCGTGGCTTCGGTATGTCCCGCGCGGCGGAGCACGCCACCCTCTTTGGACGAAAGGGGATTGATGTGTCCGGGGCGGACAAAATCGGTGCTGCGCGTTTCAGGATTGGCGAGAGCGTTGAGCGTCAGGGCACGAGATGACGAACTCACCCCCGAACCGGCATCGACGTGATCGACCGGCGTGAGAAAATGCGTGCGATTCGGCGCAGTGTTGTTTTCGCTGTTGACGATGGGGACGAGGCCGAGCCGGTCGGCGACCTCTTTAGTCATCGGGGAACAGAGCACGCCGCCGCCGTTGCGAAGCATGAAGTGAACCATTTCCGGAGTGATCGACTCGGCGGCGCAGACGAAGTCCCCCTCGTTTTCGCGGTCGGCTTCATCGACGACGATGATCATCCCCCCTTTTCGTAAGGCGAGCAGCGCTTCATCGATGGTATGGTATTGGATTCCGGGAGCGGGATCCGGTGATGTCAGCAGCGATCGTTCATTCACGGGAGTTCTCTTTATTAGGGGGCACAGCATCGTCTGGTCAAGAAAAGTTTGGCATGAACTTCTTTCCGTGCATTCTATGTGGAAACGATGCCTGAAAAAAGGAACTGCGAAATGCGTCACCCCTTGTCGGCCCCGAAAATCAAGTGATTTCATGGGTGAAGAGCTGTCATTCATGGTTCGGAAAAGACTGGCCCAGGTGATTTTCCGGTATGTCAAGCCTGTGGCTGCATGTTCAGGCCCACTGCTACCGTCGCTACCATCGTTACACCAGTCATACTTGACTTACAAACAAATGTTGATATGTTCTGAAAAGAAGGTAGGGATCTTGAACTCAGTCTTGTGGTACGATAACATATAAGTGGTGCCGAATCGATGATTCCATTTCGGGCGATCTGGAATTGATCGATACGGCTTATCCGACCAGCCTGAATTAAGCCTGCCCAAACGGACTGCCACGACCTGCCAACCGGAATGAAACCAAAGACGAATACAACAACGGCACCCGACGTATTTCAGCTTGTTTAACGGTCTTCATCAAAGACCATCGCGATCAGAAGACCGTGTTAAGAGATTTCTAATATTTGTGAAGACTCGATTGCACAACCATCAAGGGAGATGTGGCATGAAACGGACCAGACAGGGATTGCTTGTCACGGCAGCGACTTTCCTCTCCACCTTGGCATTGGTGCCTCTTTTTGCCGCGGACGTACCCGCAGGCCTGGGTGATCCTGGAACATTGACGGCGATCAAGGTCGAGCCGAATCTCAACGGTGCCGGAGTCACACTGCGGGGACGCGATGCTCGCCAGCAATTATACGTCACCGGAGAATACTCCAGCGGCCAGCAACGCGATTTCACGCGTACGGTCCAATACAGTATCGCTCCCGAAGGAATTGCCACCATTTCCGCGAACGGGATGGTCGCGCCGCTGATGGACGGAAACGCCATCGTCAAAGCCACTACACCCGAAGGGGCTGTGGGAGAACTCGCAGTCCATGTCGAAGGGGTCGCCGTTCCTTATCAGATCAACTTCGGCAATCAGATTGTGCCGATCTTCACCAAGCTGGGATGCAACAGCGGCGGATGTCACGGCAAGGCGAGCGGCCAGAACGGCTTCAAGCTTTCGTTGCTCGGATTTTATCCGAACGACGACCATGAATTTCTCGTCAAGGAAGGCCGCGGTCGCCGATTGTTCCCGTCGTCTCCCTCAGAAAGCCTGTTGTTGACCAAAGCCACTGGTCGTTCCCCCCACGGCGGCGGCAAGCGCATGGAAGTCGACAGCCACGAATACCGCCTGATTTACCGCTGGGTCGAACAAGGAACCCCCTTCGGCAGCGAAAAGGATCCGGTCGTCACCGGAATTCAATGCTATCCCCCCGGCCGAATCATGGCTCGCGGTTCCGAACAACAGTTTTGTGTGATCGCGACCTACTCGGACGGAACGACC
>JBJXGP010000454.1:0-25293 GCA_046160425.1 Planctomycetaceae bacterium
CTTCGACGACGAATAAATTGCTCATGGTGGCTGCTGCTGCGCGAGAGATTGCGATAGATCTCGGCGATGCCGCGCAGCCGATTCGCCTGATCCCAGATCGGCGTGCATTGCACTTCGACTCGAATCCACTGGCCGTCGGCGTGTTGAATCGAACATTCGCCGGTGAAGCTTTTCCCGTCTCCGAGAACGCGTTGCACGGGAAGGTTGCGATGAGGCAATGAATTGCCGTAAGCGTCGGCATAAGAGATGGGATGAGCCGACCAGTTTTGTCGGAGAACGGTCTGGTCTTGCCGTCCGAGGAGCGTTTCCATCCCTCGATTCCAGATCTGGAAATTCAGCTTGGGATCGACGATGTAATAGCCGTCGTACATGCTTTCCAGCAGGTGCAGGTACGAGAAGATCCGGCAGAGGTTGCTGGCTTCCAGCGCCTCGCCGGGCGTCGTCGGCCCGTGATTGGTCGCGCGCACCTGCTGCTCTTGAGACTGCTGGAAAAATTGCCGCCCTTCGGCGTCGAGCCAGCGCGAAAGGGCTTGTACGACGTTGCCGTCGAACTGGGTTCCCGACGCATTGTTGAGAACTTTCATGATCGTTTCGTGCGGCATCTTCGGGCGGTAGACCTGTTCGTTCGACATCGAATCGTAGGCGTCGGCGACGGCGAGCAGTCGCGACCCCAGCGGGGAGTCGGTGCTGACCCGGTTCCAGTTGTCTTGATAGCGGTTTTGCACGTGTCCGATGATATCGAGGACGTTGTGATCGGCGCGGCAGGCCTGCAACACCGTTTGCGTGATGTTGTAATGCAGCGTCATCAGGTGCGCTTCGTCGGGGTTGAGCTTCCCCGGTTTGTATAGAATGTTGTCGGGAACGCCGATCTTGCCGATGTCGTGCAGCAAGGCGGCGACTTCGAGAATTTTCAGCGAACGCGCTTCCCAGCCGAGAAACTTTGCCATCGCGACGCACATCAGCGCCACGCGGCGCGAGTGGCGCACCGTTGCGACGTCGCGATAATGCAAGGTAGTCAACAAGCGGCGAAAAACGTCCGGCGAAATAATCCCGTCGAGATCGGAGGGGGCCTCGCTTTCGTTCGCGGATCGTTTTCCGGGATTCGACAGCATCAGCAAATCGAGGAGAATGCGAGAAGAGTCCATCTGGTGGATATTCATTTCCGCGGGAGCGGAAGCTTCCACTGTCAGCGGCGCGTCGATCACCGAAGTCCCATCCTGCATAATCGAACCTTGTATCCGTTCGACAGAATTCAATCTGTCTCAGAGTTGTTCATCTGATTTCGTGGGAGTACAGGCTTTAGCCTGCTCTTTCCTGCCGTCCCTCTTCAACCAAGAGAAGACAGCCTGAAGGCTGGACTCCTACGAAAACTCACCAATACCACTGGCGAACAAGCCGCCAGTGCCACCTCTTTGTTAGAGACGCCACAGCCAACGATCTCGCGTAGAAAATGTAGGATACGCGGCCTGTGTGTCAAATTTTCAACGCGCAGGGGGGCTGCATTTTCACGAAATGACGCGGATGACGCCGCGCGAATTCGGCTGGAACCGGTACGATCGTGCGGATTATCCGCTTATGACGGTTTTCCGAGTTCCTGAGAACGCCGCGCCGCCGCCTCGATCGCCTGCATCATCGTCCCGCGGATTCCGGCGGACTCCATGACTTTGAGGCCGGCGATCGTCGTCCCCCCGGGGCTGGTGACGGCGTCTTTCAATGCACCCGGATGAAGCCCGGTTTCGAGCACCATCTTCGCGGCTCCCATGACCGTCTGCGCCGCCAAGCGCGTGGCGATATCGCGGGGAAGTCCCATATCCACTCCCCCGTCGCTCATCGCCTCGATGATCTGATAGATATACGCTGGCCCGCTTCCCGAAAGCCCGGTCACGGCATCCAACATGCTTTCGGGAACGCGCACGGCGATGCCGACCGCCGTCAGCAATTGTTCGACCCAGCGCCCGTCTTCTTCTTTCGCGCCGGTCCCCAGACAAAAAGCTGAGGCCGACATTCCGACAAGGCAGGGGGTGTTCGGCATCACGCGAATGATCCGGCAGTCGTTTCCCAACACCTCGGTGAACCGGCGAATCGGCACGCCGGCGGCGATCGATACCAGCACGTGATCGGGACGGACGTGATGATGGATTTCCTTGAGTACGTCCCCCATGTTCTGCGGCTTGACCGAGAGGAACACCGTCGTCGCCTGTTCCAGCACTTGCTTGTTGTCGGAAACCGTGCGAGCGCCGCAAAACTCCGAAAAATGCTGCAAAATATCGGGAGAAACATCGCTACCGACGACCTGCTCCGCCGAGCAGACCTGCGCTTCGATGATGCCCCGCGCCAGTGCGACGGCCATGCGTCCCGTCCCGATAAAACCGATCGTCGGTCGTGTCTCAGGCGTGTTCATGATAAAATTCCCGATGTGGAAAGTGAATCGTTCGGTCGGCTACGGCAAGATATGACAAAGGTCCGGCGTCGGCAAGACGACCTGTCTGATTCTTGCTGAATCCGATGAAAGGCGAATGACGTCGGGTGGTACTGGCGGCTTGCATCTCGTTCCTGAGCTTCCGCTTGGGATCACAAGTCTTCGAGAGCTTCCGCTTCGCTGGTCGTTAGTTATGTTCCTTATCACTGGCGGACAAGCCGCCAGGGCCACCCTGGAGAGACCAACACTCAAGTATACCCCACGATTGGCAGCGTAACGCAATGAATCGGCAACCGATGACAACCGGCTCGGCAGGAGAAGATCGCTTCTGCCACGTCGTGACCCCCGACGGCGTTCGTCTGGATGGCCTGCTCCAGACCGTGCGCGAGGGCAATCGGCGTACAGATTCGACGACGCCGATCGATCTGTTCCTGCTGCTGCACGGCTCGGCGAGCAACTTTTACGCCTCCGGAGTGCTCGAACGGTTCGCCAACGATGCAGTCGCCGACGGTGTCGATGCCTTGCGGATCAACACCCGCGGCCACGATGCGGTTTCTCAGCTCGCCGGGCCGGGAAAACTCCGTCTCGGCGGAGCCGCATACGAAGTGGTCGCGCACTGCCGCTACGATGTCTATGCGTGGCTCGACGAATTCTATCGGCGAGGATACCGCCGCGTCTGTCTGGTCGGTCACAGCATGGGGGGAGCCAAATCGCTGTACGCGCAGGCCTACGATCGGCATGCGCTCGTCAAAGCGGTCGTGGCGATTTCCGCTCCTCGATTTTGCCATCGGCAATTGATGGACGATCCGCGAACGCAAAACTTCCGCGACGACTGGGCGCGAGCACAAGAACTGGTCGCCCAGGGGTGCGGAGAAGAATTGATCCGCATCACGCAACCGATGCCGCTGTTGATACAGGCGAGCGGTTTCATCGCGAAATACGGGCCGGGCGATCGCTACGATTTCCTCAAACTGATACCGCGCATCGACGTCCCCGTGCATGTCATCATCGGCGGGGAAACATTGAAAACGTCGCCCGCATTCGGCAAGCTCGATGAGCAGCTTCAATCGCTCCAAGCGAGTTGTCCGCATCTGTCGCTCAGCGTTGTCTCCGGTGCGGAGATGAATTATCGCATATCCCCCGAACGGCCATTCGAAATCGCCTCGCGCTGGCTGCAGGACGTCGTCTCGTCTACCGACGACCAGCAGGCGACCGCGCCGATGCCGCCGACCAACGTCGATTGATCGCAGATCTGATTTTGTAGGAGTACAGGCTTCAGCCGAATGGCACTTGTTTAAGTCTAAAGATCGTCTACAAAAACGGTGTCGTGCATGTATGCGACGTCGCAAATGGCCGCGAGAGCGGCCGAAGCATGTAGCCGTGGGCGTCAGCCCATGGAATGCAGATCATCTCGGGACAGCATAGCCGCGAGAGCGGCGGCAGCGATTGGGGGGTGTCTTGCAGCTCCTGCCGCCGCATTCGCGGCTCCGTTTTCAATACTCACCTTTCTCCGTGGGCTGACGCCCACGGCTACATGCTGGCGCGGCTTTCGCCGCTGATGGCGACTTCGAAAGCGGGAGTCGAGATCGCGCCGAGTGCTAACCCAGTGCTGTTCGGCTTCAGCCTGCTCGTGTATCCTCCTCTTCCTTCTGCTGGCGCCCGTCTTCAACAAAGAAAAGCGAAGACAGCCTGAAGGCTGGACTCCTACGGACAAGCCGCCAGTGCCACCCGACTGGAGACAGAAGATCCCCTTATACGATGATCCGTTCGCAGGCGATGTCGATCCATGTCGTCAGTTCACCGCCGGGGGCGAGCGTGCGCCAGCCGGTTGCGGCTTCGCCTCCCGCCATGTTGATTGCGTTCGTCACGCACGTGTACGGCTCGAGACAGACGGCCGAACGCTGCGGCGGAGTGTAAACTACGATCTCTCGGAAAATCGGATCGCAGCGCTGCACCATCCGTAAGCCGGCCGGTTCGTCCCAGATCGACATCGATTGCTCGTGGACCCCGGCGGGGAGACCCGTCAAAACGTCATCGAATTTGGCGAGGCCGAAATACTCCCCATCGCGCAGATCGGTTTTTTCCGTCACCGGCAAGAGGCGGCCGGTCGGTATGCAGTCGATCAACTCCCAGGTCTCGGCACAGGGGACTTCGATCAGACATTGCTCAGGTTGACTCGAGGCGGCGAGAGGCAATTGAAAATAGGGATGCGTGCCGAAACCCCAGGGCAAATTTTCTGCCGAGGGATTGGCAATCCGAATGTCGGCTCTGAGTGACGCATCGCGCACCGTGTAGCGAATCTCGAGCAAGAAATCGGCGGGCCAATAAGGGAGCCGATCGGGGGCGTCGATGCTTAATTGGAAATGCCCCGTTACTGACGAGGGATCCTGAGCGGTGATTCTCCATACGCGATCCAGGCAAAAACCGTGTATCGCGTTCCCGGATGCATCATACGCGGCGACGACCGGCGGAATGTGATACGCTTTCCCGTCCCAGGAAAACTTTCCATCGGCGATGCGATTCGGATAGGGGAAGAGAATCGGAATGCCGCGAGCACTCGGTCGATGTCCCCCTTGCGGGAAATCTTCAGCCGATTCGAGCACATCAATGCCTCGTCCATCTGCGAGGATCGCGTGGAAGGCATAGCAATTGAACCCCAGATGGGTCGCAACTTTCGCCGACGATCCCGAACGGGGATCGCGAATTTCGATCACAGGCATGATGACCTCAGAGGAGAGAACTCTACGCTTGCACGGATACCCTGTGCGTAAAGACCGTCAGGGTAGTGAAGCGGTGGCTCCTCTGGCAAGGATGATGCCTGTGAATCGGTTCTCCGTCGTGCGACGGGCTGTCAGGCCAAATTCAAATTGCTGTATAGCGGAAGACTCATTTTTGCCCCACCGACCAGCGTCACAGGTGCCAGGGTCGCAGAAGTTGTCAGTTCGCCGCGGCGAATTTTGACGTCATCGGGGGCCTTGATGGCGAGTCGCACGCGGTTCCCTTGTACGGAAGCCACCTCGACGATAATCGAATCGCCAATTTGAATCGTCTCACCAAGCTTGCGGGTTAACACCAACATGATATCCTCCTTGAAGGGTTATTGCAGCCCTATCCTTGGACCGGTCTTCGGCATGATACTTTCGAACTCAACGGACCCATTTTCAATGTCTGCTTGTACATTGAATTCAGCATAATATCAAGCCCCGAATTCCAGTAACCAGACTGATAGCCCTAGATTTTCAAGCTGCAAGTTTCAGTCCAAAAGGTTTTCAAAGTGTATTATTTACCGTAAGTTATATTATGGAAATGACTTACAACAGAACGTCTCCAATCGGGGTTCGCGAACGTCTAGACCTGTCATTAGCGAATTATCGATCAGTCTGTATTGTTTCAGACCAACCGAGCTTGCTCTCCTTTTCGCAGTGACTCCCCATCGCCTAAAATAACGACCCGCAAGGGATCTCTCTTCATGCCCGCGATCTTGATCGATGACCTGCATGACCCCCGGCTGGATGTGTTCCGACACATCAAAAAGTCGAATGCGACCCGCGCGGGCTTGTTCATCGCCGAGGGACAGAAACTCGTCGAGTTACTACTCGGCAACGGCATCCCGCTGCATTCCCTGCTTGTCGATCCGCAGCATCTCGAAATCGTCAAAGACCGCGTCCCGTCGGATCTCCCTCTGCTCGTCGTCGCTCACTCCGACATCGAACAACTCGTCGGCTTCAATTTTCATCGCGGGATGCTGGCCTGCGGTTTTCGCCCGGCGAATCCTTCTCTCGCCGCGTTGATCGAGCCGGTTGAGACTCCCCGCCGAATTGTCGTCTGCCCCTCGATTCAGGATCCCGAAAATCTCGGCGCGGTGATACGCATCGGCTGTGCGTTCGGGATCGACGGATTGATTCTCGGTCCGAGTTCCGCCGACCCCTACTCTCGTCGCGTGCTGCGCGTGTCGATGGGGAACGCCTTTCAATTGCCGATCTACTCATCGAGCGATCTGGCGCTCGACATCACGCAACTCGAGCGCGCCCAATTCGAGTTGATCGCCACGGTCCTCGATGACTCGGCGGAGCCCCTCTCGACGTTTCGGCCTGCAAAGCGCTGGGCAATGCTCGTCGGCAACGAAGGTCACGGCCTCGAACCCGCATGGATCGTCCGCGCCCACCGCCGGGTCACAATCCCCATGCACCAGGGAGTCGATTCGCTGAATGTCTCCGTCGCCACGGGGATTCTGCTCTATCAGTTCAGTCAGATCTCCTGAACGGTTCTGAATTGTAGCTGGCCTCTATGAGGCCGGACCGAGTCACAGACCTCGGCTGCAATGTCACAACAGCGCTCCCCCGCCGTCATTCGAGATGTTCTTCCGCGTCGCTGAAGCCGTCGATCTGGCCGATGACGACGATGCCCGATTCGGTGATCGAAAAACCATTCGCCCGATCTTCATCGAGGTCGTAACCGACGCGAACTCCCTCGGGAAGATGAACTCCCTTGTCGATGATCGCCCGGCGGACTTTGGCATGACGGCCGATGTCGACTCCCTGAAACAGAATCGAATCCTGCACGTTGGCCCAACTGTTGACGCGGACATTGGGCGACAGGATCGACCGCTCGACTTTGCCGCCGGAGATGATGCACCCCGACGAGATGACGCTGTCGAGCGCGACCCCCACGCGCGGTTCGGGGGCATCGGTCTGCGCGAAAACGAACTTCGGCGGGGGAAACGACGGCTGGTACGTGCGGATCTCCCACGAACGATCGTACAAATTGAGGAGCGGCTTGACGGCGATGAGATCCATGTTCGCATCGTAATAGGCATCGAGCGTCCCCACGTCGCGCCAGTACCGGCTGTCTCCGGTATTCTTGTCGCGGAAGGGAAACGCCCGGATCAGATGCGTCTTGAGCAGCGAGGGGATGATGTCCTTGCCGAAATCGTGCGAACTGTCGTTCTTTGTCGCATCGCGGCAGAGTTGATCGAACAGGAAATTCGCCTTGAACGCATAGATCCCCATCGACGCCAGACATTTCGACGGGTTATCGGGGAGCGGCTGAGGATTCGTCGGCTTCTCCTGAAAATTAACGATCCGCCGCGAGTCGTCGATCTGCATCACGCCGAACTGCGACCCCGTCTGAATGTCGACGGGGATGCAACTGATCGTGGCGTCGGCTCCGGAGTTAATGTGATCGTCGAGCATTTCGGAGTAATCCATCTTGTAGATGTGATCCCCCGACAGAATCAGCACGTGCTCGGGCCGCGTCTTTTCGATCGTGTAGATGTTCTGATAGACGGCATCGGCGGTCCCCTGGTACCAGTGCTCGTCGATTCGCTGTTGCGGCGGCAGAACGTCGATGAACTCATCGAGTTCGCGGCACAAGAACCGCCAGCCGAGATTGATGTGCCGGTCGAGACTCGCCGCCTTGTATTGCGTGAGGACGAGCATTTTTCGCAATCCGCTGTTGATGCAGTTCGACAGCGTGAAGTCGATGATGCGGTAGATGCCGCCGAAGGGGACGGCGGGTTTGGCGCGGTCGCGCGTGAGCGGTTCGAGGCGGACACCCTTCCCCCCCGCCAGCACCAGCGCCAGAACTCGTCTCATCCGTGGGTCCACGGGTAATTTCCTTGTGTTGAGTCCGTGAATTCGCGCGAAGCCATCCGGTCGCTTCGCGAAGACGGATCATAGCAGATCGATTTCAAGTCGTGCCATTGAAGACACGCGTGAAAATGCTATGCCGGAGGGAAAGGGAAGTGGATGGGGAGATCGGGTGATGGGGAGGGGTGGCACTTTGAACAATGATCGAATGCTGAGATTCGTGTGCTGGCTTCATGAGCCGGGTGGTTTATCCACCCGGTCTTCTTCCAACGGCTATGAGCGTCACTGCTGGGCAAACCAGAAGCAGCACACTTTTTCAACAGACTGCTGGCACTGGCTACGCGAGTGTGTCTTTTGTATTCTTGCGATGGATGATTCACGCTTTCCCCAAGGGAGACCCCGGCAGACGCCGGCATTCGGCACGACCAGACCGCCGAACACTGGCAAAAGCGCAACTTCAAAACTGACGCTTCGGATTTCGAAAATACGGGGGAGCACCAAAGCAACCCCACGATCACAGGAGGCCGCGATGACGAAGGTCGAAATCCAACCCTCGTCGCGGTCCATCGGCAACGCTCACGCGGCATACGTGCATGTTCCGTTCTGCGCGCACCGCTGCGGCTACTGTGACTTCACGCTCATCAGCGGCCGCGACGATCTCATCGAGTCGTATCTCGCCTCCCTCGAAATCGAACTGGCGACGTTAGCAACGCCGCGTGCGATGCAGACTCTGTTTCTCGGAGGCGGCACCCCTTCGCATCTTTCGCTGGCGCAGCTCGAGCGCCTGTTCGATCTGCTGGAGCGTTGGCTCCCCGTGACTTGCGAGACCGAGTTCTCGCTCGAAGCCAATCCGCTCGATCTGACAACCGACAAACTCCGCCTGTTCGCCGATCGCGGCGTCAACCGCATCAGTCTCGGCGTGCAGTCGTTTGATGACCAGATCCTCAAACTCCTCGAACGCGATCACACCGGCGCTCAAGCTCAAGAGATCATCGAACGGACTCAATCGCACATCGCCAATCTCGCCGTCGACTTGATTTTCGGCGTGCCGGGACAATCGCTCGCATTGTGGCAGCAGACGCTCGAAATGGCGATTGCAGCGGCTCCCAAACATCTCTCGACATACGGCCTCTCAATCGAAAAAGGGACATCGTTCTGGACGCGCCGCGAAAAGGGGACGCTCGTGCCGCTCACGCCCGAACTCGAACGGGAGATGTACGGCTACGTGATGGACCGCTTGCCTTCCGCCGGTTTCGAGCAATATGAAATATCGAATTTCGCTCAGCCCGGTTATGCATGCCGACACAACATCGGGTATTGGACGGCTCTCCCGTTTTTCGGTTTCGGTCCCGGAGCGGCTCAGTATCTGGACGGTTGCCGCGAACTGAATCATCGCAGCGTGACGACGTGGCTGCGACTCGTGCCATCGGGAAAGTCTCCCATTCACGAGCGCGAATGCCTCAGCGCCGAAGATCATGCCCGAGAACTGGCGGTCCTCAACCTCCGCCAAATCGCCGGCATCTCGCGCACCGATTTCCAAAAGCAGGCCGGCTTCGACATCGAATCTCTCGCCGGCGATGCGATCAAACGCTTCCGCAATCGCGGCTGGCTGGAGGAGACGAGCACCCACATCCGCCTGACCCGCGAAGGTCGCTTCGTCGCGGATACGATCGTCGCCGAGTTTTTGTGATTCACCGTATGCAACGGGGGGTAGCCCGGACAGCTTTGTGTCCGGGTCGCGCAGCGACAAGAGGTCTTCCACAACGACCGTGAGCACAGCCATACCCCTGCAAATCCGTGACAATCTCAAAGTCTGTCGTTAAAATGAATGCCATTCTATTACAGCACTCGCAGTCAGGAGCAACTCATGACAACCTTAGCCAAGAACACCCGCTCCACCGTGATTCCTTGTCTGCGTTATCGAAATGCATCGGCGGCGATCGAGTGGCTTTGCTCGACGTTCGGCTTTGAGAAGCAAGCCGTCTATCCCAATCCCGACGGAACGATCGCCCACTCGCAACTCACCTTCGGTAACGGCATGATCATGCTCGGCTCGGTCCTCAAAGACGAATCGGCGTGGGGAAAATTGACCAAGCAACCCGACGAAATCGGCGGAGCCGAGACGCAGTGCGTTTATCTGGTCGTCGCCGATGCGGACGTAATCTACAACAAGGCGAAAGCCGCGGGGGCCGAAATCCTGATCGACATCAAGGACGAAGACTACGGAGGCCGAGGCTTTACTTGCCGCGATCTCGAAGGCCACATCTGGAACTTCGGGACGTATGATCCGTGGTGATCATCGATGATCCCAGCCCCAAAGTGCGAATTTTGTAGTTGTGCTCCGCCTCTTTCCCCTCGCCCGCTTGCGGGAGAGGGCCAGGGTGAGGGTGTATCTTTTCGCAATTAATGGGTCATAATACAGCCATCATTCGCCGTCTGATGAAAGGCACCCTCATCCGGCCTGCGGCCACCTTCTCCCGGAGGGCGAAGGCAAAACAGCGGCAACCGTGACATTCACCGGCGCATCGGGTATAATGGGGACACAACTCGAATGACCGTATTGCGATCAGGCTGAAAGACACGGCGTTCGATGGGTCGGAAAAAAGTTTATCGACGCGCATTTTCGCCGCTCAACGTCTGCCGGTTTGAATTGAGAGTTGTTGCAGTGACACAGGCCCCCCATGCCTTAGCAGGTATCGAGAACGACGCGGGTTCAGTCAATGATTCAGGGACGAAGCTGACGTTCGGGAAGAATACCGAATTTCAAGTGGAAGTCCGGCGGCGCGTCGATGAGTTCTTCCGCACCACCAAGCTCCCACGGCGCGACTGTCTCCAGATGTATTTGAAGACGGCGGTCCTCCTCAGCTTCCTCGCGGGCTCGTATGTGTTGCTCGTCTTTTATGCATCGACGTGGTGGCAGGCGGTCCCGCTGGCGATCCTTCTCGGGCTGGTCACGGCGGGGATCGGCTTTAATATCCAGCACGATGCCGGGCACCAGGCGTATTCGAAGCATCCCTGGGTCAACAAGTTAATGTCGATGACGCTGGATCTGGTCGGAGGAAGCTCCTACATCTGGCACTGGAAACACGCCGTCGTCCATCACACCTATGTCAACATCACCGGCCATGACACCGACATCGACCTCGGAGTGCTGGCGCGGTTGAGTCCGCATCAGAGACGTTACAAATTACACCGCTGGCAGCACTATTATCTCTGGCCTATGTACGGTTTTCTGGCGATCAAGTGGCACCTGCTCAGCGATTTCCTGGAAGTCACCACCGGGCGTCTCGGCCTGCACCGGTTCCCGCGCCCCAGAGGCTGGGATCTGGTCCTGTTTGTGGGAGGCAAGGCGACATTTTTCACGCTCGCGTTCGTGATCCCGCTGCTCTACCATTCCGTAGGGACCGTGTTGTTGTTCTACGCGGTGGCAGCCGTGGCGCTGGGGATTCTGCTCAGCATCGTGTTTCAGTTGGCCCACGCCGTGGAACAGGCGGAGTTCCCGCTGCCGCGTCCCGACACCGGCCGCATCGACAACGCATGGGCCATTCATCAGGTGGAGACGACGGTCGATTTCGCCCGTCGCAGCCGGGTCGTGGCCTGGCTGCTGGGAGGTCTGAACTTTCAGATCGAACACCACTTGTTCCCGCGCATCTGCCACGTCAACTACCCCGCCATTTCGAAGGTGGTCGAAGAGACCTGCCGAGAGTACGGCGTGAGATACAACGAACACCAATCGTTTTGCTCGGGCGTGGCGTCGCACTATCGCTGGCTGCGCGGCATGGGCAGGCCCAGCGCAGCTCGCTGAACAATAACCGGGACACAAAGCTGTCCCGGCCACCCCAAGTTGCCGGTATTTTCAAAACGGCACCGTTTCACGTGAAACGGTACGAGGCAAAAGCATTAGCTACGACGCTCCGCGCTCCGCTGCGGAAACCCTTCGCGTCGCGGCTAACCTCACTCGGCATACTTGCGGACGACGTCCTCGAGCACTTCGATCCCCAAACCGGGGCCGGTCGGGACTTCGACAAAGCCTTCCTTGACGGTGAACGGCTTCGAGATGATCTCGTCGCGCCACGGGTTTTCCGATTGATCGAACTCGAGCATCGGCGTGTCGGTCGCGTAGCCGATGTGCGGGTCGGGAAGCAACGCCACCGTATGAGCCGTCGCCGCGATCAGCACGGCACAGCCCCAACAATGCGGGATGCAGCGTATCCCCGACAGCGCTGCCAACTCGGCGATGAACAGCACTTCGCCGATACCGCCGCACAGGCTGGCATCGGGCTGAATGATGTTCATCGTCTTGCGGTCGATCATCCGCTTCGCCGAGTGACGGTTATCGAGCGCCTCACCCGCGGCGATGGCGATCTTCGACTTCGCCGTCAACTCTTCGTAGCCTTCATAGTCAGGCGACTGCGGCAGCGGCTCTTCGAAGAAGTAGAAGTCGAGTTCGCGCAGCGCGTCGCCCAGATGCAGGGCATCGTGCAGCGTGTGAGCGGCGTTGGCATCGGTACACAGGCGGATGTCGGGTCCGACCGTCTCGCGAATCAACGCGGCGACTTTCGCGTCGCGTTTGTAGTCGTACCGGCCGATACGCATTTTGAGATTGCGAAAACCCATTTCAATTTTCGCGAGAGCTTCCTGCGGGAAAATTTCTTCGGGAACGCCCCCTTCGACGTAGTTCATCGCCGAGGCATATGCGGGAACCTTGTCGCGGTAGCGTCCGCCGTACAAATCGGTGACGGGGACTCCGAGAACTTTGCCGCGGAGATCGGCGAGCGCGATGTCGATCGCTCCGAGTGCGCGCGGTTCGCCGAAGTTGGCTCCCCATAAATCGCGCCACAGGTTGCGGTGCAGCATGGGGTTTTTGCCGATCAATGCCGGGCCGAGTTGATCGACGATCGCCCCGCGCGCCCCGCCGATCGGAGCCGTCTCACCCCAGCCGTCGATCCCGGCGTCGGTGCTGATCTTGACGAGCAGCGTCACGCGATGCGTTTCGAGCGGGACCGAAACCGAGGCTCCGTGCGGCCGCTTCAATTTGGTTTTGAGCGAAAAGACTTCGACCTTGGTGATCTTGAGATTCATCCGTCGTGCGACGTCGGCATCGAGATCTTTCGCTTTTTCCTGAGCGTCGGCGCCACGGGCGGCCTGCATGCCCCACCACGCGGTCGCTCCGAGTGCAAGCTGTTCGCCGAACATCCGGCGGTTGAGTGCGGGAGATGAAGTTTGTGTCGGCTTCATGAGAGATTCCTTGAGTTGTCACTGGAGGTTGTCAGAAGAAAATATCCGGGGTGCGATGTCCCTTGATGGAAGAGTTGATTTCAGGCCCACATCATGCCATACAAGTGGGACCGGATGCAACGACACCAGAGGGGGAAATGCGAAAGTGTCGGGAGACAACATCAGTGTGTATCCCGGACAGCTTTGTGTCCGGGTTGCGCAGCAACAAGAGGCGTTTTGCCGGTCTTCAACCATCACAACGAGAATACCAATTGATTGCATCTCCGCAACGGCTATGATTGATGCGCCACTTCTACCGTCTGGGACAATGCAGGACGGGTCGGCGCATCGACGTTGATTCCCATCCCTTCGTTTTCTGCTCACGAAAGAGATCCGATGAGCGACGAACAAGAACGGCCCATCGCCGATAAGCCAACTGCAAAGGTGCATCCCCGTCGCATCAAACTTCGGCATGTGCTCTATGTCGCGTTGGTGCTGGTTGCTTCGAGTCTGGCCTTCGGGTTGTGGTTGAAGACGCTAGGATACCCTCATCTGGATCGATCCATGATTCAACCGGCAGGGGGTATCATACCAGGGGTGGTGGTGATTATTTTCTGGTCGCTGGTATGGGCGATGGGCTTCTGGTCTGATTCGTTTTTCAAGCTGGTGAGCGGCATTTTGGCTTTAGGCTTTGTCCTTCTGTTGATTGGCGAATTTTATCCAGCCATGAGAGCTGGTGAATCTTCACGCATCAGCCAATGCCGACACAACCTCAAGCAGATCGGTCTTGCACTTCAAAATTATCACGAGGCTTTTGGTTCCTTCCCCCCGGCGTACATCGCCGATGAGCATGGCAAACCGATGCATAGTTGGCGCACGCGCATCCTCCCTTACCTCGATGAAGTCAATCGCTATAACGAGTACCACTTCGGTGAACCGTGGGACAGCCCGGCGAATCAACAACTCGCCGTCAGCACACCTGAAGCTTATCGATGTCTGAGCACATTTTTCGCTGGTCCACCATACCTGATGACGAGTTACCTCGCCGTCACCGGTCCGCAAACTGTCTGGACGGGTGAGAAAACCACGACAACTGAAGGCAAATCGGATGCACCCAAGAATACGGTACTGGTGATCGAACTGCCGCAGCGTGCTGTCCACTGGATGGAACCTCGCGATATTTCTATCGATGAAGCCGTGGCATTGCTCAGCTCACTCGATCAGCGGGATGAAAACGGAAAATATCTCAACGGCCATCTGCTTTCATCTGACGGTCAGATCAAAGCGATCCCTCATGGACTCTCGGCGGAGACATGGAAAGCACTCTTCACGGCGAGCGCCGATGATCAGGCACCCGATATCAGTACCTTCGAGAATGTAAACTACCAGCCCTTCAACCCCTGGGGGATATACAGAACCATCGCGTGGTGGAGTTTCTTCATTCTCGCGCTGGTTCCCTTGCTGTGGATGCGGACGAGAAGATAACTCCGCGTTGATTCACTGAAAGTTCTGACATGAACGAGCAAAGCGAACTCCCTATCGCCGACAAGCCACCCATTAAGGTGAATCCCTATCGCATCAAACTTCGGCATGTGCTCTATGTCGCGATGCTGCTGATCGTTTCGAGTCTGGCCTTTGGGTCGTGGTTAATATTTCCGGGTTTTCCTCATAGAGACATTACGGATTTTTACCGATGGATGCTTTCGACTTTTGGTCTCTTGCCGGGGGTAGCGGTGATTCTGTTTTGGACCTCGGTCTGGGCCATGGGCTTCCGGCACGATTCCCTGATAAAAACGGTGAGCGGCGTGATCGCAATTGGATTCGTCATCCTGTTGATCGACGTCTTTCGCCATCATCCCAGTGCTCGCGAAGCGGCGCGCGGACCACAATGCCGCAATAACCTCAAGCAGATCGGCATCGCACTGGAAAATTATCACACCAAGTACGGTTCCTTCCCCCCGGCGTACATCGCCGATGAGCATGGCAAACCGATGCACAGTTGGCGGGTGTTGATTCTTCCTTTCATCGATCAAAAGAACCTCTACGATAAGTACCGTTTCGATGAACCGTGGGACAGCCCGGCGAATCGGCAACTTGCCGTCTGGACACCTGGTACTTATCGATGTCCCAGCACGGTCATACAAAAGGAACACGCTGACCTGACGAGTTATCTCGCCGTTACCGGTCCGCAAACGGTATGGCCGGGGGACAAGTCCACAAAAATTGATGACATCTTGGATGGGTCCAAGAACACGGTGCAGGTGATTGAACTGCCCCAGCGGGAAGTCCACTGGATGGAACCGCGAGATATCTCGTTCGATGATGCCGTGGCATTACTCGGTTCGCTCGATCGGCGGGATGAAAACGGAAGATATTTCAACGGTCATCTGCTTTCATGTGCGAACGACGTCGGTCAGGTCAAGGTGTTCCCTCATGGCCTCTCGGCGGAAACATGGCAGGCACTCTTCACGATCAACGCCGACGATCCGGCACCGGCGATCAGTTCGTTCGAGAGCCGAATGAGCTACAATCCCTACGCCAAACACAGAACCATCGCGTGGTGGAGTTTCTTCATTCTCGCACTGGTCCCCTTGCTGTGGCTCCGAAGTCCGGGTTCATCGGCGGTTGGTCGTCCGTCATTGAGTAATCCCCTGCGATGAATCCATTGTCCCACCGATGCAAAGGTCCAACCCCATGCTGACCGTCTCTGCCGTGAGTGAAGCCGAACGGTTCGAGGCGTTGTCGATTCTGTTCGAGCATCTTCCGGCAGGGGAGCGTTCGCAGCAGGTCGACCTCGCGCAGTCGCTCGCCGACGATGGGCAGTTGCAGTGGGAAGGCCTGCTCGTCGCCCGCGAAAATGGGATCGTACATGGAGTCTGCTTGACCGTCGCGCAGCCGGATGGATCGCTCGGCGTGTGGATCCCCATCGTGTCGCAAGCGGCTCGCCGGCTGCATTCGCAACAACAACAGATCGTCGCCCAGGCGCTGCTCGACGAAGTCGGTCGGCGGCAGGATCGATCGCGGATGGCGTTTGCCCAATGTCTGCTCGAAGCGACTCCGCATGAGGCGGAAGGCTGGCTCGCTCACGCCGGCTTTCGCCGCATGGCGGAGTTGAGTTTCCTTGAGCGCGACTTGTCGCGGCCTCTTCCGGTCATACAGAATGGCACATTCGAGATCGAAACCTTTCGCGAGGGAGTGAACGACGAGCGTTTCGCCGATCTCGTCGAGCGGAGCTATCAGCAATCGCTCGATTGTCCCGATTTCACGGGACTCCGCACCGGGAAAGAAGCGCTCCTCAGCCATCGCGCCACGGGGGTGTTTCATCCGGAGCTTTGGCAGATTTTTCGCGGCGATGAAAACGACCTCGGCGTGCTGTTGTGTGCCGACCATCCCGATCTCGATGCATGGGAGTTGGCTTATATGGGCGTCGTCCCCGAGGGGCGAGGTCAAAGGCTGGGCCAGGCGATGGTGACGCAAGCTTTGCACGGGGCGAAAAACGCGGGGCGAAAGCGCATGCAACTCGCCGTCGATTCTGTAAACACATACGCAAATGCGGTTTACAAGCAGTCCGGTTTTGAAGAGCAATGCCGGCGCACGGTCTACCTGCGGCGGCTGGCGGGAAGTCATCAACAGGTTATGGACGGTTGAGAAGGCGAAATGAAGTTCTCTCAAAAAAATTTCAGAGACGGCAAACCTGAGAATCATAAGGGTTTCATGCGCGAATTTTTCAGACTTTCGAGAGAAGAAACTTTTTGAATTTGACATCCCGCCCGGTCCGGCTAAGATCGTCGATTAGTGAGTGAGTGGGCGCGGCGATTGGTTCTCAATTGTTCGTGCCCCGTGAATGAAAGGGATGTATTCAACCGCAAATCGCTTCACCTTCCAACGTGAACAACTCTCAGAGGCAACGGAGTGCCCTCCGCCCTCCTCTTGTGATTTTGTCAACTGCTGGGTGATGCTGCGCGCAGGGGGTCGCAAGATGCAGACCGAATCATCGACCATGATGTTGTCGATGCACACCGGACAGACGGATCCAACTCGTACGTTCTGGCAGGAACTCCAGGTGACTCTGGGCGAGCGGACATTCCGGCATTGGTTTCACGGCAAAACCACGTTAACCGCCAACGATGATCTGGTGAAGCTCGGCGTCGCCAGTCCGTTCCTGTTGACGTGGATGCAAAAGCAATTTCAATCGGACGTCGACCTGACCGCCAGAAAGATCTGGGGACCGCACGCGCGCGTTCACTTCGTACTCCACGGACAGCCGATCACGGGATCGCGAGTCGCTATGGAATTCGAACCGGTTCCCGCTGCGCTTCGCCTGGAAGCCGCGCAGGTCGCCGCCGTGACGCTTCCGTTTGCCTCCGTCACCGCAACGGCAGGCGGCCATGTACCGACGGTGGAATTCGAGATCAACAGACTCAGCCCTGCCAACAATGAACAAGCGCCGATAAAGGCAAACGCCACCAGCCGCGCGCTGCACGAATCGGCCGCCGAGAAGGCTCACAGGTCGAGTCGTAAGACGATGGACCTCTCTGATTTCGTCGTCGGATCCTCCAACGAACTCGCCTGGACCGCGGTCAAGCAGGTCGTGCAGACGCCGGGCCTGCGCTATCACACGTTGTATCTTTACGGCGGGGTGGGGATCGGCAAGACGCATCTGCTCAGCGGCCTGGCTCGCGACATTCGGCGGGAACATCCGCGGTTGCAGGTGCTGCATCTGACCGCCGAAAATTTTGCGAACGCGTTCACGCAAGGGCTGCGGGAAAAATCGCTCCCTGGTTTTCGGCATCGGTTCCGCTCGATCGACGTGTTGCTGGTCGATGACGTCGACTTCCTCGATCACAAGCGCGTCATTCAGGAAGAGTTTCTGCATACGGTCAAGCATCTGGAAAGCCTGGGGAAGCAAATTGTCTTAACCTCTGATCGGCATCCCCGCTTGCTGACCCAACTGAGCGAAGAACTGGTGACGCGGTTTCTGTCGGGGGTTGTTTGCCGCATCGAAGCCCCCGATCCTGAAGTGCGGTTGCAGATCATCCGCCGAAAAGCCGAACGCTTAAATCTCGAATTGCATCCGGAAGTCGATACGTTTATCGCCAGCCGGTTTCAGCAGAACGTGCGGGAACTCGAAGGGGCGCTCCATTCGCTGCAAGCGGTGCAGTCGCTGACGGGAAAACGGATCACATTGGCGACGGCGAAGAAAGTGCTCGCAGAACTCGAACGGGATTGTCTGCGAGTCGTCAAGCTGACCGACATCGAACAGGCCGTGTGCCAGTTTTTCGGAGTTCCCGCCGAGGACTTGAAGTCGTCCCGCCGCAGCCGGCGCGTCAGTCAGCCCCGCATGTTGGCGATGTTTCTCGCCCGCAAGCTGACGACGGCGGCGTACAGTGAAATCGGCCAATATTTCGGCGGACGCAATCACAGCACCGTCGTCTCTGCCGAGCAACGCGTTCAAGTCTGGCTCGACGGACAAGAATCGTGCCAGATTTCCTCGCAGAACTGGAACTGGACCGACATCATCGAGAACTTGCAGCAGCAACTCTCGGCGTGATGTTGGAGAGATCGGGGGATGGGGAGATCGGGAGTCTTTTCTTCCGCCCCGAAGGGGCACCCACAATCTAGCCCAGGGCAAAGTGAAGCGGCGACAGCCGCGAACGTCGCCCCGGGTCGGCCTGCCCCTTCGGGGCGGAAGACATCCCCACCATTTGACGGATGCATCTTGCCGAAGCGGAAGCTCTCGAAGATGTGCGTTCCCATGCGGAAGCTCTGGGAGCGAGCAAAAACACCGGGTGGATAAACCACCCGGCTCATGAATCTCAGTAGTTGATCATTTTTCAACGGGCTGCGAGTCTTCTCATCTCATCACACTTTCGCCAACTCATATCCGCTGCGGTATTCTCTGCCGAGGTAGGTGTTGGCTTCGCTGTCGTGCGGGAAGGTTTCGGTCTGGGGATCGAAGACCAGACGACGGCCGGTGCGGTATGAGATGTTGCCCAAATGGCACAGCATCGCCGAGTAGTGTCCCTCTTCGATGTCGGCGATCAGTTTGCCGGCGTCGCGCGACTTCACGCCGTCGATGAAGTTCTGGTAGTGGGCCGGGGTGTCGTTCCAGCTTTCATCAAACGACGGGCCTTTTTCGCCTCCCTTGAAGAAGACGCGGTAACCGTTGCGGTCGACCATCATGTAACCCTGGTCACCGAAGAAAATGTTGTCGTTGTCGACGCGGTGGCCCTGCATGCGGTACGGCGTGAAATCGCGTTGCTCGAAGACGTACAGCAAGTCGTCGTATTCCCACGTGACGACCATCGTGTCGGGAGTTTCCTGAGCGTCACCCTTCGTACCAAGCTTCGCCGCGCTGCACGACACGGCGTTCGGGGCTTTGAGTCCCAAAGCCCAGCGGCCGAGGTCGATCTGATGGACGCCGTCATTGCCGAGGTCGCCGGTGCCGAAGTCCCACATCCAGTGCCAACTGCCGTGGAAGCGATTGTAATTGAAGGGACGTTCGGGTGCCGGGCCGAGCCAGAGGTCGTAATGCACTCCGTTGGGGACCGGTTCGTCGTTGCGGGCTTCGAGGCGACCGCGGCGTTGATTGTTGATCGCCTTGACGACCATCACCTTGCCGATGACCCCTTCGCGGAGGAGCTTCCACGCTTCCTGATAATGCGGGGCCGATCGCAGATTCGTCCCGTGCTGCACGATCCGCTTGTGCTTGCGGGCGGCTTCGATCGCGCGGCGGCCTTCGATGATGTTGTGCGAACAGGGTTTCTCGACGTAGACGTCTTTGCCGGCGAGACAGGCCTCGATCGTGATCGGGGCATGCCAATGATCGGGAGTGGCAATCGCGAGGGCATCAATGTCTTTGCGATCGAGCAGCGTGCGGAAATCGACGACCGCTTCGGGACGCTTGCCGCTGATTTCGGCGATGCGATTGCAGAGTTTGTCGGAGCGGCTTTCGTCGACGTCGCAGATCGCCACGACCTGGCTTTCGGGGAGTCCGGCGAAGCGCTCGGCGAGATGTGCGCCGCGGCCGCAGCCGAGCACGGCGATGTTGACTTTCTCGTTTGCAGCGAGAGCGTGAGTTGAATTCCATGCCAGCGTGGAAGCGGCGACGGCGGCTGAAGTCCCTATGAATTCGCGACGGTTGATCGTAGACATGATCGGTCCTCTTTCTGTGTTTCTGTAGGCGTCAGAAAACGAGACGTGCGTCGACCGGCAACTCTAACAGGCCGTTGAAAATGGGTGCCGCTCCTGGTTTGACCGGCAGTGAGGTTGATGATCGTTGGGAAAACACCGGGTGGATAGACCACCCGGCTCATGAATTTCAGCATTCGATCATTTTTCAACGGGCTGCTAACGATGATGCTACCCGGCGCGGGAGCGATAATCAAGCCGATCCTTGCATCGTGGGCAGATCACAACTACGATCAGGAACGAATCATATCACTCGAAATTCCTCATAACGGCTTTCGTGAAATCAGTTCACGACGACAAACTTTGATCGGCACGTGCTTGTGATCGACCATTTGAAGAACCGAAAAAAAGGAGAGTCTCATGTCTCGTCTGATGTGGAATGGACTGCTGCTATCCGTCATCGCCTGCGTTTGTGCTCCGGCGGCACTTCTGATCGCCCAGGACAAAGACGCCGAAGAAAAAGAGTCGGACGTGAAGAAGTTCGTGCGCTTTCTGCACGGCGATGAAGTGACATACGGGTTGGTCGTCGAAGAGAGAGTCCAGCAGATCAACGGGGATATTTTCGGCGAATGGGAGTTGACCGAGCATAGTTTTCCGCTGAGCGACATCACGTTGTTGACGCCGACCGAGCCGCTGCACGTGTTTGCGATGGCGGGGAATTACAAAAGTCATTTGAAAGACGCCGAGATCCCTGAGAAATTCAAGATCCCTCAGCCGTTCTTCAAGAGCACGTCGTCTCTCGCGCCTCATGGCTCCGCGATCGTCATTCCTGAAGGGGCGGAGGATGTCCATTTCGAAGCCGAACTCGTGCTGGTGATCGGCAAAGAATGCCGCGACGTCTCCGAAGAGGATGCGCTGAGTTATCTGTTCGGCGTGACGTGCGGCAATGACATCAGCGAGCGGATCTGGCAGAAGAGCGACGTGCAGTGGTGGCGTGCCAAGGGGTCGGATACGTTCGGCCCGTGCGGTCCGTATCTTGTGACGGGGGTCGATCCCGATAAACTCCAGATGCGACTCAAGCTCAACGACAAGGTCTTGCAGGAAGAAAACACCGACCACTTCATTCACGATTCGGCCAAGATGATCAGCTTCATCAGCAAGCACGTGACGCTGCTGCCCGGCGACATGATCTTTACTGGAACCCCCGGCAAGACCTCGGCGATGAAGGCCGGCGACGTGGTGGAAGTCGAAATCGAGGGTGTGGGGACGCTGCGCAACACCGTCGTCAAGGAGGGGGAGTGACGGGGTGGCGGTCGGAGGATTTACGCCGGTTGATCGCGTCGTAACGGATGTGCGGTTGATACGCAAATCGCGGGATATTTCGCCGATTTTCACATCGACTTGCCTCGGCGGCGATAATATTTTCGTCCCCTTTGCGCTATCCGTGCTACCCTTTTCGAGTTGTTCTGTCGGCGGACTCTTCGTGCCGCGATGGAGGAGCAACGCCGTTGAGATACGTGGAGCGAGCGATGTCCGAGGCAGTGGTTGAAATCGGCGAGAAATTGCACAATCGCAAAGCGATGCGCGTGATCGATAGTTTGGACCGCTGGGCAGAGCGCCTGGAGGGACACCACAATCAGCGTCGTTCTTTTCCCCGCACATCCGTCCGCACTCAAATCTCCATCTACATACCCAACGGGCGAGCATTCGCGGGAGAAGGCCACGATTCGGCTTCCTTTCAGGCCTGGACTCGCAATATCAGCAGCAACGGCGTCTCATTCGTCTATCCGCAATTCGTCAAATTATCGAAGTTCATCGTCAGCCTCGATTCGAGTAAAGGGCCGCTCTTCTTCAACGCCGAGATCGTCCGCATCCGTGAGGTTCACGAAGATCATTGGGAGTACGGCGCGCGACTGCTCGGTCGCGCCGCGATGTGAGCGTGCGACGTCTCAGTCGCCGCACCTAAGCAGTCCGTGAAAATGGGTGCTGCTCCTGGTTTAACCGGCAGTGAGGTTGATAATCGTTGGGAAAAGACCGGGTGGATAAACCACCCGGCTCATGAATTTCTGCATTTGATCATTTTTCAACGGGCTGTCAGGGTCTCTTAATAACTCTAACACAACCTCTGTACTGTGTGATTTACTGCAAAAGTTCAGGCATGTTCGACAGGCACAACCGGTTGTGTTAGGGTCTCTCAGTCGCCGTCGTATTGAATCAGCGAGAAGACTTCGTAGGGGGCGAGCCGTTCGCGTCCTTTGAGTTGCGTCAGTTCGATGACGTGAGCACAGGCGACGACTTCGGCTCCCGATTGTTCGGCCAGCTTGGTGCAGGCCTGCATCGTCCCTCCCGTGGCCAACAGGTCGTCGACGAGCAGGACGCGATCACCCTCGGCGATCGCATCGACGTGCATCTCGAGCGAATCGGTGCCGTATTCGAGTTCGTAATGAAACGACTGCGTATCGAAGGGCAACTTTCCCGGTTTGCGGATCGGGATGAACCCCACTTGCAGCGCCAAGGCGAGCGGAGCGGCGAAGATGAAGCCTCGCGCCTCTGCCGCCAGTACCGCGTCGATCCCCCGGTCGCGATACTGATTTGCCAGCGCATCGACGACTTTCCAGAACGCCTCGGGAACCGCCAGCAGCGGCGTGATATCGCGAAACATGATCCCCGGTTTGGGGAAATCGGGAATCGTGCGGATCAACGCTTTCAGTTCGGCGACGTCGGTCATGGGGAGTTCATTCTCCTGAGAATTGAGGTCTTGCGATTTCATTCACTTTTGGTCGAGGACGAATGCGACTTGAATTGCGACAGTCTTGTTCGTGCCTGGTTGAGGATCGACTCCGCCCGCGGATCGTCGGCGTACAGCGTGACGATGGCCTCCCAGATGACGATGGCGTCATCCCCCTTGCCCGTATCCATCAACATGTCGGCATGGGCCAACTCGTCCAGCACCAGTTTATAACGAGTGGGTTCGGCTCGGCGCTGCTCGCGCAAGTCGTGGAGTAATTCTTCGACCAGCTTTTTCTGCACGGCGTATTGCTCATCGTTCAGCAGGATGAGGAGCGACGACAGGATGCTCTCGGCCCGGTTGTCGTCGCCGATCGATTGATAATGCTGTGCGAGCTTGAGTTGGCGCTCGACTTCGTTTTTCGCATACTGCGTTTTACGGAGCGGCTTGCGATTGAATGTGGTCTTCAGTTCGTACAGCTCGATTTTCTCCAGATAGGGAGCCACCTTCTCGTCCCACGTCGCCGCATCCTGTGCAATGAGGGGCTTGAAGAATTCGTCTTTCGCCACGATCCACTGAGGACCGGGTTCGAGTTGCATGAGGGCAGCGCCGGCCTGAAAGCGTTCTTCGGGGTTCTCGGCACGCGGCGTGAACCACCAGACGCCCCCGGCCACCAGCAGAACGAACGAACCGATCAGGACGATGGTGTTCCCCATGAAATTCGAGAAGGGTGTTCCCCGGTGCTCGGATTCGATTTCCGCCCGCAGAAAATTTCGCATCATCGTCCCGACGCCCGGACCGCGATGCCCTCCCCCTTCGGCTCCGGCCGACCCGGAGGCGGCAGTCAAATCCCCTTCCAGTCCCTCTCCCGTGAGTTGGACGGTTTGCTCGGTCGACGAGAGTTCGACCTTGCGGACGACTTCCTGCAAACGCCGGGAGAGGACGAAGGCATCCGGAAAGCGTTTGTCGGGGTTCTTTTCGAGCAGCGTGCAGACGACGTCGTCGAGCCAGGAGGGGAGTTCGGGGACGATGGTGCGCGGGCGATCGAACTGTCCAAAGCGATGCTTCTGAATGATGTCGATCGTCGTTTTTCCCGTAAAGGGGGGGCGCCCGGTGAGCATCACATACATGACCGCACCGAGGGAATACAGGTCGCTCCTTTTGGTGACGCGCTGGCCCTGGGTCTGCTCCGGAGACATATACTCCGCTGTGCCGATGATCCCTCCCGTCACCGTCAGCTTGCTCGCTGCGAAAACCTGCGCCACGCCGAAATCGGCGAGCTTGATCGTGCCGTCCGCAGCGATCATCAGGTTGCTCGGCTTCAGATCGCGGTGAATGATCCCTGCGTCGTGCGCGGCTTTTAATGCCGAGCAGATCTGAATGGTGATGTCGATGACTTCGCGCCAGGGAAGCCGGCGTTCGCGGAGCAGTTTGCGCGTCAAGGTTTCGCCGTCGATGTACTCCATCGAGTAATAGTAGGTTTCCTGATCGACGCCGTTCTCGTAGAGTTTGACGACGTGAGGATTTTCAAGCTTACGCAGCGCTTCGATTTCGCGGTCAAAGCGTTCGACGAAACCTTCTTCGCGGGCCAACGAAGCGGGAAGGACTTTGACGGCGGCGAGTTGCCCGGTCTCTTTGTGCCGGGCTTTGTAGACGGTTCCCATCCCTCCGGACCCGAGTTTGCCTTCGATCAGATAGGGGCCGATCTGCGGGGGACACGCGGACTGAGACGTCGAAGTGAATTCGGTATTCTCCATGATCGCGTCCCTGTCTGTCGTTGGCTGAAATGTGGTTTGCATCGGAAATGATGCGTCTGTCGTTGTATCGAGTGTACGATGGCTGAAATCGGCGGGTCAATCCTCGACGTGCGATTCGGTTCGAATCATCCGGACCTGTCGACCGTACCGCAGGCAACTTATATTTCCCACAGGCCTCATTCTATCAATTCGAGCAAAGCCTCGCAGAGTTATTTTGAAACGCTCCGTTCAGGAATCGAGGTTGACGGATTTTGCAAAATTTTCTAATAAGCCCCTCCCATCTTTTGTGGAGAGGGGGTCACCACGTCAGGAGTACGAGACAACCCATGCCGTCAGTTCGAAAGTGTCGTTCTCCCGCCGGTTTAGAGTCAACTCTGTCAGGAATCACGCGAACGATTTCGAGACCCTGACACAACCGGTTGTGCATGTCGAAACGGTCTGAACATTTGCAGA
>JBJXGP010000455.1:0-2518 GCA_046160425.1 Planctomycetaceae bacterium
CCGGCGGAGCCTGCCGGTCACTTCGGCGCGGTCCATCTTGTTGGCCAAAGACACTCAGAAATCGGCGCTGCTGCGATCCAGCTGATTGCGGGGTTCGGGAAGCGTATTGTCGATGACTTGATACGTCTTGCCCGTCTCCCGCAGCTCAGAAAAATCGATGGGCCGATAATCGAATTCCAGTTCGGGCGTGGCGACCGGCTTGCCCGATTCGCGGGAGCGCATCGCGGCTTCCAGGATGCCGGTGGTCAACAAGGTGCGTTCCACAGAATAGGGAGCGGTTCCTGTCCGGACAAATTGTTGGATGGCGTGGGAGAAGGCCTTGAAGAGATAGCGGTTTCGCCAGGGGCCGACATGCATCTTCGTGGCCTGGATTTCACCTGTGCCTTTCCTCAGGCAGGCGAAGTTCCAACGAATGTTTGTATCGCCGAATTTGAGCACGGTTCCCTTCAGTCCGTCCTTGTAGGTGATGAGCAGACCGTGAGGTTCCGCGGGCTTTTCGTCCGGCACGGTGCCCAGAGTTGGCGCGCGGTCGCCGAATTCCGCCCGCATCGCGGCCTCAGCCAGTTCGCGCGACCAGCGTCCCGCGTCGGCCGCCCGCCACAGCGCCGGTCCCTGAACCCATTCGACGCTGCTGACGCCGGTCTCACCCACTTTGCGCGATTCGACAATCGACTGCAGAAGTTCCAGGCCGTGAATGTCATAGATTTCAGCCGGCCCGCCATGGATGGCCAACGCCTCTTCCAACTCGGCTCCGTGCGGAATTTCCAGACGAGGACGTCGTTCGCCGAGCGGCAGGCTGCTTCCCGCCATGAATGGAATCTGCATCTGGCGGGCCGTGTCATACATTTCCCTGGCCCAGTCCCAGCGATACGACAAATGCTTGTCGTTGAAAATCGGCGCCACGCGCTGCGATTCCCGCATGACGGCGACGATTTCATCAAAAAATCGCTTGCGGGGATATTCCTTCTGTCCCCGTCGAGTCATGGGATAATCGCCCCCCTCCACGATCGACAGCACAGCGTCCACAGCCAGATTTTTGCCGCCTCGGCACAGTGCTTCGCGGATGGTCGGATAGATGGGGATGCCAAATTCCTGCGAGATGTCCCGGGCGAATTCCCCGTCGGGAAGCTGATCCGCGTACAACGAGACGACGTCCACTTTGGGAACGATCTTCTTTCCGTTGAAATAATAGGGCAGGAGAAAATTCTCCAGAATCACATTGGCGTGTGAGCGATGCCGGCAGACGTCAAACAGGGCGGCAACTTTCGGACGCTGCAGGCGTGGAGTCTCGTCTGCCAGGACCAGTTCCGCCAGCGACAATGTTCCGACAACGGCACATCCCGCGCGCAGCGCCTCCCGACGAGTGATTGTGCGATGACAGGCGAGATCGCTTGCTGGACCGGGAACCATACTTTTCTCCATGAGTGATCACACATTCCACCGGCTGGGGTTAATTCCGGGAGCTTCGGTCTGCATGCTGGTCGGCCGGTTGGGAACGTCGAAAACGATTTTCCTCGTGTTCAGGCTTTGAAAGTAGCGGCGGACGTGATCCGGCAGCCCGGCGAATTTTTCTGTCGGCCACTCGGGGATTTCGGCGATCGGCCTCGCCCAGGCCGGTCGAAAGGCAATCGCCAGCAGCCGGCGGTCCTCTTGGCTGACGTTCGGATAGTTCGCGTGAAATATAGCCTGGTTGATGATCGCCGCCGAACCGGCTCGGCACGTGACCATGACTTCTTCCGGATGCCTCAGATAACGATGATAAGGATTGGCGTCAGCGTGTAGCGATAAATGAGAATGGGGAATGAACTTGAGCGGTGCACGTTCCGGCGTCAGATCATCAAGGTAATACAGCACCCGCACCAGCCGCGGGGCACTGGCCTGCATACCGAAGATCTTCGAGCCATACGGCTGGGAATCGGTGTGAATGGCGATGCCCGGATGACCCGGCCGAGACAAGGCAAACGCACAACTCGTGCAGATCAATTCGTCGCCGAACAGCGTGGTCAGGAAGTCAATCATGTCCGGCAGGGCGATCAGGTTGATGCACGCCGGCGAATCGGTCCAGTGGACGTCATTGCAGGAACGCTGATTCTCGCTGTAATCGGTCCCCCTGGTCGGCAGCCGATTCACCTCCTGCCGAATTTTTTCGAACTCGGCGGGCGGAATCAGGTCGGGCAGTACGACGTACCCTTCAATCTCTAGATGCTTGATCCGTTGGGCCGTTGAGAGGCGTGACCAGTCGGTCGTATCGCGGATCGCCTCGGTCGTGGTGTTGGTCGGTTCGGTCGTTAATGTGTTGGTCATGATGTTTGCATCCCATGTGAATCCGGAAACAAGTCAACTCAATCAGAATTTCATTCGCCGCAAGTCACGGCTTGTGTTTTCGTCACTCCAAGCAGTTTGGCCGCGTTGTTCCAAAAGATGTCTTACACGGCCGCATCGCTGAGCCGCTCTGACCAGCAGGCCCATTTGAGGGACCTCAGATGTTCCAGGCCGACCAGCACGGGATCGATCTTCT
>JBJXGP010000456.1:0-3812 GCA_046160425.1 Planctomycetaceae bacterium
TTGGGAACGCAAGTCTTCGAGAGCTTCCGTTTCGCCGGTTGTGATTCTTGTACTATACCACTGGCGGGCAAAAACACTGGCGGACGAGCCGCCAGTGCCACCCTTCAGAACCTACGCGGCTCTGTGATATTCCTGCCGGTCATCGTCGCTATCGTTCGACGAATGATGCTGCATCGAATATGAAATCGCATGTTCGTCTTCGGGCAACGGACCGTGACCTTCGCGGTCGGCTTCGTCGTGCCCGTAGCCGTATTCGTAACCGTAGCCGTATCCGTAACCCTTTTCGCTTTGCGGATTGAGATGATTCGCAACAAGCCCGAACAAATGGCAGTTCAGCCCGGTCAATGTTTCGACGGCGCGCACCACGGTGCGGCGATGGTTTTTATCGGGGCGGACGACGAGCACCATGCCATCCACAACGCGGCCGATGATGGCGGGGTCGGTGACGGCGAGGACCGGGGGCGCATCGATCAGCACCTGGTCGTACCGGCTGTCGGCCCATTCGAGGAGGTCGGCAAAGCGCGTGCTCGCCAGCAATTCCGCCGGATTGGGGGGACGCGGCCCCGAGGGGATCACGTGCAATCCGTTCGCAGCGGTCTCAATGAGATTTTCGATGGCGGCTTCGTGGATCGGCCGCTCGTCGTGCAGAATTCGCGACAAGCCCTGCGCGCCGCGCAAGTCGAGCAAGGTCGACAACCCCGGTCGACGCATGTCGGCATCGATCAGCAGCGTGCGCTTGCCCGATTGTGCATAGGCGACCGCCAGATTCGCGAGAACCGTCGTCTTGCCGTCTCCCGGTTCGGAACTGGTGATCGCGACGCGCGAGGTTTCGGCATCCATGAATTCGATCGTCGTGCGCAACATGCGGAACGCTTCCCCTTCGATGCTGTTCGGCATCGCGAACGTCTGCACGGCATGAATCCCTTTTTCCGCCCCGCCGGCCATTTTGCGGATCATCGCCAGAATCGGGATGCGCAGCACGTAACGCAATTCGTCGGCAGTGCGGAAGCGATCATCGAGCACGTCGAGAATATACACGACCAACAGACCGAGGCCGAAGCCGCTGGCGACGACGATCGCGATCACCGACGACAATCGCGGGGAGATCGGCCGTTCGGGGACTTGCGGCTTGGCAATGATCGCCGTCTCGACGCCGTTGCTCTTGTTGGCCACTTCGATTTCCCGCATGCGTTCGTTGTAGATGGTGAGATTTTCCTGCAACCTCTTGATATGGAATTCCAACGCCTGAATCCTGCTGAAATCGGCATTCATGCTGAGAGCGGCTTGTTGTTCGGATTCGAATTGCAACCGCACGTTGTGTTCGTTTTCGATGGCTTTCTTGTAACGCTGTTGCGCGAGCTGCAAAAGTTTGGGGCCGAGTTGATCTTTTTTGATCTGTTCGAGCATCAGTTTCTGCCGCATCGGCCGTTCTTCGATGAACTGCTGATTGATGCGGATGCTTTCGACCAGCCGCCGGACTTTAGGGTGGTTCGGTCCGTATTTTCCCCGGGCCTCTTGCAATTCGGCGCGATCGTTCAGCATCGATTCGTTCATCCGGGCCATCGCATAAGCATCCTGCGGATTAAGCCCCAGTTCGTTCATCAGGAAATCGCGGCCGACGACCTCGACGTTCGTCAGCACGAACTGCATGACGTCTTCCCCCTTGAGCAGGGCCATTTCGATCGAGTCGAGGTTTCCCCTGGCGTCGAGGGTCTCTTTCTGGGCGAGAACGAGCATGTCGTTGAGCTGGTCGACTCGCTCCGCCAGCGGGTTCACCTGAGATTCACCCGAACCGATGATGTGCGCCGTCGTCTTCATCAGTTCGTCGTATTCGGCCTGCTTCTCTTCGAGCTGATGTTCGACCTTGACTCGTTCCTGCGTCAAGATGGCGAGGCCGTCTTCGGATTTGCTGTGGTGCGTCTTATCCATGAAATGGATGTATGAATTGAGCAGACTGTTGAGCACGGCGGCCGCCGCTTTGCGATCGGACGAGACGTACGTCAATTCGAGCACGTTGGTATGCCGGACCGACGTCACCGATAAATTCTTCTGAAAGACTTTGACGGCCTGGGCGGCTTTCATCCCTCTGAAATCGGTTCGTTTGTCTTTGGGAAGGTTCTTGAGCGCATCGAGGATGACGGCGTCCCCCTTCATCACTTCGAGGAAGGTCGGCATCATGTTGTTCATCATGTTGACGTTGGCGTTGCTCTCATCCATCACGCTCGAGCCGTGATCGAGAATCAGCAATTCGCCCCGCGACTCGTACAATCGTTTGGCGGTGACGTAGTAAGCGCCCCCCAGACCGGCGCAAATCGTGCAGCAGAGGATGATCACCCCTTTGCGCAGGCTCGCCAGTCGAATGAAGCGGAACAACTGGTGAATCAGCGTCGTTTCCGGCGCAAATGACTCCGCTACCCCCGAGGTCAAATCCCGTTGGTCGTTCGAGTTCGAGTTCGTTTCGTGCGCCGAAGTCATGCGGTAGGGTCGTCGATCTGATGAACTTGTTTCGAGGTCGGAATATTGAGATTGAAGTCGTATTACAAATTGCCGTTGCGGCGATTACAGCAGAGTTCCCAATGAGGCTCCCACGGCGAAGCGGACGATCTGCACGGCGTCGAGCAAGACCGTCGCCGCCGTTTGTTCGACGTAGACCACGTCTCCGGGGGCCAGGAGGACGTTCGACGAGCCTTGATGTTTGGCGTCCTGCAGACTGACTTTGATCACCGCCGGGTCCGGTTTACCGGGGACCGGACGGATCACGATCACGCGATCGGCCACGGGTGAACTCAAGCCCCCTGCCAGCGCGATCGCATCCAGCAGTCTCAGATCGTGCGTCGTCGGATATTCTTGCACCAGCGGCTTGGCAACTCTCCCCATGACCTGAATCGGCGCATGAGCGCGTCGTTCGACCATCACCGTGCTGCCGTCTGGGATATTGTAGTCGGCGGTGTTGCCCTGCTTTGTGGCCGACACGAGATCGATTTTCGTCGAACGATGTCCGTCGGCGTTTTTGGTCGTATTTCGCTTCACCGGAAAACTATGTCCCGCCTGCATGCCCGGGGCGTCGGTGACTCCGGCAATCGGATCGTCGTCTTTCTGATCGGGGGCATCTGCCGTCATGCTCGAACGAATCTCGATCTTCGTCCCGGCGTCCTCGGCCAATCCCCCGGCGGCGACCAGCACCGACAAGAGATCGCTCCTGTTGCGCGGCAGTTCGACGGGGCCTTGAATATTGACCGCACCTGTGACATTGATGTGGTTGAGCCGACGCTTCTCCATGACGATGCCGACCGTCGGGGCGACGTAGAGTCCATACTGCACGCACCAGGCGGTGACGACCTGTTCGGCTTCTTCGAGATCGAGTCCTTCGAGGGGAATCGGATCGGGAATCTCCGGGAGGCGGATGAACCCTTCATCGTTGACGCGAACCTTGACCTCGAACGTATCATCGCTGTTCAGTCCCGCCGCGATCATGATTGCCAGCGTATCGCCCGCAGCGATGATTTCGCTATTCGCCGTGGACGATGCGAGTTTGGTCAGATCGAGCGTTTGAGGATTGACTTGTGGATGCGCCACCAGTTCCGCCGGCATTTCTTCGGGGGCATAATATTTTTTCGAGGCACATCCTGTCGAGAACACGATGCAGCAGAGCAGAGCGCACCCCCAGCGCAGCGATCGCTGACGACCGCCGACGTGCCGGTGTTGATGCCCCTCTGAAATCCGTTTCATGCTGTCCTTATCGGGCGGCGACGGCGTGGACGTCAGACTTCCGTGTTGACGTCTGCTATGCTGACTGACTCAATAATTCTAAC
>JBJXGP010000457.1:0-15907 GCA_046160425.1 Planctomycetaceae bacterium
TGATCCAGCTCAGCCACACCCATCTGCTGCTCCGTCGACTGTCGCCGTCACCCACGCCAAAATTCCACTACCGACAGGTCGCCTGAAATGCCTGAAAAAGAAGGAAACGTTTCCGGATAGACTCTTATTGCCGATTGGGAGGCATCCGCGTCGAGCAGAGCGAGATCCGCAACTTTCAGATCTGCGGCAACGACATCGAATACAACAACAACCGTTCGCATAATATTCCCGACGCCGACGGCGAGCCGACCGCTGAAATCTACATCGACGTGCGCGAAGGGTCGGTGCGCGAGGGGACGATCGTCGGCAACACGATCCAGGCGACTGCTACTCCTAACGGAGCCAACGTCCGCTTCATCGGCTCGGCGGAGCAGAATCAAAAAGGGGGAATGTGGGCGATCACCGGCAACCTCATCGGCAGCCAGACCGACAACGTCCATCTCACCGGCTGCCGGGGGATCACGCTCACCGGGAATTTCATCTACAGCGGCCATCATCGCAATCTGCTGGTGGAGAACAGCCGCGAGATCGTCGTCGGTTCGAACTGTTTCGGGCACAATCCCGATTACGGCGTGAAGGAATTGTGTACGGGGATCCGGTTCGTCGATTCGCAGAATTGCACGCTCTCGGGGAACGTCATTCAGGACAGCGACACCAGCACCCACACCGTCGCCGATGCCCCGCCGCTGGAACGTGCGGGGCTGCTCGAATTCGTGCGCTGTCGGCGGATGACGATCACTGGTTTGCAGATCGTGAACCCCGCCCCGTTCGGCATCGATCTCGCAGAGTGCAGCGATCTGCTCTTCAGCGGTTGCAGTGTTATCGATGCGAGAGAGCAACCGCTGATGGCATCGGCGATCCGCTGGCAAGGAGCCGGTACGGGAAACATGATCCACAGTTGCCGCCTCAGCAAAGGGACCAAGGGAGAACTTCTCGTCGACGCCGCATCGATCAATCTGGCGAATAATCTGTTGATGTAGGTGGCAGGTGGCGGGTAGCCCGGACAGCTTTGTGTCCGGGTCGCGCAGCGACAAGAGGTCTTGATATGGTTTCGCACAGATAAGAATGTGTGCGCCACCAGTTCGATCCGGCCTCATAGAGGCCAGCTACAATGACACGACGCTCACCCCAACCGCCAGCGGGCTTGGCGTAATTGGGCCAGCGGAGAATCTTTCAGCAGTTCGTACCAGACCGTGACCAGCGTGCCGTCGTCGCATTCGACCGTCGAGGGGTATCCCATGTCGCCGGAATGGGCATCGCCGTTGATGACGAGCGCGGGGGACCAACTCTCGCCATTGTCGTCGCTGATGCGGACTTGATTCCCCAAGGGCGCTCGGCGATGTCCGTAACTCATCAGCAATCGGCCATCGCGCAATCTCAGTAGATGCGATGGATAACCCCACACGCCAATCGGGTGCGGAGTGCTCCACGTGCGTCCGCCGTCGGTCGATTCGGTTTGCAGCGTTTCCTGTTTGTTCGCTGCGTTGTGATTGCGGATATGCGCGATGATGGTCCCGTTCGCGGCTTCGACGGCGTGCAGTTCGTGATAATCGCGATGGTCATCGCCGTCGCGCGTGGGGATCCCGGCGAGCCATTCCCAGGTCACTCCGTCATCGCTCGACTGGCACGCCCCGACGCGGCGCTCGGGTTTCCAGAGTTCGACTCCGCAATACAATAATCGTCCGTCGGCAAGTTGAATCGGGCCGTGCGGACTGTTGACCGGGACGGCGTAGCGTGCCGACCAGGTGACTCCGCCGTCGGTCGAGCGGATCATCCACGTGCCGAGTTCGTTCTGGCGTTGTTCGTCGGTGAGCCGATGATGGACCGCCTGCCATTCCTTGAGCAGATGCGGATCCCACGCTCCTTTTTCCCCCGGCGCGATCGCTTCTGCTTTTTTAAGGACCGCCTCGTAGGCGAGCGACGTGAACGTCGTGACGAGGATCGACCCCGCAGCCGTTTCGAGAACTCCCGCATCGCGGTCGTCGATCGGCCCATCGATGAGAACCTGCGGCCAGCGCCAGTTGACGCCGTTGTCCTGAGAGCGCATCAGTTCGACGCGTCCGAACGGGCAGACGTGCGTTTCGCGTCCGCCGGAAAAGACCAGCAGGAGTTCGCCGTTCTTCCGCCGGGCGAGCGTCGGCCAGCCGTGATACAGCGGCGGCTTCCAACTGATGACCCGCATGTCTTCAATCTCAACGCGCGGATCGGCGGCGAACACGCTCAGCGGCCAAACCATCGCTGCGGAAATGCTTCCGCAAAGGGTGAGCCAGTCGCGGCGGCTTAAGGATGTCGTGGACATGAGCGGTTCCTGCGATGTGACGTACGGATTTCAATATTCGGGGATGGGTTCCCCGCCCGATCGGGTCATAAGTGCGCGGAGGGTTTCATTTGCGATATGTGATGAAATAAAGCGAACGGAGCCGTCGCCTATCAGAATATATGTTCCACCCTCGTGATTCAATTGTTCTTTGTTCTCGGCGCAAGTATTCAATTCTGCGATTGCTTCATCAGGGGTGATATCGTCGGGTTGCATCCAATGAACGACATGGTGATGCGTTTCGAAAACCGCCATTGTCTTGCTGAGGCCGTCCGTGATGTCGGCTTTTAGCGTGACGTTCGACCTTTGAAAAAAAGCGTCGGTATCGTCAATCGCCACATAGTTGGTCATCGTCTTCCCTTCGTAATTCGAGGAGAAGTTTTTATGGGCATCTCTTTGGTAACTGGGACACCGATAGACCGATGGAATGCGGTCATGCAATGTACGGTTATGTGGCCCATCCCACGGCTCGTCGAACCGGTACTCTTGATATAACTTGTCTTGTTTTAATTCAGCGAGAATGAGCACGCGCCAACTGTGCATCGGCTTGCCATCTTCATCGGCGATGTATGCCGGCGGAAAGGAGCCATATTTGTCATGGTAATGATGCAATGCCAAGCCGATTTGCTTGAGGTTGTTCATGCATTGTGTTCTTGGAGCAGCTTCGCGTGCGCCCTTTATTTTGGGGAGGTTGAGAATGATCCAGAAAATAAAGATTGCCAAGACAATCATCACGAAATATTTCATGATGCGGCTTTCACTTGTGTTGCCTCATTCGCTGATGATTATTAAGGCCTTGCCGAGACTTGGCCCCGGTGGGACGTTATTTCCAAAGTCGAAACCCCTCTTGTCGCTGCGCGACCGGGACACAAGGCTGTCCCGGCCACCCGGACTACATCACGACCGGCAATTTGGTCACGGGTTGATCTCGACGATCTCTTCAGAGATCGAGGGGGGAACAGGGTCGCCGTGGGCTTCCAGGCTTTCGATGTAGGCCGCGATCGCTTCCTTAATGTTCGAGAGGGCTTCTTTACGGGTATGGCCTTGAGAAATGCAACCGGGCAAGGCGGGAACCTCTGCTACGAATTCACCGTCTTCATCCTGCTCGATCAAGACCCGATAACGCATTTTGTATGCTCCTGATGATCTTGTTTCAATTTCTTGTTGTGTTACTAGGGCTATCGCGGGGACAGGGAGCTGATGCTCCCCGCTCGCCTCACTCCTTCGTAATCGTCTCATCCAGATTCAGAATCACGTTCGCGATCGCCGTGTAGGCGGCGAGTTCGGTCGGGTTGAGGTCGGGGGAGCGGGGGGATTCGCCGATCTTTAATAGCTCTTCGGCGGCGGTGGGATTCTGCTCGTACTTCTGCAGATGCCGTTCGTAGCCGCGGGTGAGGACGGCGAGTTCGCGGTCGGTCGGCAGGCGCGAGGTTGCGAGGCGGAAGGCATGACGAAGTCGGTCGGCGGTCGTGGTCCCTCCCTCGTGCATCACTTTCTCGGCGAGGACGCGCGACGACTCGACATACGTGATCTCGTTCATCAGCGTGAGCGCTTGCAGCGGCGTGTTCGTGCGCGTCTCGCGGACGATGCACGTCTCGCGGCCGGCAGCGTCGAACGTCATCATCGACGGCGGGGCGATCGTGCGCTTCCAGAACGTGTACATGCTGCGGCGATAGAGGTCGGGGCCGGTCCCCTGTACGTAATCGAGTCCCGCGAGATCCTTCCAGATCCCCTCGGGCTGATACGGCTTCACCGACGGTCCGCCGACGCGCTCGACGAGCAAGCCGCTGATCGCCAGGCTGCCGTCGCGAATGATCTCGGCGGAAAGTCGAATGCGCGGGCCGCGCCCGAGCAGCCGATTGTCGGGGTCGCGCTGCATCAGCGCGGGAGTCGTCTTCGACGATTGTCGGTACGTCGCACTGGTGACGATCAGCCGATGAACGTGCTTGAGATTCCAGCCGCTCTCCATGAATTCGGTCGCCAGCCAGTCGAGCAGTTCGGGATGGATCGGCCATTCCCCCTGCGAACCGAAATCGTCGACGGTCTTGACCAGTCCGCTGCCGAAATACAACTGCCAGACGCGATTGACGGCGACGCGCGACGTGAGCGGATGACGCGGATCGAGCAGCCAGTTCGCCAGATCGAGCCGATTGTGCGGAGCGAGTTCGGCGACGCTGGCGATCGACGCGGGAACGCCCGGTTCGACGCGCTCGCCCGGTTTGTCGTATTCGCCGCGCGTAAGAATGAACGCCGGCCGGGGTTCGGGGAGTTCCTGCATCACCATGACGTTGGGGAAATCGAGAACCATCAGGCGGCGTTCTTCGTCGAGTGCGAGTTGTCGATGCCGGAGGGCGCGCACTTCAGGGGGGGCGTCGGATTCGATCCAACTGCGCATCAGTTTCGCCGTTTGAGCTTTCGTCCGCTCTGCGGCAGGAATCTTGACGATCTCGGCGACGGTTTCGGGTGCGGACAGAATCAGCACTTCTTCGGGGAGCAGGACGTTGCTGTAGATCCGCACGTCATCCATCGCCCCTTGAAAACGCGTCTTCGGCCCGCCGCCGGCACCGATGCGCAGCGGCATCTTGACGGAGACTGTCTGATTGAGGTCATCGAGCAGAGTCGTCAGCGGCACCTGCTCGCCGTCGACGTAGATGATGATTCCCTTCGTTTCGCGCTGGCCGTCGTAGGTGGCGCAGACGTGATACCAGCGATCGGGTTCGAGGGCGTTTGCCGTTTCGACGCGCATGGCGTCGTCGGACCAGCGCTGCGTGAGGTGGAACAGGAGTTTCCCTTCGCGGAGATCGAAACCGTAGCCTGTCCCCTGAAACTCATCGTTCATGCGCGAGACGATCGTCCCGCCGGCTGATCCTTGGGGATAGATCCAGGCGGAGATCGAATAGCGGTCTAGGAACCCGAAGTCGCCGGTATTTCCGCCGTTGAGATACTCCTTTCCGCCGAACTGTATTGCTTCGTCGATGCGCCCCGGGACGAACGTCGCCGCGAGCGGCGCTTCGGTCTTTTCCGTAGTCGCGGCATCGGCGACCTTGTCGTTTTTGTTTTCGGCGTTGGCGGAGTCTTTTTTCAGCACCGCGACCGAAAAGTCTCCGGTCGTTTCGTCGCCGCTGCGATTGAGCGCGCTGCCGGTGTAGACGGTATCGGGCAACGATTTCGGATCGCCCTGATTGACGAGCGAACCATCGAGCGGATAGTAGCCGTGCAGCTTCGCGGTCGGGAGCCAGTCTTTCGCGGCTCCGCCGGCGCTGGCGGCGAGTTGTTGTTCCCACTGCTGCAAGGCGAGTTCGCGGGCAGGCTTCTGGGTCTCCCATTGCTCGGCGGCTTCGCGTATCGTCTGATCGAGCTTCGCCAGTTTCCGCAGATGAGCGGGCGTCGGCGCGGCGATCATCGGCGGAGAATTGCCGTATTTCTTCGCCCGGCCTTTTTCGGGGAGATTATTGAAGTACGCATAGAACCGATAAAAGTCCCGCTGCGATAGCGGATCGAATTTATGATCGTGGCAGCGGCAGCAGCCGAACGTCAGGCCCATCCAGACGGTTGACGTCGTCTCGATACGGTCGACGACGTATTCGACCGCGTATTCTTCGGGGACGATTCCTCCCTCGGCGTTGCCGCGATGATTGCGGTTGAAACCGGTGGCGATCAACTGTTCGAGCGTCGGGTTGGGAAGCATATCCCCCGCCAGTTGTTCTCGCGTGAACTGATCGAAGGGCATGTTGGCGTTGTAGGCGTCGATCACCCAGTCGCGCCAGCGCCACATCTCGCGCTCGCCGTCGGTCTGATAGCCGCTGGTGTCGGCGTAGCGTGCGCCGTCGAGCCAGCGCGTAGCCCAGCGCTCGCCGTAACGGGGCGAGGCGAGCAACCGATCGACCAGCCGTTCATAGGCATCGGGCGAAGCATCGGCGAGAAAATCATCGACTTCGTTCGGCATCGGCGGAAGCCCCGTCAGATCGAGCGTCACGCGGCGAATCAGCGTTTCTTTCGTCGCTTCGGTCGAGGGGGTCATTCCTTCGGATTCGAGCCGCGCCAGAATGAAACGGTCAAGCGGATTGCTCACCCACGCACTCTGCTCAACCTGCGGCAGTTCGGGACGAACCGGCGCGATCAGCGACCAGTGTTCCTGCCATTCGGCTCCCTGTTCGATCCACTGGCGGATGAGATCGATCTGCTCGGGTTTCAGTTCTTTGCCCGAAGCGGGGGGAGGCATCCGCACGTCGGGATCGCTGGAAGTGATTCGTGCGTAGAGATCGCTGTGCTCGATTTGGCCGGGGACGAGCGCGCGCTTGCCGTCCCGATCGGCAAAGGCGGAGTCTTTCTGATCGAATCGCAGGCCGGCCTGGCGCTGTTTCTCGTCGGGTCCGTGACATTGAAAGCAGGTATCGGAAAGAATCGGCCGGATATCGCGGTTGAACTGGATCTTCCGTGTTGTAACGGGCTGAGCATTATCGCCGCCGCGCGTTGCAACGGTTGTAATCAGCGAGAGCCAACCCACCAGAAGAACGGCGAGAAAGGAACATCCGGAAATAAAAAGAGAACGAGGCTGTTTCACGAGAAACCCCCTTTGAATGAACTCGGCAACGGTATCGGCGTAGACCGTCAGGCGGTCACTACGATTGTCCGATACCCGCGTGTGGGGGTCAAGCGTGATCTGGTTTTACCGGGGGATTCCGGGGATAAGAAGAGTGAAGGCGCAAAACACCGTTCCCGACTCACAACCCCTCGAGCGCTTGCCGCAAATCGGCAACCAGGTCGTCGGGGTGTTCGATGCCGCAGGAGACGCGGAGCATTTTTTCGCTGATCCCGGCGGCGCGGCGGGCTTCGGGGGTCATCGAGGCATGGCTCATCGTTTCGGGATATTCGATCAGCGATTCGACTCCGCCGAGAGATTCGGCGAGGGTGAACAGCTTCAATCGCTTGAGGAACGTTTCGACCGCCGGGCGACCTTTCTTGAGGTCGAAACTGAGCATCCCGCCGAAACCGCGCTGTTGCCGTTTCGCCAACTCGTGTTGCGGATGCGTCGGCAGGCCGGGGAAATAAACCCTTTCAACGGCAGAATGCTGGTCGAGCGCCTCGGCGACCGCTTGCGCCGATCGCTGATGGGCTTCCATCCGCGGGCCGAGCGTCTTGATGCCGCGCAGCACCAGCCAGGCATCGAACGGCGAGCAGGAGAGTCCCAACGCGTTGACGATGAACGCAATCTTCTCGGCGTGTTCTTTGTGGCGCGTGACCACGCAACCGCCGACGACGTCCGAATGACCGTTCAAGTATTTGGTCGTCGAGTGCAACACGACGTCGACGCCGTGCTCGAACGGCCGCTGCAAGTACGGCGAGAGGAACGTATTATCGGAGATGGTGATCGCACCGGCCTTGCGGGCGATCTCCGCGAGAGCCGCCATGTCGACGAGATTGAGCAGCGGGTTGCTCGGCGTTTCGATCCAGATGCATTTGGTATTCGGGTGAATCGCCTGCCGGACGGCGGCGAGATCGCCCATCGGGACGAAGCTGAACGTCACGCCGAATTGCGTGAAGACGCTGTGAAAGAGGCGAAACGTCCCGCCGTAGATATCGATGGGGGCGATGATGTGATCGCCCGATTGAAACAGGTGCATGACGGCGGTGATCGCCGACATGCCGGTGCAGGTCGCTTTGCAGTCGATTCCTCCTTCGAGGGCAGTGATGTTTTCTTCGAGCGCCTTCCGCGTCGGATTCCCGCTGCGCGTGTAATCGAACCCCTTGTTCGTCTTGAGGTCGTCCCACGAAAACGTCGACGTCGGATAAATCGGCGTGATGCAACTGTTGTAGGCGGAGTCTTTCGTCACTCCCGTATGCACGCAGAGCGTTTCAAAATGCATGTCGATGAACCTTATGGAATGCGAGTTATTTGTCGTAATTTGTAGGGTGGGCTGTGCCCACCATCTTCTGTTTTTTGAATTCGATCTGCACGGTGGGTCAGCGCGACGAGGCGTCGTTCGACCCACCCTACCAGCCCGTTAAAATATAATCAAATGCGGAGATTCATGAGCCGGGTGGTTTATCCACCCGGTCTTTTTCCTACGGTTATGAAATCCACTGCTGGGCAAGCCAGCAGTGCCACACTTTTTCAACGGGCCGCTACGGCTACTCTCGTCAATCAATCCTTGGCGTAATCGTATAGCGGCGTCGAGAGGTAGCGCTCGCCGGAGTCGGGAAGAATCACCACGATCGTCTTGCCCGCGCTCTCGGGCCGGGCGGCGACTTTGAGGGCGGCGGCCATGGCGGCTCCGCAACTGATGCCTGAGATGATTCCTTCTTCCTTGGTGATGCGCGGAGCCATTTCGAACGCTTCTTCATCGGTGACTTGCACGACCTCGTCGATGAGTGTGCGGTCGAGAATCTCGGGGACGAACCCGGCGCCGATCCCCTGAATCTTGTGCTTTCCGGGTGCTCCCCCCGACAGCACGGGACTCGACGTCGGCTCGACGGCGATCGATTTCATGGGATGCTTTTTCTCCTGCTTGATATAACGGCTCACGCCGGTGATCGTTCCCCCCGTGCCGACGCCCGAAATGAAGATGTCGACTTTCCCGCCGGTGTCTTCCCATATTTCGGGGCCGGTCGTGCGAAAGTGAACCGCCGGGTTGGACGGATTCTTGAATTGCTGCGGGATGTAGAAATTCGGTTGGGCCGCGAGTTCCTCGGCTTTGTTGATCGCCCCTTTCATCCCCTCGGCCCCCGGAGTCAAAATCAAGCGGGCGCCGAACGCCTTGAGCATCATGCGGCGTTCGAGCGACATGGTGTCGGGCATGGTGAGCGTCAGCGGATAGCCGCGCGCCGCGCAGACAAAGGCGAGGGCGATCCCCGTGTTGCCGCTGGTCGGCTCGACGACTTCCATGCCGGGTTTCAATTTGCCGCTTTTTTCGGCGTCCCAGATCATGGCGGCGCCGATGCGGCATTTGACGCTGTAGGCGGGGTTGCGTCCTTCAATTTTGGCGAGGACCGTGGCTTTTAGCCCTTTCGCCAGATGATTGATGCGCACCAGCGGAGTTCGTCCGATCGATAATGAATTGTCATCGAATACCGGCATTGTGAAGCACTCCTTTGTTGTACCGTGATCAGTACCGTCGCAGAAAGTCCTGAATCCCGACGGCAGGTGTTCCTCGAAAACAGGACACCATGTCAGTCTGGCGGCATTATTATGGATTTCGCCAGAACAGGCAATCACGAATTGCCCCGGAAGAGAGCGAAGAGGGAGATTGGCATACTACGGGTGGCGGGGCATAAGCCGTTTCGGCGTTGCCCCGAATGCGGAAACAGGGCGACGTAATACCTCACCGCGGGTAGCACACAAGGAATGCAAAGGGGAGCGTCCCTTCACTCCAACCCGCGCCCCCCGTCACAACAGATAACCATAATCCCCACATACCGACAACGCCTGGCCTGTGATGCTGGCGCCGGCGGGGGTGGCAAGGAACAGGGCCATGTTCGCGATGTCCTCGGGGCGGATCATGCGGCGGAGCGAAATGGGAGCCGTGAACTGCTTCGACGCCTCTTCGAAATCGATGCCGCGCGCCGTGGCACGCGCCTGAATCACTCGATCGACGCGCTCCCCTTCCGTGGCTCCCGGCTGTATGGCATTGACGCGGATGTTATGCATGCCCAGTTCGATCGCCAGACTCTTGGTGAAACCGACCACTCCCCATTTGGCGGCCGAATAAGGCGTTCGCAGCGGATAACCGAGTCGGCCCGCCACCGACGAGAGGTTGATGATGCTTCCACCCCGTGTACTCTTCAGCAGCGGAACGGCGAGGCGCGTGCAGTAGAACATGCTGCTCAGATCGACGGCGATGGTTTTGTCCCAGTCGTCGATGCCGATCTCTTCGACCGGGGCCGTCGGTCCCGATATGCCGGCGTTGTTGACGAGCACGTCGAGACCACCCAGGAACGCGACCGCCTCATCAAACATCGCGGCGACCTCGACCGGTTTGGCCACGTCGGTGCATGATGAGCCAATGCCAGGGCGGGAGGCGCGCAGCGTATCGAGTGCGTCCCGGTCGATGTCGCAGACGAACACAGAAGCTCCGGCATCGGCAAACGTATTCGCGATCGACAAGCCGATCCCAGCCGCACCCGCCGTGACAATGACGCGGAGACCCTGAGCGGAAGTGTTCATAGGAAGTCTTTCGAAGGCGAGCCGTCATCGTATCACGGGTGATTTGCGTCAACGCTAAAAGCCGGGCTTTGGGCTATGATACCATCCGCGATTGCTTGAGCGAAATGTGGAACCTCCTCTTATCGCTGCGCGACCCCACGCGGGGGCGTGTGGGCCACCCTGTCGGTAAGGATAATCAACAATCCGCCAGCCAGAACACCTTCGCCATTGGTCCATCAGCCGTCGCCACGCGGACCGTCGTCCCCGGCGATGTGAATCGACTTTGCAGGATCGCCAGCGCATATGTCTTTTGATCCTCGGCGGAATACGCCGAGGATGTGATCCGGCCGATTTCCTTGCCGTCGGGTTCGGAGAGCACCGGTGTCCCGGTTGGCGGGACGTTCTTGGTATCGATCTCCAGACTGCGGAGTTCGCGGTTGACGTGGCCTAACGCGTCGATGCGGGCGATCGGTTCCTGGCCGAGGTAACAGCCTTTTTTGAACGAGATCGCCGTCGCCGTCCGACCGGCTTCCTGGGCGAGATTTTCTTCGGTGAGATCGATGCCATAATGCGGCAACCCGGCGTGGATGCGGCGCGCTTCGAATTCGTCGGGTGTCCCGCGCGCGATCCCCTGACTTTCAAGCGATTCGCGGAACTTCGACGCATCGGCGACCGCGACGTCGAGCAGCAGCCCCGGTTCGCCAAACCAGTCGACTCTCCTCACGACAACATCGATCCCCTGCCATTGCGTCGCGTGGTGTTCGTCTTTTTGGAGCGTGGACGTGATGACTCCCGTGAGATAAATTTCGCTCCACTCAACGGTACGGGGATGGAAGGTGACATCCTCGGAGATCAGATACTTATCGAGATGCGCAATGAGCGGCGATTCCTGGTCGGGGACGGTGTCGATCCAGAGCGAATTCTCGGTCGCGAAGACGAAGATGTGGCCGAGGATTCTCCCTTTCACGCTGGTGATAAAGGCTTCGCAACTTTTCCCCGGCGCGAGGTTCTTGATCTCCTGCGTGCAGAAATTGTGGAGAAACTTTGCGCGGTCGTTCCCCGTGATTTCGATCTGCGACCGGCGATCGAGCGGAAACCATCGCGCCGGCCGACCGGCTGTCGTGTTGAATTCGGGCATAAGAATAAAATTCTAGAAGAATGGTGGGCACTGCCCACTTTGCGGAAACTCGGACTCCATCAAAACTTCTTACTCAACGTCACATTCTGCGAGGGGAACTGGAAGCGGTCGCCTAAACCTCTCGCGATGACGGCGATGACGATTTCTTCGGCCCCCGCGTCGCGAAACAGGCGGGCGATTCGCTGCACGGTGGTCCCGGTCGTCAAGACGTCGTCGACGAGAAGGACTCTCCTGCCGCGCCAGATCGATCCGCCGCGCAGGCGAAATACATCCCGTAAATTGACTCGCCGTTTCGAGGGGACGAGGCTCGCCTGCGGCGGCGTCCGTCGAACCTTCATCACGGCGTGACGATCGCACAGCACGTTCAAGCGGCGCGAGAGAACCTCGGCGATCGAGCCTTGCGCTCCCTCGGAATGCACGACCCGCTGCCACCAGTGAACCGGGACCGGAATCACCGCATCGAACAGTTCTCGCCGAAGATCAGCCGAACGGGTCTCCCATAACAACTCTGCAAGATTCATCGCCAGCGAACGGCCTTCGGGGTTCTTACACTGCAAACAGGCGTGACGCAAGCGGCCGGTGTAGACTCCGACGCTGACGACTCGCGAAAAGGCGAAGCGGTCATCTCGGCAATGCACGCATTTTTCGCTCGTGCCGAGATACGCTCCGACCGGGGCATCGCATCTCCGGCAGCGGGCGACGATCGGCTGCGACAACGCCGCACGACATTCGCCGCAGAATTCCACCCGCTCGGTGTGAGTGACTTGATGATCGGCGGTCAGGGGATGCACAACATCATCGGCATGCTGAATCACGCAATGGCAGAGGACGCACGTGGGCGGATAGACAAACTCCCACGCCGAGCGTCGCAGCAGGCTCGTATTTCGCCTAAGATGATTCAGAAATGTCATCGGTTATCGTTCTGTATTGACGATTTCCCAGGAGCGCGACAACGTGTCGACGGCGGACTCAATATCATCATACCCGACGGAACGAACGAGTACAGGCAAACTCGGGTCGGATGAGCCGCCGGTGATCATCGTCGGCGGAGGACTGGCGGGACTGGCGACCGCCGCGGTTTTGTCGCAACACCATCTGCCCGTTCTTCTGCTCGAATCGCGGCCGCGTCTCGGCGGGCGGGCGAGTTCGGTCGTCGATGCCACATCGGGGATGTTGATCGATACCTGCCAGCACGTGGCGATGGGCTGCTGCACGAATTTTCTGCACTTCTGCGACATGCTCGGCGTCTCGTCGGCGTTTCGAACGGCGGAACGATTGCACTTCATTGCCCCCGACGGCACGATCGTCCCGTTCACGGCATCAAGCTTACCGGCCCCGTTTCATCTCACGCGGGCACTCGCAAAACTTCCGTACTTGAACTGGCGCGAGAAATGGATACTGGCATCGGGGATTCGACGTTTAATCCGCTTGTCGGACGACGAAGCCGATCGACTTCCGTTTGCCGACTGGCTCATCGCGGCAGCGCAGCCGGAGAGAGTCATCGAACGGTTCTGGAATGTGGTGCTCGTCAGCGCACTGAGCGAATCGGCGGATCGAATCAGTACCCGATACGCCCGGCAAGTGATCGTCGAGGCATTTCTGCGGCATCGACGCGGGTGGGAAGTTCACCTCCCGATCAAACCGCTGACCGAAATTTACGCCGCGATGGTGAGGGAACTCGAATCGCGCGGAGTCATCGTGCGCGTGCAAGCGGGAGTGCGCGATCTCGAAGCGACCTCCGACCGCGTGACGGCAGTCGTATTGCGCGATGAGTCGCGGCTATCGTGTTCCGATTGCGTGTTGGCGGTCTCGTTCGACCGGGTGATGAGCCTGCTTCCGGAAGCACTTCGCAGCGATCCCGCATTGGCGGGGATCGCGCAGTTGCAGGCGGCTCCGATTTCGAGCGTGCATTTGTGGTTCGATCGCGAAGTCTGTCCGTTGCCGCACGCGGTGTTCGTCGACCGGTTCAGCCAGTGGATTTTCCAGCGGTCATCGATCGCCGACGAGAACAATTCTGTTCGTGCGAACCCCGAACTCTCGCAAAGTTTTTATTACCAGGTCGTGATCAGTGCCAGCCGCAACGTCGTGGAACTCGACTCCGAAAAGGTGGTCGAGCAGGTGCTGGACGATCTGCGACGAGTCTGGCCTGAAGTATCATCCGCTCGTCTGCTTCAGTCGCGCGTGCTCACCGATCATCGTGCTGTTTTCTCGCCATTGGCGGGAGTCGATCGGCTTCGCCCGGAGCAGCAATCGCCGATTCAGAATTTGCAACTTGCCGGCGATTGGACGAAGACAGGCTGGCCGGCGACGATGGAAAGCGCAGTCCGCAGCGGCTTCCTCGCGGCGGAGAATATTCTGCGCCAGCGCGGTATTGCCGCGAATGTCGTTCAAGAAACGCTTCCCGGCACTCGACTGGGAAAATGGTTGCTGGGTTTGTAGAATCCGCAACCGTTACTCCACTTCCGGTCATCATTGTTATTCTCGCTCGCTCGCAACATGTTTCGAAGAATACTCGAGATCATTCTGCTCTTGTCATTTCTGACGCTGGTCGGAACGCTCGGACTGCGCATCATCGAACAGGCCCCGTGGTTCGACTGTCTGTACATGGCGGTCATCACGTTGACCACCGTGGGGTATGGCGAGGTCGTACCGTTAAGTTCGGCGGGACGGGTTTTCATTATCGTTTATCTCGCGCTCGGCATCGGCACGTTCACGTTCAGCGCGTTCACTCTGGGGCAAATAATCGTCAGTCACGAGTTCCGAAACATGTGGGAAAGGCGACGTATGGACAAGGCCATCGAACGATTATCGGGTCACTACATCGTGTGCGGCATCGGCCGCATGGGAAACACGATCTGTCAGTATCTGTCATCGCACAAACAGAAGTTTGTCGTGATCGATTGCAATGAGCCGTTGCTGCAGAATCTCTGCCAGCCCGCCGGTTGGCTGTACGTTGTCGGCGATGCGACCGACGACTCGGTATTGCGGAGCGCGGGGATCGAACGCGCAAGCGCCCTGGCGACGGTCCTGCCCACCGATGCCGACAACGTCTACGTGGTGCTGTCGGCGAGCCTGCTCAACAGTTCGCTGCCGATCATCGCACGGGCCAGCGACGAAAAGGCGATCGAGAAACTGACCCGCGCGGGGGCGACTCGCGTCATCAGCCCCTTCAGCAGTGGCGCGGTCAAGATGGCAAGATTCATGCTGCACCCCAGCGTCGAGGATTTTTTCGAAATCGCCGACGGAGAGGGGGGAGAACTCGAACTCGCCGACGTGGTCGTCAACTCGACAAGCCCGCTGGTCGGCAAGAAGTTGATGGAGACCGACTTCCGCGAAAAAGGGGTGATGATCGTCGGCATCCGCCGCGCGAATGGCCAGCGGTTGATGCCTCCCCCGGGCAGCGCGATCATCGAAGCGGGGGACAGCCTGTTCGCGTTCGGAAGCACCGCCGCCGTCAACGAGGTGATCAACGCCTCCGACAAGATTTGAGGGGTTTTTACGGCATCATCATGGCACAAATTTTGGAATTGCCAACGAGCCTGCCGGAGAAATAGCGACGTAACATCAGTGAATTCAATATGTTGCGAATGATCCCCTGATGCCGTGATTTTTCGAAATCGATGTTGACGCATTCCCTCAAATAAAATATTGTTCGCCCCGCATCACACATCCCCTGTTCAGAGCGTCCTGCCAGCCGACGACGTTCACCTCGTAGCACCCATCTCCAAGATTACCTCTTCACAATCCCTCACGAGATTCGGTTCCCTTCATCACTCGGTCGATCTGACCGCCGATGATTGTTCTTCTGACATTCGCCGCATTCACTACCATTTGATCGCCTTTGTGATTCCCTCGCGACCATCGATATTCCTGTCGACCGGTTTCGACTGCTTTATTTTTTGTTGAATGATTCGCTTTCGGGTCTGCTATCGCCCCCGGAAGTGGCTGGAGTCCTCAGCCCCCCTGGGACCCGCTGCTTCCGGGTTTTTTTGCGCGAGGATCGACCCATCCGCATCTGTCTCATCCGCGGCCAATGATGTAACGTCGCGGGTCGACCTGTTCACGGAGTACGCGAAGCTGATCGGCAGACGGAGCGGTCGTGACTCCCGGCGATGCATGCTTCTCGAGTTCGAAGCCGGTCTGACTTTGGACCTGATCCCACGTCACGCCGGGATGCAGCGAGACGACTTGCATCCGTTTCGAGTGCTCGTCGTATCCCATGATCGCGAGATCTGTGATCACGCGATACGGCCCCGTTCCCGGCGGAAGCCCCGCCGATTCGCGCGCTCCCGGACCGGTCAAATAGCCC
>JBJXGP010000458.1:0-9617 GCA_046160425.1 Planctomycetaceae bacterium
CGAACTGAAGGATCTGACGCAGGCCGATTTCGTCCGCATTCTGACCGAGCCGACCAATTCGTTGACGATGCAATACACCGCGTTATTGGCGACCGACGGCGTCGATGTCAGCTTCACTGACGACGGCGTGAAGGCGCTCGCAAAGATTGCGTTTCAGGTCAATCAATCGACGCAAAACATCGGCGCCCGCCGCCTGCACACCATTCTGGAACGGCTGCTTGAATCGCTCAGCTACCAGGCCCCCGAGGTGCTCGACAAACGCGTGGAAGTCAACGCCGACTACGTTCAGAAGGAGCTCGGCGAACTGGCGAAGAACGAGGATCTGTCGAAGTTTATTCTGTGATGTGCGACGACGCTAACGACCCTGTTCCCTCTCGTTCCCAAGCTCCGCTTGGGAACGCAAGTCTTCGAGAGCTTCGGCTAGACGTCATTCGATGGGAAGGTGCTCTCCGCTCATCGAGTCCATATGACAAGCAAGCATCTCGTGCCTAACGGCACCCGCGAAGCATACAAATCCAGTAACCCCTCACCGACTATTCCGCCATACTGCTTCTTGACGACCTGGCTTGACTCACTCACGAACCGCAGCAAACCGGAACCCGTAAGTTTGGGACCGGCTGCTGCCGGGCTGCCTTGATCCCACCCGGCGAGCCGACCGGCAGTCGTCGGCGAAGCCGCTGAAGCCACCGCCCCGTAGTATCCGGTTCCGGCTGGCTGCTGGTCCCGTTGGGTCTTGACCACCGCTCAACTTGTCGCCATAAAAATCAATGCACCATTCCCAGACATTTCCGTGGATGTCTTTCAGTCCCCACGGATTAGCGTTTTTCTGGCCGACTCGGTGTGCGTACTTTTCGCCCTTCGCATTTCCGTCACCATAATCCGATCCCCACCACCCATACTCGCTCAACTTAGATTCATCATCGCCGAATGAGAACTTCGTCTTCGTTCCGGCTCGACACGCATACTCCCATTGGGCTTCCGTGGGTAGCGAATACTTCCAGCCTGCTGGTAATCGTTTCGCATCACGCTCTTGATTGGTCATCTCCTTACAAAAAGCAACTGCATCGTCATAGTGGAGATAATTCGCTGGATACTCGTCGCCTTCCTTGGCGAATTTGCCGCCCTTCCAAGGAGTCGTTCCCATGAATTTCTGCCATTGTCCCTGTGTGACTTCGGTCTCTGCAATCCAGAAGCCAGAGGTTAATGTGACATTCACTTGGCCCTCGTTTGAAGTGCTGGTATCTATTGTCTTGGGAGTCCCCATCTGAAACGTCCCCGGAGGACACCAATGAAACACAATTCCCGGAACAAGTTCCTTGGCTTCGCCCGCTTCTGTACCTTCAAATGCGGGCAACGACGCCACCTGCAAATCGACAGTCAGGCTCGCCTGAGAGGGAATTTCCTGCCCCTCAGCGGTTGCAGCGATCCGACAGAATGACATCACGATCAGCAACGGCAGTACGGATTTCATGGTTCGGTTTCCTGATGGTCAGAACCTGCGTAAAACGTCACCGTAACATCAATCATTTGAACAAAGTCTGATCGTGGAGTAAAGATAAAAAAGCAACCAACCGAAATGTCCCACACGCCCTGCCTGTCCCGAAACGAAACAGCCCGGTTGATTGGCAGCCGGACTGGATTGCATCTGGTTTGCAGCCGCGTAGAATGGAACGCAAGGCTTCGAAGCTCTGCTTCACCGAGACGTCATTCGATGGGATATGATTGATCCGGGGGAGAATCTGAGTTGCTTTCAAGTCGCGAGACTTGACGCTCAGGTACCGCTTCCCACATTTCTGTCTCGCGATTAAATATCTGGCCGGTCTGGCCGTTAATCATCAGGAAATTGTTTCTTCGAATTGAATACTTCTTCGTGATTCCACCTGAGTTTACGGCGTAATAATACTGATCGTCGTGATAGAGTTTATCCGAAAAAATATTTATATATCGATTGTGATTACGATAATTTGTGACAATCTCATGAGCTTCGCGAGGTGATATCGCGAAGCCATCTGGTGTTTGATCCGTAATGTTAACAAATTGTGGAGGAGGGGGCCCAAATATTGAGCAGCCTGAAATGAATGTTGCGAGGACGAGACTTATCCATCTGATCGTAACGTGCATGTTCATCTTCCAGGGTTCTGAAAAAGCGATCAAGATTCCACCTTGAAAATCATTGCCTCACTGGGTTTTCCAACTTCTCAATAAACGCATCGAGAGACCGCATATACTCCGCGGACAACCAGTCGTTGTGGTCGGCTCCTTTGATCGTCAAAAAGTATTTCGGCTCGTTGGCCGACTTGAACAATGCTTCGCCCGATGAAAACGGAATCGTGCGGTCGGCATCGCCGTGACTTTGCAGCAGCGGTCCTTTGTATTCCGCGATTTGCTCTGCGGAATTGAGCCTCGATTTGGGGACCACACACGACAACGACGGGTAATGCACGCGAGCGACATCCTTGAGAGATGAGAACGTGCTTTGCAAGATCAGTCCGCGGGGAGCCGATTCGCCGGCGAGTTGCACCGCGATCGCTCCGCCGAGGGATTCTCCCATCAGAATGAGTTCTGTCTCATCGACGCCGGCTTGTTTCGCGAGGTACGTTCTCGCAGCGCGTGCGTCCTGTAACGCGCCCTCAACGGTGGGCACACCATCGCTCCGGCCGTAGCCTCGATAATCGAACATCAGAGTCGACACGCGCATTCCCTTCTGGAGATGCGTCAACCAGGCTGCGCGCGACGAAATATTTCCCGCGTTTCCATGAGCGATCAAGATCGTCGCACGCGGATTCTCACACGGGCAATACCAGCCGTGAATGCGCGTCCCATCGTCGGCATCGAACCAGGCGTCTTCAAAGTTCAGCTTCTTCGGTTCCCAGTTTCCCTCAGGATATTTCGAGGGAAAGAACAACAACATTTCATCGAGAGACCGTCTGGTCTTGGGTTTATGGGATTTGAGACTCGATGATGATAGCGAAGGCAATGAGAATCCCTGGCCGCTTGCGTCCGATGCGATGCAGAGTGCAAGCCCGACGGAGATGAGCGAAATTGATATGGGCGTCTTCATGAGTCGTCGAATCCTCAAAAACGAGAGCGACACAAATAACTCTGAACATTTGGATGCATGACTCGCTGCATTTTTATCCCGAAATGCCGTGATATGGATAGGCGAATTTATGGCCCCAGCTTGTTTGGCTCCGGCGGCGATCGGGGCGATCGCTGGAAAACGTCTCTTGCAGCGTCTGAAAAAAAGAGGTATGAATCGCGGCCTGCAAGAGTTTGCCTGAAATTGTGCCGAAAAATCCCTTCCAAGCCGCTCATCCATCTTCCCAGTTTACCCACTTCCACTGCGATCCTGCCGACTTCCACCTTCTCATCTACTTCACCCCATTTCCATCGCGCGTGATTTTATCAATCACGTTGTCGCTCGATTCATTCGAGTCGTTCATTTCGTATCGCCTATTGAGGTATTCCCCGTGGTTAAACTCATCGACACCGCTATTTGCCCTCGCCGTGATCTGCGATCGCGGGTGTGGGTCTGGTTGTTTGTGGGAGGGGTGATTTGCCAGTTCGCCGGTTGCTCGTTGTTCGTCATGGCCGGCAAGATGCTCTTTGGAAATCCGCTGAATATCTGCGATTTCACGTCGCAGACGCACGTCGACCTGATCAAGGAAGAGAAGACGATCCTTGTGATTTGCAGCACCCCCGAGTCGGTCAAGTTCCATTGGCCTTCCCTGGACTTCGACATCCTCGAAGGGGTCAGTCGCAATCTGACGAAGAACGATATCAAAGTGGTCAAGCTCGACAAAGTCGCCAAGTGGGTCGACGAAAACGGGGGGGAATTCGAACATCCTTCAGAGTTGGCGGCGGAATTCGACGCCGACTACATCATTCATATCGATCTCAATCAATTCAGCTATCACGAAGAACACAGCAACACCCTGTTTCGCGGTCGAGCTACCGGCAACGTCATGGCGTATCGCGTCGTCAAGTCGAAGGACGAGGACAAACGTTCTACACAGACACTGCAGGTATTTTCGCAAGAGTTCAATTCCGAATACCCGACTCTGCAGCCGATCCCCAAGGAGCAGATCACCGAAAAATCATTTCAGCAGCTTTATCTCGAAGAGCTCTGCGAACAACTCGCCCGCAAATTTTATAACTATCGCCTGGGTGACACGTTCTAGTGAGGGTAGTGCCTTCAACTCAATGCGAGCAGCGTTCGGGTGGCACTGGCGGCTCGTCCGCCAGTGCAATGGAATATTGACAAACATTTGACGCAACAGAGCTGCAAAGACTTGCGTTCCCAAGCGGAGCTTGGGAACGAGATGCCAACAGTCGATACCGTCAGCGAATTTGATCCGGAGAGATAACCCGGCGCGGGAGTTTGACATGCGGTTATGCGAACGAATCGAATCTTCGACCCTCGGCACGAGCGTCTCTCGCTCCTTCGGGAGAAAACTGCTCCTGTTCTGCGCGGGCTGCTCCACCATGCTCCTGACGGGATGCAATTACTTCGTGCTGCTCGGCTATCTGATCGGCGGGCCGCCGTCGATCGAACCCGAATTTGACGCGATGACCAAGAAGTCATTCACCGATAAAGACGTCACCGTCGCCATCGTCTGCTTCGCGCCGACTGAATTGAAATGGGACTTCGACGAAATCGATCACGAATTGGCCAAACATGTGACGTATCGCCTCCACGAACATCAGATCAAAGTCATCAATCCCGATCAGATTCGGGCCTGGATCGACAAGAATCCCGAATGGGACCGCGTGGAAGAAATCGGCGACGCATTCGACGCCACGTATGTCGTCTACATCGATTTGCACAAGTACAGCTTGTACGAGGAAAACAGCGCCAACCTTTATCGCGGACGTGCCGAAGGATCGGTCAGCGTCTTCGAAATGGATGAAGACGGGCACGGCGAGAAAATCTTCTCGAAGGAAATCATCTCGCGATTCCCGCTGGTGGCTCCCCGTTCGACCTCCGAGACATCGTACCCGACGTTTAAGAAAGCCTACCTGTCGTTCCTGAGCGATGAAGTCGGTCGTCTGTTCTACGAATATTACAACGGCGACACCATTCCCGATGCCATCTAAGTCGTGAAGTCCTATGTGTGCGTTCCGAGCGGGTTTGTCTTCGCAAAAGCCGGGTCGCTTGATCCATCTGACGCTGTTCGGATGGATGCTCGCCATCTGCTGCACCGGGTGTCGTTGGGATCGTTCGTACTTCCAGTTCGACAGCAACAGCCAGATTCCGTTCTTCGGATTGGAATTTCGCCTCCCTCCCACCGCGCAGAGCGATCGCAGCGAGGATCAAGAATTCTCGCAGACTCCCGCGAAGACGGTTCCCCAGCCGAAGATTCGCGCCCAGTCGCTACGCTGAATCGCGACTCGATGCGTTCGCATCTTCGAACGATGATATGATGCGAACCTCGACGATGCTGCGGGGGTATTTTCACAACTCCGGAGAGATTCGCCCCTCTTTTGACATTGGTGACGCGAGAATGTGAGGGTTACTGGCATTGTCGCGCGCGGTGAGCTAGAATCCGAAACGTGGATGATCCGCAGGATGCAACACGGAAATTAGCGAGAGGGTTCCCTCGAGATCAGGCAACTTGCTATCATAAAGGGCGTTACTTCCCATAGACCCCGACGGTAGCAGTTGGCTTGAAGCGAATGGGTAAACTTCTGTAACCGAGCAAACCGACAGCGGAAGACAGACGTCAGATCGCCGTCAGAGATCGAGGAGAATTGGAAAGTGCAGGTTGCCATTGCATGCCGACACGGGAGCATTCCCGATACCGTGCATCAATACATCACGGAGAAATCTGAGAAGATAGTTTCATTATTTGAACGAATCACGGCGATTCAGGTGACGGTGGAATTCGTCGATCAGCGGGCCGAAAGCGTGCGGGTCGAGATTCTGGTCGACTCCGAGCATAAGCATGATTTTGTCGCCCACGATGAAGGCGATGCCGTAATCGCCACATTCGACCGCGCATTACATAAGATGGAACAACAGATCCGCAAGTATAAAGAAAAAGTCCAGAATCATAACCGCGGCCGGCCCGACGCTGAATAATCGCCGGTTGCCGGATTCGATGCCCGGTCGAGGGGCCTGTAACTCAATTGTGTAAGTAACCGAGTGAACGTGAATTCCTGCCCGATCGACGCTGTGACGAGCGATCGGCGGAATACAGAGTCAGTGGTCAAGGAGCCATGCATGAAGTTCAGTGACTTCGTGGTGTCGGAAGCGATACTTCCCGATTTGAAGGGGGAAAGTAAAGAAGAAACGATTCGCACCATGGTGGCCAGCCTGAAAAAAAGCGGCCGCGTAACCGAAGAACATGAAGAAAGTATCATTTCAGCCATCCTTAAACGCGAGGAACTCGGCTCCACGGGCATCGGCCACGGAGTCGCCGTCCCTCACACCAAGCATCCATCGGTCGATCGCATGATTGCGATGGTCGCCTTGGCCAAGGAGGGAGTCGATTTTGCCAGTCTCGATGGGGAAATGGTTTACATCCTGATCTTGTTGATTTCTCCCCCCGATCGGCCGGGAGACCATCTGCGAGCGCTGGAAAACATCTCCCGTCATTTGCGAAATACCAATTTCTGCAACTTCCTGCGGCAGGCGAAATCGAGCGAAGACGTCATGGATTTACTGCAGGAGGCGGATAGTAACCAATTGTAACTCGAAACGATCAGCGGTCTCCATGACGCCCAATCAAACCAGTCAGCGCACTGTGACCATCAATCTCGAAAACGGCCTCCATCTGGTGCCGTGTTCCATGATTGCCCAATTGGCGCGTCAGGCAAAATGCGAAATACGGCTCTGTAAGGGGTCGCAGGTCGTCGATGCGAAAAACATCTTCGACATTCTGACGCTCAGCGCCGAAAAAGGGCAGACATTGGAGATTCAGGCCCAGGGTGAGGAAGCAGTCGACTTCGTCGCCCGGTTAGGAGCACTTTTTGATTCGGACTTCGCCACAAATGCCTCGGGAGAATCGTGATCGCACACATCGGCACCTGCCGGATATGTGCGCCCGATGTCCATTTCGAATCCGACTCGCCGGGGTTCTGCTGCAAATGTGTCGGATCTCCGTCGCTTTTTCACATTCCTCTTCCGTGCGGGTATTCCCATGCTGGTGAAACGAGGAATCGCCGTCTCGCCGGGCGTCGTTGCCGGTCCGGCATTTGTGCTGGGGACGGAAGACTTCCGCATTCCCCGCCGGCTGGTGAACGTCGATGCCGTCGAATCGGAAATCACCCGCTTTCAACAGGCCTTACAGCACGTCTGCGAAGAGATTTCCGAAAATGAAAAGCAGGCCGCCGACCAGTTAGGACAGCAGTACGCGGCGATTTTTTCGGCCCACTTGCAGATGGTTCAAGACCCTAAACTGCAAAACGAGATCAAGTCGCTGATCCGCGAGAAATGCTTTTCGCCAGAATTTGCCTCCAGCCGGGTGCTGCGCAAGTACGCCAAGATTTTTCAGAACCTCGGCAACCACTACCTCGCCGAACGCGCCGTGGACATCTTCGACCTCGAAAAACGCCTGCTCAAGCATCTGCTCGGCGAACGCCGGGAAGAGCTGACGAACATCTCCGAACCGGTGATTGTCCTCGCGCATAACCTGACCCCCAGCGAAACGTCGCGTCTCAACAAGAAATTCGTCCTCGGGTTCGCGACCGAGGTCGGCGGACATACCAGCCACACCGCCATTCTCGCGGGCGCTCTGGAACTTCCGGCGATCGTCGGTGTGGGGGAATTTCTCTCGGATGTCTCCGGTGGGGAAACCGTCATCGTCGATGGGAATCAGGGGGAAGTCATCATCGACCCCGATGAAGAGACCCTGAGCCGATACCGTGACGCCGACGTCCGTCAAAAAAGCGTCGCCGCCCGGCTCGATGCTTTAAGGCAGCTCCCCGCGGAAACCCTCGATCAAGTCCCGGTCACCATCCTGGGAAACATCGAATTTCCCGACGAAGCCATACACTGCACTTCGCGCGGCGCCGACGGCATCGGCCTGTATCGAACCGAATTCCTGTATCTTGAATCCGACCGCGAACCGACAGAAGACGATCATTACGATGCCTATTGCCGGGTTTTGAAGGCGTTTCCTCACCAGCCTGTGGTCATTCGCACACTGGATCTGGGGGCCGACAAGATACCAAGCGCCCTCAACGGTCGCTGGAAGCCCTCTCCCAACCCTGAATTGGGACTTCGGAGCATGCGGCTGACTTTGAAGAATTTGCCGTTGTTCAAAACGCAGTTACGCGCTATCCTTCGCTCTTCCGTCCACGGCGATGTCCGGATCATGTTCCCTCTGGTATCGACGCTGATGGAAATCCGACAAGCCAAAATGATCATCGGTGACGTCATCGACGATCTGGAAGAAGCCGGCCAGAATTTTCGACGCGATGTGCCGCTGGGAATGATGGTGGAAGTGCCGGCAGCCGCCTTGCTGGCGGAAGAGTTTGCCCGAGAAGTCGATTTCTTCTCCATTGGAACCAACGACCTGATTCAATATACTTTGGCGGTCGACCGGTCGGACCCCTCCGTCGCCGATCTTTACCGCTCGGGTGACCCTTCGATCTTGCGATTGATACAACATGTAACGAACGTCGGCCTGAAACATGGTATCCCCGTGACGGTATGCGGGCAGATGAGTTCGGACCCGAAGTTCATTCCCTTGCTGATCGGCTTGGGATTACGACAAATCAGCGTGACCCCGTTTTCGATTCCGGAATTGAAAGAAGTCATCCGGCATATTACGCTGCCGCAGGCGGAGGCGATCGCCGCACATGCCATGACGCTTGACGTCGCGAGGGATGTAGAAAGTTATTTGCGAGGGGAATTAAAAAAAATCAGTCCCGATCTGGTATTATCCTGATAGACTTTGAGTACGACGCCTCAGAAATCATGACCGACTTCAATCCATTGAGGCAATGAACGATCGGCATAGCCGAATCGAAATCAGAAAACATTGTGGGAATCACCGGTTGCATCCGGCGATTCCATTAACGATACAAGGGCGATCAACGAGTGATTTCAAATCGTCAGGACGAATCTGATTCAAGACTGCGGCATGCGCGCGGCATTTCAAAGTCCGACCGCTGTCCCGATTTGAAATGAGTGTTCACGAAACAATTTTGTAACGGAAGGTTGCATGCGATCCCTGATTGACCCCCGGACCGATCTTCGGTCACGGTCATCGACGGGCCGTCATGCGATACTTCCCCGGATGATCTCATAATATAGTGCGTATTCGTAAGTGTTACCAACAGAATCGGTATCGCAACGATGCACCTTGGCCTGACCTCATCGTCACGCAAAGTTCGGTAGTCGAACTCGATGCGTGCGATCGATCGGGCAAGTGGTTCCGTTGCGTCTTCCCTCATTCCTCTCCGGCAATTGCTGTTGCGGAGAAGCGGGAAGGTTCCGGACTGTCCGCGGTATCCCCGGTTCGCAGTTCATCCCGCTGTCAGGCATCGCCAATTCGCACGCGCCCTCTCGGCGCGTGGCAAGGCCGATGCGATGCTGACAATCAAACGGGGACAGCGAACAACATCGTACGATCGAATGCCTGTTCGCATCGAATCGTGCGTTCCGGAAG
>JBJXGP010000459.1:0-2565 GCA_046160425.1 Planctomycetaceae bacterium
ACCGATGCCGACCTGATCCAGAATCTGACATTGGGGGATTCGCCGTTTAACGTCGGACGCGAGGCTCAACTCTTCGTTGACCGGATACTGGTCCGCGACAGCGATCGCGTCTGGTTCACGCAGCACAAAGGCAGAAAGCATCCCGACAATCCCGTGCTCAAGCCCGAACTCCCCTGGGAGGGCTGGCGGTGCGAAATCTTCGGCAGCGTGCTGTTCGATGAACAGGAACAGATCTTCAAAATGTGGTACCTTCCCGAAGAAGGACCGAACGGCGCCTACTTCGACGATCCCAATGTCACGTGCTATGCCGTCAGCAAGGATGGCGTCCACTGGGAAAAACCACTCGTGGGGACGCTCCAAGCCAAGAACGGCGAGCCGCATAACGCCGTCGCTCACATTCACCAGGCAAGTGTGATCAAGGATTTGAACGATCCCGATCCCGCACGCCGTTACAAATGCATCGGCTGGTCGAGCCAACCGGCCGGTTACAACACGTTCGCATCCCCCGACGGCTTGAATTGGACGCTCGTCTCCGGTCAGCCGATCGCGCCGGGAGGGGATGTCATGACCGGCTACTGGGACGAAGGGCGGAAGTTATACGTGGCGTTTCCCAAAATCCATCCGCTGACCCGCGGACATAACCGTCGGCAATTCGGCACGATCTTCAGCCCCGATTTTGCCTATTGGTCCAAACCGGTCTTGTCGTTCACCGTCGACTTGCGCGATGACGTGGGCACCTTCGCACGGCTGGAACAAGTCCGTCCGATTCTCGATCGTACCGACCATCCGCAACTGATGCGGACTGAATATTACGGCATCGGCGCGTATACCGCGGAAAGCTGCACATTAGCGTTTCCCTGGATATTCAGCATCAACAACAATGCCCGCTACGGAAATCATGAAGGGCCCGAAGAAATTCAACTCGCCGTCTCGCGCGATCTGATCAATTGGGAAAGGCCATTCCGCACGCCGGTGATCGACATCGGCCAACTGGACGAGTGGGATGCCTCGTATCACACAACGGCTTCAACCGCGCTGCGCGTCGGGGATGAAATCCGGCTATATTACTCCGGCGCGAACTACACGCACGGAACTCCGGTGTTGTATCGCACGCAATTCGAAGATGGAAAATCGACCGGTCGCAAGGAGAAATATTCCGCGGCGATCGGACTCGTGACCTGGCCCCTCGATCGTTTCGTTTCTGCCGATGCGGGCAGCGACGGAGGCGTACTGACGACGGTTCCCATTCGGTACAGCGGCAACCGGCTTGAAATCAACGCGGCCGTCAAACCCGAAGGTCACATCCTTGTCGAATTGCTGGATGGTGCCGGCCAGCCGTTCGAATCGTTACCCCAGTCGGAACCGATTACGGGAGACGATTTGCGTCACGTCGTGCGGTTTAACGGCCGGACCGACGTCGCTCCGTATCGGGGAAAACCGGTCACGCTTCGTTTCACGATGAAGAATGCGGAATTATACAGTTTTGCGTTTCGCGGCGACGACGGTGCTTCGCTGCTCCCCAAGACACAGGAAAAACTCGTGAAGCATCAACCGCTAAAAATTGTCTGTCTGGGAGACAGCGTCACCGGGATCTACTACCACACCGGGGGCCGTCGGGCTTATCCCGAGATGATCCCTTTCGCTCTCAAAGCAGTCGATCCGCAAGTCGACGTGACGGTCGTCAACGCCGGCCTCAGCGGACATTCGACGGTTAACGGAATCGAACGCTTGCAGCGCGACGTGCTCGATTACAAGCCCGATCTTGTCACGGTCATGTTCACGTTGAACGATATGGTCCGCGTACCGCTCCCCGACTTCGAAGCGAACATGCAGCAGATCGTCGAACGCTGCCGGGCCATCGGAGCCGAAGTCATCCTCTGCACGACGAACGGCGTGATCGACACTCCGGGCCGTCCGAATGCAAAACTGCTCGAATACAACGCGGCGATCTTTAAGCTGGGGGAAAATCTGCAAGTGCCGGTCTGCGATATTTTTTCGGCATATCAAAAGGTCAAGCAAGAGAGCACGCTGAAATTCCGCTTGTTGTTAAGCGATGAGTTTCATCCGAATATGGATGGGCACAAGATGAACGCGGAAGAAATCTGCCGCACGATCACGGGGAAAAAGGTCTCCCTCGCACCGATTGAACCGCCGCAACCGGCGTTGTCAAAATCCATTTCGCGGATCAAAGCCGGCGAACCGGTTCGCGTGCTGGCGATGCCTCCCTACGACCAGTTGATTGCATCGGCGTTCAAAACGGTCGCTCCGGATGCCAAGGTCGAAGTCGTCACATGGGAGACGAAAGACAAAACACTTGGCCAGCTCGAACAGGATGCCGCGCAGGTCAGGAACGCCGATCCGCGGTACGATCTTGTGTTGATCGCCGTCCCTCTCGGAGTCACTCCCGGCATCGGCGCGCCGACCGAAGCGGAGATCAAGTCGTACATCTGGACGTTGAACTGGTCGCTCAGCTTTGGCTTGCAGGAATGGGACGTGGCGGCGGCAACTCCGGCGGTCTTGAACAAAGGGCTTTCGCCGGAAGACCTGGAGCGTGATCGATTTGCC
>JBJXGP010000460.1:0-3905 GCA_046160425.1 Planctomycetaceae bacterium
ATTTCATTGACAAGCGTATTCGCACAATGACGTGCATCACGCCGATCAGTGCCCAGCCTGACACTACAATTCGTTTCCTATCCGCTCGAAATCAAGAGAAGTTCCGGCGAGAAATCGCAGGTTCCTGACCCCGGGCAAAACATGAAACAATCTCTGGTCACTCTTGCTATCAGCGGCGATACTCCAAACCCTTCCCGCGAATAAAAAAGGGAAGACGAAGGACCGCACAGATGAGACTGCTGACTATTGCTGATTGCACGTCGTGCAAACGCTGCTGTCTTCGAGGACGGCGTCGGAATTCCCATCCTGGAATGTTTCCAAGACTCGCGTCCACAGATCGCCGTACATCGGCTCGCTGGTGCGATAGATTTGCCATTCCTGTTCGCGGTCGATGACGACCACGCGAGGCAGCGGCAGGGAATCGAACTGCTTGTGGACGCGCTTTCCCTGTTCGGTACTGGCATCGACCACGACCACGACGTACTTCTCGAGCAGTTTTCGACGAGCCTCTGTTTTGCAGATATCGTCGAGAGCAATCGGCTTCGCTTCGGAATCGCTACCAGGATTGATAATCACCAACAAAGGTTGTTTCGACTTCTGGGCCGAGTAATAACCTTCGCGGTAACTGTCGAACTTCGACAGATTGAGATCGGCGTCTCCCGGGATTCCTGCAAATAAGGCTAACGTGAGGGTCCAGTGCATGGCGCTATTCCTTCCTCCATGTTGTATGTAGCCGTTTACACACGAAAGAACGATCTTCCGTCATTAGCACTCCCGTTCACACCAGCATGTGAACTCAGACCCACAACGCGCCCGGCGTTGAATTGGCCCCATCCTAGCGAACAAAATATGATTGTCAAGCAGGTGGGGAGTTTTATTGAAACTTTTCCTATTTTTTAGAGTGGGGGAAATAAAAGGGACCGGGTGATTCCGGTCCCTCGTGCCAACGACGTTGGTAGGTAAACTCTTACTTCGTTACAACGATAGATATCCCTTGGACTTAAGAAAGGCAATCACTTCGCCAGCCAAGGTCTCGACGTCTTTGGTATCGGCCTCAAGAACCAATTCAGCATTCAGTGGTTCTTCGTAGGGTGCGCTGATTCCGGTGAATTCTTTGATCTCGCCTGCGCGGGCCTTCTTGTAAAGTCCCTTCGGGTCGCGACCTTCGCAGGTCTCGATCGCGGCTTTGACGTAAATCTCTACGAATTCACCCGGCTGCAATATCTCGCGGACTTTATCGCGATCGGCTCGGTATGGTGAAATGAACGCCGTCGCCACAACATGGCCGGCGTCGACGAACAGCTTGGCGACTTCGCCGATGCGGCGGATATTTTCTGTACGATCCTCGGCGGAAAAACCGAGATTCTTGTTCAAGCCCATGCGAATGTTATCGCCATCCAGAACGTAGCTGTGATGTCCTAACGCATGCAACTGATGGTCGACAGAGTTCGCGACGGTACTTTTGCCCGAACCGCTCAGCCCTGTGAACCACAGTACCACCCCTTTGTGTCCATTCAATTGACAGCGTTCCTGCTTGGAAACGTGATGAGCATGCCAAGTGACATTTGTGGCTTTTTGATCGGCCATATTCGAGTTCTCCTTTTTGCGTTGACTTCTATGATTTCAGAAATTGTGTTGACAGTGAAAGGCAGGCGTCATTAATTGAAAGTCGAAAATTGCAGAGTTCTTCAGTTGCAGGAGTGAAACGGTCGCCTACCGGGTCTGCGAACCCGGACTGCACGGATACTAGAGAAACGAAGCCGTTGTGGGAAGTCATCCTCATCGAGTTTCAGGACTTTCCGTCCTGCGTGGAAACCGTTGAAATCCACCTGGCGATCGTCAATGCGTACCCGATGAACGATCGCGGTCTCGGGCATCATTTGCAATGGATTATGGGGTAATGATTTAGGTGTGGAATGGGTGTTGGCGGAATCGGCTTGGCCCACATGTCGGCTTTGACCGGAATGTGACACATGAATTTACAGCGTGGGAGTGATTTCAGCACAGCCGACGACTGGCTACAGACCTTGAGAGTTGATACTTTATGAAGTTTCCCCAAGGGGGAGTATTTGGGATTCGGTAGAGGGAAAGGTTGCACAAAAGGTTACAGATCATGTCAACAGGTCCGGATTTCGCGAAGTCGGGTTTGATTCCTGTGATCGCACAGGATGAAAAGACCGGCGATGTCTTGATGCTCGCATACATGAATCAGGAGGCGTACCAGGAGACGTTGCGAACCGGGCGCATCTGTTACTTCAGCCGCAGCCGCAACAAATTATGGCGAAAAGGAGAAGAGAGCGGCAACGTTCAGGAACTCAAAGCGATCTACTTCGACTGCGATGCCGATACGCTCCTCGTGAAAGTCAATCAGATCGGTGACGCCGCGTGCCACGAAGGATATCGAAGCTGTTTCTTCCGCAAGATCGATCCCGCGACAGGCCATGTCGCCGTCGAAGGGGAGCGGGTGTTTGACCCATCGAAGGTCTATAAGAAGTAGAAATAGTCCACAAGAACGGATTATCTCGTTCCCCAGGTCCGCTTGGGAACGCATGTCCGCGAGAGCTTCCGCTTCACTAAATAAAGATGGGTGACTACTTACACTGGCGGACAAGCCGCCAGTGCCACCCGAACAGTCAAACGTTCCGATATTAAATAGCAAACATCCTCACAACACGAAAATAGCGGACGGGAATTCGGCATGTCGACGACAGAACGTAAATTGAAATTGGGGATCCCCGCGGGAAGTTTGCAGGATGCGACCGCCGAATTATTTCGCCGGGCGGGTTATAACATCTCGATCTCGTCTCGCTCGTATTACCCGACGATCGATGACGAAGAGATCGAATGCCTGCTGATTCGCGCGCAAGAGATGGCTCGTTATGTCGAGCAGGGAATTCTCGATGCCGGCATCACCGGACACGACTGGGTTCTCGAATCCGAAGCCAACGTCGTCGAAGTCTGCGAACTGATGTTCTCCAAAGTCAGCCGGCGTCCCGTGCGTTGGGTTCTCTGTGTTCCCAACGATTCCCCAGTGCAGTCGGTCAAGGACTTGCAAGGGAAGCGAATCGCCACCGAAGCGGTTGGGCTGACCAAGCGGTTTCTCGCTCAGCACGGAGTCTCGGCGACCGTCGAGTTTTCGTGGGGAGCGACCGAAGTCAAACCGCCGCGACTGGCTGATGCGATTGTCGAAGTCACGGAGACCGGTTCGTCGCTGCGGGCGAACAATCTCCGCATCGTGGCCGAAGTGTTGCAGAGCACGACGCGTTTCATCGCCAACGCCGATGCGTTCAAAGACGTGTGGAAGCGAGAGAAACTTTCCAACATTTCGCTGATGCTCAAGGCCTGTCTCGCCGCGGAAGGAAAAGTCGGTTTGATGATGAACGTCCGCCGCAGCGACTTATCGACGGTATTGAAGCAGCTTCCGGCATTGCAAAAGCCGACGGTTTCGTCGCTTTCCGATCCCGACTGGGTCGACGTCAATACGATTGTCGATGAAGCGATTGTTCGAGCGATCATTCCCCAGTTGAAAGCCGCCGGCGCAAAAGGGCTTGTCGAATATCCGATCAGCAAGCTGATCGATTGAACGATTTTTTGTCTGGCTGTGTTTCTCCCCCTATCAGGAGAATCTGTTATTCATCACTTGCGGGCAAGCCGCCAGTGCCACCCGATCAGCGCAGGCGAAAAACGATGTCGATCGTCGTGTTCAAATTGGGAGGAAGCCTGCTCGAACTGCCTGACCTTGGAATTCGGGTGAATCATCTGTTGCGATTCTATCAACAGTCTCATCGTCCCGTTTCGTTGCAGCCTTTGATTGTCGTGGGGGGCGGACGGATCACCGACGTCATACGCGACTGGGATCGCGTGCATCATCTCGGAGACGTGTCGGCTCACGAACTGGCGATGTC
>JBJXGP010000461.1:0-23137 GCA_046160425.1 Planctomycetaceae bacterium
TCGGCGATGGCGTGCAAATATCCCGGCGTGGTTTCGGTCGTGATTCCCATCGCCGCGTTCATCATCGGCTCGGCGGTATTGGCGTGTCGTCGACAGAGAAGAGAGGGGAATGATGCCTCGCGGTTCCGGATGTCGGATCTATGGAATCGAAACGTCATTCAAGTGAAAGCATGGTTCGGCATCGGCGTCTTGCTCGCCATCGGTCCGTGGCTCGCGAAAAACGTGGCGGAGACCGGGAATCCGGTCTATCCGCTGCTGTACTCGGTCTTCGGCGGGGTTGATCTGGACGCGGAGCTGAACGAGAAGTGGAAACGGGGACATAGCCCCAGCACGTATGCGCTGTCGGACCTCGCCGAAAAATTTGTGGATGTCACGTTGAAAAGCGACTGGCTGAGTCCGCTGCTGTTCGGTCTTGCTCCGCTGGCGCTGCTGGTCCGACGTCGCCGCGTTCTATCACAATTCTTGCTGGTGTATGTCGCTTATCTATTTCTGACCTGGTGGTTGCTAACGCATCGGATCGACCGGTTCTGGGTTCCGTTGATCCCCGTCGTTTCGCTGCTCGCGGGGGTGGGGATTACCTGGAGCTGCGACAAACTCTGGATTCGCGCCGCCGGTCTGGCGGTCACTCTCGCCGTGGCGTTCAATCTCGGTTTCATTACGACGGGACTCTGCGGGTACAACGCCTATCTGCTCGATCTCAACATCGCGCGAGTACAGGCGGCACGCATTACGTCGCCTGAACTCGTGCTGCTGAACAACCTGGAGATTCCCAAAGATCAAACCGTACTCATCATCGGCGATGCCGAGGTGTTCGATGCCGATTTTCCGATCATCTATCACACGGTGTTCGATCGGCCGATTCTCGATGACTGGTGGGGAATTCCACAAGCGGAAGTGACAAGAGACCTCTGGCCGCAGCGGGAACCTCGCGACATTCAGGATGAGCTACATGCGCGCAAGATCCGTTACGTCTATGTGAACTGGATGGAAGTCCTGCGGTATCGCATGACATACAGCTATACCGATTACGTCCGGCCGGAGCGGTTTCGAGTCTTGCAGCGAGCCGGTGTGCTGGGGGCGAACCTTCCACTGAATCAGGCGTATGCCCAATGGAAATCCTTCAGGCCTGAAGAACAGCAAGAGATTGAGGAATGGGCACCGGAACTGATCGTGACGCTGGATGGAGAAAAGTATTTTATCGCGTCGGAAATATTTCCCGTCCGCTGAGAAGAATTGTAGCTGGCCTCTATGAGGCCGGATCGAGAATTAGCGAAGCGAGTCAAAGGTGGAAATCGCGAAGCAGAGCTTCGAAGACTTGCGTTCCCAAGCGGAGCTTAGGAACGAGAGGTAATGGTCAGGGAGCTTACGCGCCCCGCTCGCCTTTTTAATTCTCATCTTCTGGCAGACCGGGCAGAAAAACGTCGATCGCTGCGCCTGCACGATGCGAATGATTTTTCCTTTCCGGCACGAGATGCAAAGCTCATCCTCCCGGTCGTAGACTTTGTGAGCGTTCTGATATTGTCCCGATTGATTGAGCGCATTGCGATAGGTTCCGTCCCCCAGCGTCGAGCCTTCATACCGAATCGCTTCTTCCAGCACGGCGAGAGTGGCCGTTCGTAAGCGGCTGAGTTGTTGTGTCGTTAAGCGGTTCGCGGGGAGATGCGGGTCGATCGCCGCGAGGTGCAGAATTTCGCTGGCGTATAAATTGCCGATCCCGGCGACGAGTTTTTGATCGAGCAGCGCCACCTTGACGGGTCGGCTTGTTCGCTGAGAGATGCCTCTCCAATCGTCCATCGTCATCAGAAGGGCATCGGGGCCGAGTTTTTGCGGGCCGAGTTCCCGCTCACACTCGGAGGGAGTGAGCAGGCGGATCGTCCCCAGTCCTCGGCGGTCCCAGAACCACAAACTGTTGTATTCGTGCTGGTCCTCAAAGTGCCACTCAAACCGCAAATGCTCGTGATCGGGAGGGTCGGACAGCAGCATCATCCCGGTCATGCGAGGTTCGATGACGAAGAGGTCGCCCGACGAGAGTTCGAGAATCACCCGTTTGGCACGCCGACGGGCGGCGACGATCGTCATCCCTTTCGTCCGTCGTGCGATCTCTCGCGGGGAAGGGGAAAGCGAGATGGGACGATATCGGCAGCGCGACGGCCGGGCCGAGACGATGACTCGACCGGTGATGCTGGGGGCGATCCCCCGGACCATGGTTTCTACTTCCGGTAATTCCGGCAAAGTTCGACTCCTGGGAATTTCTTCTCTGAATAGGCGTCGGTGATCTTTCACTAAACTCGCTGCGATGCTTGAACTTGAGTCACAGGATACGTCAGTTGTAGCAAATGTGATCGGTTTCGTCAGCCGTTCCCGCAGTTGGTCCAGATGGAAGGCAGTTGATTCACGAGAAAGCGAGTCTCGACGGACGATGTAAGAATTACGTAGCACCCGCAGTGAAGCCTTGGCAAACAAATGCCTGCATATTCACGGATTCCCTCACAAGTGATCCCACGTTTCACGGCGGTTTAACGTAGATTGACGTAACAGGCCGGCTCTCGATGAACGTCTGCACGTTGCAGACGTACTGATCGGCGAATTTGTCGCGACAGTGAAAGTTTATCCGTCTTACCTGACGGGCGAAGGGAATCGTCAATTTCAGGGGACTTTGACCAGAATCTTCTTGACGCCGGTTGTTCAGCGGATGATCCTATATGTAGCAGGAAAATTCTCCCCCCACCGAAACACAACTCATGGCAGAAGCCGCCGATCGCCAAGTGCGTCGGGCGGTTCGACTGCCATAGGCCAACTGATATCGTTAACGGATCCGGAGTAATCGCGAAAGTTCGAAAACTCATCCGTGCAAGCTTAAGGAGCTGGTTATGAGATCTGGTCTGGTATTGAGATCTGATGCGAACGATCGCCGACGATGGACGATGAAGAGTATTAGGCTCAGAACGCTCTGCGTTTTAGGAGCCATCATAGGCTTGATGTCGCTGGCACCGCGGTCTGATGTTTCGGGAAAGGATCTCCCCCAGTCCAAAGCGGCGGCGAAGAAGAGCATTCCTTCACCGGCGGATATCGTTCGGCAGGAACGAACGCTCAATCGCGTGAATAACGTGGCTCCGAAAACGGTCTCAGCGCAGGCGGCTGTCGCGCCCGACGTCACGCAATTGTTCGATGAACAATTGGCAGCGGGAGAATTCGGCCCGGCATGGGAGACCGCACGCACGGCGATCGATCCCGCCCAGCGGCGAGACATGTTCAAGCGCGTCGCACAAGCGCAATTCAGTGCGAGCGAATTTCGCGGTGCCTTTGCCTCATTGCGACAAGTCGACGACTCGGCCGAACGCCGCGAAGTTGTCGAAGAACAAATCGAACAGAACCCGGCTCTCGCGGGGGGCAGCGGTGCCGACTTCACGCAGTTGGTCCAGCTCATCCAGCAGGAAACATCAGGATTATGGGAAGAAGACGGCGACGGTGAAGGGACCATATCTCCCTTCATCACCGGTGTGCGCGTCGACCCGAAAGGTCTGCTCCGCATGTTGACACGTGAAGAAGATCGGCAAGAACTCTCGACGCTCTCCCGCAAGGCGCGTGCGGCTGATCTGAACTCCGATCTCGCGAAACCCAGTTCGCTTCGCATGGTCTCGCTGACCCGGCTGGAACGCGAAGTTGCCAAGCGACTCGCCGACGGACAACCGGTCGTTGAAACGATGCAGCATCTCGCCGGTATCACCGAAATCAAGTACGTGCTGATTTATCCCGACGAACAGGAAATCGTTATCGCCGGTCCGGCGGAAGGCTGGAAGTACGACGAACGAGGCCAGGCAATCGGCCAGGCGAGCGGAAAGCCGACGTTGTATCTCGACGATTTCGTGACCGTTCTACGCATTTTCGCCCCCGAAGGTGCGGGACTCTTTACTTGTTCGATCAATCCGCGTGAAGAAGGCTTGAAAGCTCTCAAGGATTACGTCGATCAATCGCAGGCTCGCGGTCCGATCGGCTCGACGGCTGTCGGCTCATGGGTTAAGCAACTCCAGAAAAAACTCGGCATGCAGGACATCGTGCTCGATGGCGTTCCCGGAGATTCTCGCGTCGCCCGCGTGATCGTCGAGGCCGACTATCGCATGAAGCTGATCGGCATCGGCAAGCTGCAAGGTCCGGAAGGGGTCGAAAGTTTCTTCGACTTACTGAGCAAGAACGATCAAAAGAATCCGCCGAATCTCGAAGCCTTGCGGTGGTGGCTGACGATGAAGTACGACAGCGTCGAGCACAGCGCCGACCGCAACGTCTTCGCCATCGAAGGGTCGTCGGTCTTGTGTCAATCCGAAAACGAAATGCTGAATGCCCAGGGCCAGCGGGTCCACACGGGCAAGGCCGAAGAGACCAACCGCCTGTTTGCGGAAAAATTCACGCAGCACTATGCCGATCTGGCGAAGAAAGACTTGGTCTTCGCCGACTTGCAGAACGTCTTCGATATCGCACTGGTCGGGGCGCTGATTCATCAGGAACGCGTGCTCCACAAGACCGGTTGGGATATGGGAGTCTTCGGTCCGCTGGGTGAATACGCGACGGCGAAATACGATGTTCCCCGGGAAGTCGAATCGGTCGTCAATCACCGCGTCTACAACGGAAAAGACATCGTCGTCCAGGTCGCCGGCGGCGTCCGCGGCGATCTCGTGTCCGTGGTTCGCGATGAACAGCTCGTTCGCGAATCTCAGCAGTTGGACAAAGTCGCCGATTCGTTCAAGGCCCCGACTCTCCCCGCCGGCCGCTGGTGGTGGGACGTCAGTCAGGAATAATCGCGACACCCGACGCCGCATCATCTCAAGCCCAGGCCGGACCCATGTCCGGCTTGGGCTTTTTTCGTGGACTATGTCCGGGTGGAAGAAGACATGAAGACGGGGAGCAAAACAAAGTCTTATTCATGCACACCCCCTCCCCCACTCGCCCCCTCTCCCACTCCGCTTTCTTCCCTCCACCTCGGGTGCATCCGTTAAATGGTGGTGGTCAATCGGGTAGCCGGGACAGCTTTGTGTCCCGGTCGCGTAGCGACAAGAGGGCTTTTGTAGCCGAGGTCTCTGCGACCTCGGTCCGGCCTCGCAGAGGCCAGCTACAGAAGCACCATTGGGGGATACCACCATTCAGCGGATGCACTCCTCCACCTCTCCGTCATTCTGAGCGGTTGCCGAAGTTTCCATCCGTGCGTTACACTATAGAGACGATTGCGGAATCAAAATCCAATTTGGTTGGCCCTATAATTGACGAGACAAGAATACAGGCAATATTCATAAGGACGAGGGGAATGCCACGTTTGACTCAGGCCGATCTGGCCGATCTGAATTCGACGTTCGAAGAGCGGACGCCGCAAGAGTTGATTGCATGGGGAGTTTCGGTATTCGGTCCGCGGCTGGCGGCGTTGTCGGCGATGCAGGAATCGGGAACCGTCATCTGCCACATGCTGCACAGCATGAATGCCAAGGTCAGCGTCCTGTTCGTCGATACTGGCGTATCGTTTCAGGAGACGCTCGATACCCGGGACCGCGTGATCCATGAATACGGTCTCGACGTGATCACGCTGATGCCGGACAAAACGATGGATGAGCAGACGCAGGAACTGGGGATTTTGTATCTCACCCCCGAAGGGCAGAAACAGTGCTGCGATCTGCGCAAAACAATCCCCATGCTCAAGGCCAAGGGACAATACGATGCCATGCTCGGCAGTTTGCGACGCAGCGAGGGAGGGAAACGCGGTCAATGCCCGATTCTCGCCGTCGACCCGCAGATGAACTGCGTCCGCATCAATCCGCTGGTGAATATGAATGACGAACAGCTCGCCGAGTACATCCGCGAACACGATGTCATTGTGAATCCGCTGCATGGGCAGGGATATCCTACGATCGGCTGCAATCGTTGCACCACGCCCGTGATGCCGAACGAACCGCGCCGGGCGGGACGCTGGCGGCATCTCGGCCCCTGGTCGGTCTACTGCGGGATCAATCCGACCGACCTGGCGAGCGACACGGCGACGACCTGCGAATTCCCGCAGGAGTTGATCGATCGCATCCTCGGCCGCGAAACCGATTTCGTGATCTGATATGTTTGCGGTACGACGATGAATTTTGAGTTCCGGTTTTTAACACATTTACTCCAGAACGCACAGCAAAGGATTTGAAACCATGTCTCACAGCAACGGCATCCAGAAAACCCATTATGTCGCAGTGTTGTTCGGACTGCTGGTCGCGGGAATGATCGGCTGGAATTCCAAAGCCGACGATGTCAAAGTCGAATTCGCGCGGAGCACGGTCGACTTCGGCATCGTGGTGAGCGACATCGAAAAATCGGTGGCATTCTACAAGGACGTCGTCGGCGCGACCGAACTCGATGGGTTCGACGTCCCCGCCGATTTCGCCTCCGATACGGGACTCTCCGACAAGAAGGCGTTTCACGTTCACGTGCTCGTGCTCGGCGAAGCGGAAACCGCGACCAAGATCAAGTTGATGCAGTTCAAGGATGCCCCCGGAAAGAAAATCAACAACGACTTCATCCACTCGTCATACGGCGTCCGCTACCTGACGATTTTCGTCGGCGATCTCTCGGCATCGCTCAAGCAAGCCGAAAGTCACGGCGTGAAGCCGGTCGCTAAGGGCCCCGTCGCGCTACCCAAGGGGTTCCCTGAAGGAATTTCGCTCGCCTGCGTGCGAGATCCCGACGGCAATCTGGTCGAACTGGTCGGACCGATGAAATAATCCGCAGCCGCGAATCTCGCGATCTGCGTCGTTGAGCTTTGACGTCGAACCGAAAACCCGTTAACATCTGCCCGCTCGGCGGCGCGATATTGCGTCGGCGACTTTCGAAAAAATGTGGCATCCATCAGTCGAACTGATGGGATCGTAGGGGGTGAGCCTTTGGACTTCGTTCCGAAGGCTCGCTCTTTTTTGTGAACCCCGTTCTCCTTGTCATTTTCACTTGGCGTTCCACCATTTCGGTTCTTCGAACAGGGCCTGAATGCGGATATTGAAGCCGGTGAGGACGGGATGCCCGACCAGCGTATCGTGCGCGCCGAGATGGATGGTCACGAGGTCGCTGCCGAAGATGTGAGCCTGCTTCTCGTCGGGATCGATGACCCACACGCGTTTCACGCCCCAGCGCAGGTATTCGAGCACCCGCTCGCGCATGTCTGCTCGCCGCGCGGGACTCGATGCGATTTCCACGACGAGCGCGGGCTTCGTTTCGGTGATCAGCTTGTCAGATTCGGCGAAGCGTTCTCCCTCGTTGAAGAAGCACATGGCCCCCCAGCGCACGGTGTCGGGGTTTCGCGCGACGATCAGCCCCAGATCGAAACAGGCGTAACCGGCACCGCCACCTTGCAGGTAATTGCCGATCTCTTTCGAGAGATTCAGCACGATCACGCCGTGCGGGTCTTCGGGCGGACCGAGAATGCTGATTCGACCGGAGGCGAGTTCGACCCATTGCCCGCCGTCGGGGAGTTCGGGTCGTCGTTCGACGAATGCTTCCGCCGTGAGTAACGCCTGATCGATCACACCTGCTCTCCCCCGTTTCGATTCGATAACCGTCTGATTGTTGCGAAGTCACCTACAACCGTCTCGTTGCGTCGGTCTCGGTCAGCGAGCCGAGCAGGCTGATGCCCGAGGCCATCGTCGCCGCGCATTGAATCGCCTCGAGGATCGCTTCGTCGGCGACGCCGAGCGATTGGGCTTTCTGCACGTGTGCCGCGGTGCAGGGCTGGCAGACGTTCAAGTTGCTGATGACCACGTTGAGCAGTTCGATCAGTTTTTCGTCGATTGACGTCCCGTGAAATGTGTGAGCGCGCAGTGCGACCGGCATGCCGTTGAAGATTTCGGTCCCGCTCAGGTTGCGGAATTTGAAGAACGTGTTGTACGTGCTGTTGGTGGCGACGAGGGCGGCGATCTCGAGCGACTGCTCGGTCGAACCTCCCTGATCGATCAGCCGCGACTGAAAGTAGTCGACCCACGGCGTGCATTTCCCGTGGAGCGACACGGCGAGTCCGATGACCGCTTTCTGATGCAGATCGAGTTTGCCCGGCTGAAAAATGAACTTCTTGAAATTCATGTAAAAGTCTTGCAGGAATGCCGGGACGTGCGCGTACAGATAGAACGGATGCGGGATCGGCTGTTCGCCGAACATTTCCTGAATTCTGCCGAACGTCTGTGCGATCGGCTCTTGCGCTGCGGGATCGGCGATCGGAGTCACCCGTAACATGATAGTTCCCTTCTCTCCGGACTGATGTCCCGAGTGCGGTTATTTGAGACAATTCAGAGTGTTGCGATGAAAAAACTCGACAGCCCGAGGGGACCGGACTGCCGAGTGCAATGCGTCATTGGTTGATTGTGACGGACAGCCCAATCTAGTTGATCGTCTTTTCACCCTTCTGCCAGTTGCACGGGCAGAGCTTATCGGTCTGCAGGGCATCGAGCACTCGCAGAACTTCGTCGACGTTGCGGCCGACCGACAGATCGTGTACCGCCATCCAGCGCAGCACGCCGGTGGGATCGATCAGATACACGCCGCGATAGGCGATCCCCTTGACGGGATCGAGCACGTCATACGATTGCGACAGCACGTGTGACGTATCGGCGAGCATCGGGTACTTGAGTCCCTTGAGGTCGGTGTGAGCGTCGCACCAGCCTTTGTGCGAGTAGACGCTGTCGGTGCTCGCGGTCAGAACGGCACAACTGCGGTCGTTGAAATCGCCGAGCGCCTTGTTGAACGAAACGAGTTCGGTCGGGCAGACGAACGTAAAGTCGAGCGGGTAGAAAAACAAGCAGACCCACTTCCCTTTGAATTCGGACAGTTTGATCGTGCGGAACTGGCTATCGGTGCCGTCTTTGGTTCGATCGTAGGCTTGCACGGAAAAATCAGGGGCAGGTTGACCAACTTTGACTGGCATGGCTGAAACACTCTCCGTCGATTGAATTGAGGGTTATTTTATTTCTTTGTCATCTTGTAGCTGGCCTCTGTGAGGCCGGTCCGGGGTCACAGACCCCGGCTACAGAGACTACAGGCCGGGTTCGATGGCGATTAACTGGCCCGGCGATTTGTCGGATCCTTCCTGCTGTGTGCCGAAGGTCGTCAGATACAGCTTGCCGTTGGCGTCGAAGGCGAGCGCCGTCGGCTTGTCGAGGCTGAGCAACTTGTTCGCCTTGACGGCATCCCCTTCGATGACCAGTTCGAACAATCCCCCCTGAGTCGTGTCGGCCCAGGCGAAATCGACGGCATACAATTTTCCGGTTTTGGGACTGTAGGCCAGGCCGCAGATATCATGCAGCCCGGTCGCCATCTTTTTGGTCAACTGTCCGCTCGCCGGATCGTATGTGGTGAGCAGGCTGTCGCCGGGCATGTTGACTTCGCCACCCTGGCCGACGACGATCTGCGTACCGTCAGGGCTCATGGTGATGGCGATCGGGGCATCGACTTCGGTCGCCACCTTGGTGGCGATGAACGGCGTCAATGCACCGGGTTTTCCATCGGCGATATCGGCCTTCGCGATCCAGCCTTTGGTGTCGTCTCCGTTGCAGGTGATGTAGATCGCATTCGCCGTGACCGCCACACCGTAGAAGTTTCCTTCACCTTTGGCGGAGGCATCGCCGGCGGGGATCGGTCCGAGTGTGAATTCGGCGGCGTCCTCTTTGACGGGTTCGCGATCGTCGCTGTATTCGGCAGTGATCTTATAGACGCGAACGAGTTCTTCGGCATCCTTGCGGCTGCCGTCGCCGACGACCAGATGTTCGGCTCCCAGAAAACCGATGCCGAGAGGTCCAATGTTGAACATCGGCCCTTTGCCGTAGACGTCGATCGGTTCGGGATACCCGGCGATTTCGAGATGCACCTTCTTGGCGGCTGGGTTATAGCGATAGACGCCGTACCGCGAGGCGATGAAGACATCGCCCGTGGCGGCGTGTACGCCGACGCCGCTGGGGTTATCGAGGTTAGTGACGCGGACCTTGTATTTGAGATCCTGAGCCTGGGCGCTGGTGGCGAGGATCAATCCGGCGAGGCAGAGACCGGCAAGATTCGCGGACTTCAAGAGTCCATTCCGAGGGAGATTCACCATGACATTCTCACTTTCTGGGGTCATCACGTTGTCGTTCCGTCAATTCCCGATATGGTTAACACAGAAGGACCGAATTATAGAGCATTCGCTCTGTTTCCACACCCCTGCGGCGAAGTTCGGCCTACGTGAATACAACAGGCCTTCGCGTCGCCAACCGAGTCGTGAAAAGAATTCCGGGGAGAGTTTCCCCGATCTCCACCAAATCGTACAAGAACCGGTCCCGGATTTCAAAGGACCGCCGCCACGGAAGCGGGGAATGGGACGGGCTTTTTGTTGAAATTCCTGATGCTTCTTGAAGCGGAGAAACATGCTGTCTCACTTGGCACCGAAAGACTTCCGGAGCCCAAAATCCATCCACAATGTCCGATGGATGGCCATTTCCCGGTGGGATCAGCCGAGATCCGCTTGCCGACGACGATGTCTCGGAGATAAGATAGTGAACCGCAGGTGCGCTTTGGGAGGAAGATACGCATGATTGCTCCCTGTCGATTCGATGGAAAAATCCGCGTCAATTACTCAGGTGACGCGAATCGCCGAAGTTTGCCGACGAAGATGCATCCGCAAGACGTCGCTCACGATTGTAACAGGTTGAATGCATTGCACATGAAACTCACCGTTCAATATTCATCGCATTTGGGTTGGCTCCTTCCCCAATCCGCATCGCATCGGATGCTGACCTCTCTCCTCCTGGGTCTGACGATTCTGGGGACGCTGGCGGGGAGCATGGCGGTTGCCGCCGATGATCCGGGGACGGACCAGTACAACCTCGCCACCGGCCTTTATCAAAAAGAGCGCTGGGACTTGGCGGCGGAACAGTATCAGAAGTTCCTCAAGGATTATCCACAGCACGTCAAAGTCCCTTTCGCTCAATTGAACCTGGGGAAGAGTCTCGTCCACCTGCAGAAGCACGAGGATGCCCGAGCCATTCTCAGGATCTACGTGCAGAATTACCCCAACAGCAAGAAGCTCTCGGAAGCGATGTACTACGTCGGCGAGTGCAGTTATCTGACGGGAGATTACAAGTCGGCGGTAAAGGAACTCGGCGACTTCGTACAGAAGTTTCCCGACGATTCGCTGACCGAGTGGGCGTTGCCTTACCTGGGCGATACGCAGATGCGGTCGAATCAACCGAAAGAGGCAACGCTGAATTTTCAGGCGTCGCTGAAGAAATTTCCGAACGGTGCCATGGCCGACGATGCCAAGTTCGGGTTGGCGCGGGCTTACGAGATTCTCGATCAAGGTCCGCAAGCCGAAGAGATCTATCGCGAACTGTCGGCGAAGACGCAGAGCCGGCGCGCGCCGTCGGCCCAGTTCCGCCTGGCGGGCCGCTTGTTCGCTGCCGGCAAGTTTGCCGAATCGGCCGCCGCATATGACGATGTGATCAAACGATTTCCCGAAAGCACGCTGGTGGCGACTGCAGATCTGAATGCGGGTTTTGGCTATTTTCAGGCGGGAGATTTTACGACGGCGATGGCTCGATTCGACCGGGCCGCGGCGACTCCGGAACAGAATGTGACCGCCCTGTATTGGAAGGGGATGAGTCAGAAATCGTTGCAGAAGTATGCCGATGCCGCCGCCACCTTGAAGGCGATTTACGAGTTGAAGCCCGACGATCCCAAGGGAGAGAGCATCCTGTATCACTGGGCCGACAGCGAACTGCGCGGTGGGCAGGCCGAGTCGGCTCAACAGCGTTTTCTGGAAGTGGTCAAACGCTGGCCCAAAGGTGAACTCGCCGACGATAGTCTCCACCATGCCGCCGAAACGGCCTTGATGCGCGGTCAACTCGACGAATCGCAGCAACTGCTCGACCGTTTCGCCGCTGAATACCCGATGAGCGGATTGCGGCTGTATCAGGATCTGCTGCGCGGCCGGGTGCTCCGCGATCGCGGCGGCGAAGAACAGCTCAAGCAGGCGTTGGTTCACTTCAAGAAAGTGCAGGATGAAAGCACCATTCCGCAAACGCAATTGACCGCCCGCTACTACATCGCCGATACGTATCAACGTTTGGGAGACTGGGCATCGGTCCTGGCGACTCTCGAGCCGCTCATCGCCGACGTCAAGGCGAAGGGTGCGAAATCGGAGTTTATCGACGCGCTGGCCATTCAGTCGTCGAGCCTGCTTCAGGAAAAGAAATACGCGGAATGCATCGAGGCGGCGACGGAATATCTCAAGCTGTTGCCCGAAGGTCCGGAGGTGCAGCAGGTCGTCTCGTTCAAAGCGATCGCCTATACATATCTGGGAGATGCCACGGCGGCGCAGCACAATCTGACGATTCTGTTCAACAAGTTTCCGCAAAGTCCGAACCTGGCGAAAACGACTTCGCGGATGGCCGACATCGCCTACGAGGCTCAACAGTGGGAGGTCTCGGGCAAGTTGTTCGCAACGTTGGCGATGTTAGGAAGCGAGTCTCCATTCCATGCCCAGGCGTTGTCGGGGTCGGCCTGGTGTTTGTATCAACAGCAGCAATTCGAACCGGCAGCGGTTCAATTTGCCGAGGTCGTGAAGCAGCATCCGAAGGATAAGCTCGCCGCCGAAGCGGGATTCATGCAAGGGAAGAGCTTCGAGGCGGCCAATCAGCTCGATAAAGCACAAGCCGCGTATCAGGCAACGCTGACGGCTTACGCGCCGGCGCGTGAAGCCTACCTCGCAGGCTTGCAGGGAGCCCGCGTATTGGGCCGCCAGGGTGAAATCGAAAAAGCCGATGCCGCCTATGGGGAGTTGTTGAAACTCTTTCCGCAGCCCGAGCAACTCGACAAGCTGCTCGATGAGTGGGCGCTGCTCAATTACGAAGCCGAGCGATTCGAGAAGGCCGACGAGATTTTCCGCCGGTTGATCGCCGATATCCCAACCAGCGAACTGGTCGATAATGCCCGCATGAGTCTCGCCGAGAGCGACCTCGTGGCGGGCAAGCTGGATGAATCGCGGAAAGCGTTTCAGGAACTCGAAGCGGCGAACACGTCGGATGCACACGTGCAGGAAGTCTCGCTGTACCGTCTGATTAATATCGCGATCGAACTCGAAGACTGGACTGATGCCCAAAAACGAGCGGAGCAACTCGAACAGCGATTCCCGCAAGGAACATACGTCTGGTACGGTCGCTTTCAACGGGCGGAGTCATTGTTCCACCAGGATAAAACCGATGAAGCGTTTACCGCGTTGAATGCGATTAAAGCTGAAAAGCAGAACGAAGCGGTCTCGAAGGCCGACTGGTTTCCGCGGGTCTTCGTGCTCTTGGCGGAGATTCATCTGAAGCGCAAGGAATACGATCCATTGCAAGCTGTCGTCGACGAGTTTGTGGTCTACGATCCGAAATCCCCGTTTCTGTATCAGGCGAACGAAGTGCTCGGCCGGGCCTTCAAGAATCAGGCAAAATTCAAGGAGGCGATCGACACCTTCACGCGAGTAATCGACGACCCCAACGGGAAGGCGACCGAAACTGCGGCGAAGAGCCAGTTCATGATCGCCGAAATTCTTTTGCTCCAGAAAAATCACAAGGGGGCGCAACTCGAATACCTCAAGGTCGATATCCATTACGATTTTCCGCAATGGCAGGCTCCCGCGCTCTATCAGACCGGACAATGCCACGAAGCTCTCAACGAAGTCCCGCTGGCCCAAAAAACCTACGCCGATCTGGTGAAGCGTTTTCCCGAGAGCGAATATGCGGCCAAAGCGACGGAACGGTTGAATGCGCTGAAAAAATGAGTCCTCTTTGTGACGGCAATGGCGAAAATTCACGAATTCGTGTATATCTGCTTAACTTTTCATTCGCACGTTAAGCCGATATGAAGTACAGCGAGAGCCAGTTGAGTCCGGTATATTGCGCGGGTTAACTACCAATAGTATATAGAGAATGCCATGGATGACTTGAAACCAACGGAATGCGTGGACCGCCCGGCAACCCGGCTTCGCCGACGCTTCGATCGGAATTCCGCATCGCAGTCCCGCTTGCGGACGTATGCCGTGCTGGGGCTGGTCTGCCTGCTATTGATGACGTGGACCTGGGTCCGGGCTCAAGATGGGGAAAAAGCCGCGCCCGTCGATCCTTTTCCCGTGACGACGGAAAGCGCGGGATCCGCCCCCGTTGCCCCGGCCGCCGCCCCCGTAAAATCCACATTGAAGACCATCCCCAGCGATTTTGTGGGGATCATGCTGGCCCTCGACTGGTTTCTCCCCCCGTTCATCATCTGCTCGGTCGTCGCGGTCTGGTTTGTGATCGAACGCATGGTTGTGTTGCGCGTCAACCGCGTCATCCCCAATGCGTTCGTCGATCGGTTTCTGCAATTGCTCGAACAGCAAAAGCTCGATGCCGAAACCGCACTCAAATTGTGCGAACAGAATGACAGCCCCGTCGCCTCGGTCTTTGCCCACGGCATTCGCAAATGGGGCAAACCGAGCGTCGAAGTCGAACAGGCGATCATCGACGGCGGCGAACGACAAATCAGCCATTTGCGCAAGCATCTCAGAATCATCAACGGCGTGGCGACCGTCGCGCCGCTGTTCGGATTGCTCGGAACCGTCGTCGGCATGATCGAGTCGTTCAATCAGATCGCCGTCGGACAGGCCGCCGGTAAAGCCGAACAACTGGCCGCGGGCATCGCCCTCGCGCTGCTCACGACGGCGGTCGGGCTCTTGATCGCGATTCCCTGTCTCGTCATTTACATGTACCTCGTCGGTCGCGTCGATAACCTCGTGATGTTGATGGATGACCTCGCTCAAAAAGTCGTCAATCTCATCTCCGCCGAATCGCTTTCGGCGAGAGCCGCCGCGAATGCGACCGTCGTCCGGCGTAGAAAAGCTCCGACCACAAATCCCGCGACTGCCGCCGAACCGCAGGAATCGACGTAATCCGAAAGGTGTGCCTCGTCACACTGGCGGACAAGCCGCCCGTGCCACCCGAATCAGGATCACCGGTGAATCCTCACGTTTTCTTCTCTCGCACCAGATCGCCGCTGCGCCAGCAGTACCATGAGGCGACGCTGGCATAAGGTCTCCACGGTTCTCCGATTTCGAGACACGTCTGCCGATCGGGAAGTTCCGCAAGGCCGTACAACCGCATCATCGCCGAGCGAATGCCCAGATCCTGCACGGGCAGGACATCCAGCCGTCCCAGCGAGAAGATCAGGAACATCTCCGCCGTCCAGCGCCCGATCCCTTTCACCCGAATCAGTTCTTCGATCACCGCTTCGTCGTCCATCCGCGCCAGGCGGTGCAGGCGCACGGTGCCCGTCGAGACCTGACGCACGAGGTCTTGCAGATATCCCGCCTTCTGCGGCGAAATGCCGACGCTGCGCAGATCGTCGGCGCTGAGCGTCATCAGGACTTCCGGCGTCACTTTGTGCGGTGCGATGCGTGTCATCAGCCGCTGCCGGATCGACCGCGCCGCCGCCGTCGAAATCTGCTGCGAGATGATCGAGCGTACGAGCACGTCGAAGCGGTTGCGCTGCAGCTTCAGCTCGAACGGGCCGACGAGTTTAATCTGTTCTTTCAGCACCGGGTCGACCTTTCGCAGATGCTTGACGGCTCTTTTGATCTCGTCGAGTGAGAGTCCCATGAAGATGCGGTATCCTTTGTTTTTTCGTTTATACGGAATGGTTAACTATTCGCAGGTTGGGTCACTTTTATAGTGGCACAGACATTCCTGTCTGTGCGAATTTTTGCAATGCTTCTTGTCGCTTCGCGACCCCGGTTGACAAGCAACCGGGGTTACTCACGACTTGCTTCATTATCGATCGACCGCTGCGATTTGACTTTCAGGACTTCGCGGTCGTCCTTGAGGGTCACGCCGCTCAATTGTTTCTGACGAGAGGCGTTCAACAGATAATAGATCGTGGCGGCGGCCTGTTCGGGACGCAACCCCTCTTCGCGAATGTTCGAGATGCAATTGCGATCGGCGTCGGTCAGACCGGCGCGCGGACCATAGACGAAGTAGGCTCCCAGACTATTGGGTGAGCCGAGGCCCGGTCGTTCGCCGATCAGCATCAGCGCAATCCGAGCGCCCATTAACTCGCCGATCTCATCCTGAATGCCGACTCGTCCGTAGCGGACCAGGCCGACGGGGGACAACCTCCAGCCGTCAATTCCCAGCCGAGGCCACAATTGTCGCAGTAGCGGAATGACCTGCTGATGAACGGCGGTCGCCGACAGACCATCCGAGGCCATGATCGAAAGGTCGTAGCAAAAATCGGAAGGAGCGGACGCGGTCATATGCTCGTTCAATGTCGATTTGCTTTTCGCCGATAATTTGCGGCCGAGGTCGGGTCGCCGGAGATACTCCCAGCGATCGCGGGCTTCGCTTGCCAGTTGCAGGCTGGGGATGCCGAGTGCTTGTAATTCGTCCGCGAGCTTTACCGGATCGAACTCGGCGTGGACGGCATCCCGGGCGCGTGCGTGCGCCAACCCGAAGTCGAGCAGTTCGTGCGTGGGCAGACTCCCGCCGCACCGCCCGAGGGCAATCCGCGCCGCGGTCAAGGCACGCAGTTGTTCCCACGGATCGGCCGTCGCGCCGCGCTGAGCAAGATCAGAAGCCGGATTCTGTGATTGGGTCACGTGAATTACCAATGAGTATGCGAACGAATTCAACCGCCGCAAAAAACGCAAAATCACGCAATGGTTAGAAGTGAGGAAGTAGTCCGTCGCTCAAGAGATTTTTTGCGTCATTTCGCGTTTTTCGCGGCCATTCATTTTGGATGTTTATTCGGTGGGTCAGCGCGGCTTGATGCCGCTCGATACACCTTACAAAACTCAGAAATCGATGACTCGTTTTTCGCGGGCCGATTGTTCGGCGGTCAGAATTGCATGTACGACCAGGCGGGATTCTTCTGGAGTAATGACGGTCGGCTTCTCCCCTCGCTGAATGCACTTTAGAAAATAATCGAACTCTTCCTTAAGGTGTCCCCGTCGCAAGCCGTGGACCTTGGGCCAATAGGTCGATTGCGGGAAACTCATCCCTTGCTTTGTGAGCAGAGTATAATGGCTTCCGGAGTTATCGATGTAGATTGCCCCTTCGGTCCCGATGATCTCCATGCGGGCGTCGATCGCGAACGGTGCGTTTTCGGGAAGGCACCAGACATTTTCGATGACGGCAATCGCTCCGTTATCGAGGCGGAACGTCGCCCACCCGATGTCGTCGTGCGGCAGATGCGGCCGGCTGTTCGACGTCACGGCGTAGACGCTCTGAGGTTTGGCCCCCGTGAACCAGAGCATCAGATCGAGATCGTGTACGCCGTCGCCGAATAGTGCGCTGATCTTGTGCAGATGGGTTTCGGTGATCCATTTGGCGAGATTTCGGCGGGCATGTATGCTGAGGATTTTCCCGATTCGTCCCGCCTCGATTTCCTCCTTCGCAAGCGCATAGACTGTATCGAACCGGCAGACATGCCCGACCATGAACGCCTTGTCGGTCGTCTTGAGTGCTCCGATGATCCGGTCGCAATCGGCGACATTGTCGGCCATCGGCTTTTCGAGAAAGACATGCTTCCCCGCCCGTATCGCCGCGAGCGTCGGCTCGGCGTGATTGTCGACGTGCGTAACGATCGTCACGAGATCGATATCTCGATCGGCGAGCAAATCGCGGTAATCGGTGTACGTTTTAGGGACGCCGTACTTGTCGGCGACTTCCTTGAGACGATCGGGTCGCCGGGTACAGACGGCGGTGACGTCGGCGAGCGGGAGTTGCTGCAGGGTATCGACGTGATGTTCGCCGAACCACCCCAGTCCGATGACGCCGCAACGAATCCGGTTCATGGGTGAGCCTTCGTAATGAAGTCGCGAGGAGATGAAGCAGAATCCAATTTATCAGAAACGGATCGAGTTCTGTAGGGTGCGTCGAGACGCACCATCTACGATATAAATCGCGAAGCAGAGCTTCGAAGACGTGCGTTCCCAAGCGGAGCTTGGGAACGAGAAATCGACGATTGACGATGCTTGTGTTTGAACGAATCGAATGAGAGAAATACACCCTCACCCCACACTCTCCCGCAAGCGGGCGAGGGAGAAAGAGGCACATGCGCAGCCGAGCGAGTTATCATCACCGCGGCGATTCGATTTTCGGTGGATCGTGCAACGGTGTCGAATCCACCTCCGGGAGTTGCAGCCGATTCGCCGTCGCTTCGGTCAGGAACACGGCAGCCGATTGATCGGCGAAGACGAGTCTCCAGCCCGGCGTATTGAGCATGCCGTTGATCTGGGCACGTGAAAAGCGGCTGTCGAGAATCACGACCGGCAAGTCGCCGCTGAGATCTTTGAGCGCTTGCTCCCAGTGGGGATTGATCGTCGCCATCGCTTCGAGAATGGCATCATTGAGCAGATAGGTTTCCTTGCGGGCGACTTCGAGCCGGCCATCGATGAAGACTCTGCGCTCCGGACCATTGTGATACAAGTAGACCGCCGCCTGGCCGAAGTTCGAGACATACGCCGTCATCGGCATGCCGGGCCGACCCGCAAATTTTGCGGCATCGTGGATGAACCAGGCCCGCTCTTCGTTCCAGTCGAGCCGCTTTCCTTCTTTCCCGAACGCCGCCCAGTGACCGGTCAAGACGCTGACGATCAAGCCCATGACAATCGCGAGTCCCACTTTTTCGAGGCGTCGAGTGCCGAGCCAGGGCTGCGGGGAGGCTGTAACCGCTCTCGAACGATGCCAGCGAAAAATATCTTCGAGATTGGCGACCAGCAGCACTCCGCTCACCAGAGAGAAGATGTTCGTATTGCGCGAGGCTTCCCACGCCAGATGCGAAAATGCGATGAACAACAGCCAGCGGTAAGGATGCCAGCGGCGATAGTATGCCAGCCAGAGAAAACTGAAAAACGTAACCGCGAATACCAGCAACTCGGCATCGAGGTACAAATATTTGAGCGAATCGAGATACAAATACTTCGACGTCCCTTCCTTCAGGAACAGCAGCGGAGGCATAAACTCGCCGACGGTGTTGCCGTAAATGTTCTGATCGACCGAGAATTTGCGATACAGCACCGCGGGAAAGAAGGCCCCCTCCTCAAAGTACGGGTTCACAAAACAGGCGACGAGCGTCAGCATCCCCGCGCGAAACAGATGAATGAACGGCGGCTGGTCGACATGCTGTGAAAGCCCCCGGCGTGCGGAGAAAAACCAGCGCAGCAACCGATCGACGACGTAGGCTCCCCCCACAACGAGGCCGAGAATGAACAAGGCGTGACAGTTCACCCACACGAGTTGAACGACGGGAAGCGTCCAGATCAAATTCGGACGCGATTCGAGCCGGGGGATCACCCACAGCCAGTAGCCCAGAAAAATCAGCGACAGCATTTCCGGGCGCTCCAGAGCACGGCCTGACATGCAGACGATCGGAGCGATCCAGCACAACGACCGCAAAACGGGAGACAACGTCCGTCCCGCCGCGAACCAGCCGATGGCGACCGCCGACGTCAACGCCGCCGCCTTGAAGAGCACCATCCCCTTGACCCCGGCTATCGAATACACGGCGAGCATCAGCAATTGAAATCCCCAGTGGAGATCGATCCAGGGCTGATCCCAGTCGGTGTAGGTATACAGATCGGTCTGCGGGATGATCCCTTCATTCCAGATGTATGCGCCGGTCCGCAGATGCCACCAGATGTCGGTGTCGCGCAGCGGAGTCACGCCGAGCAGAAAGACCCACACGAACAGCAACGCGACCAGCGATTTGCTCCAGATCGACCACGGCGCATCGGCGACCGGCGGCGGGTCGAGCGCGCCGGGCACACGCGAGGCAGTCGCGACGGTCGGCGACGGGGTTCCGTAATTGCGTCGCTCGGTTTGGGAGACAGACGATTTGTGCGTGGCAGACCGTTTGCGCGACATGTTGATCCGGACCCGGCTCGACGTTTCTATGTTAACTCGCAGAAAAACCTGGGTCCATTCGTGTGTATTTTGCTTGATATAAGCATCGATAAAGCCAGGATTTTTCTGCGGACTTGGGAGTAATTATTCTTCGAAAGTGGCCTGACGCTGGCGAATGAACTGCTCGATCACCGGCTTGGCGGTACCGTCGGCCCGAAATAGCCCGGCGTGCGGACATTCGTGCGACCCCTGGTCGGAGAGATGCGTCCAGAACAAACCGACGACGGCAGGTTTGGCCAACAGGAGGGGGAGATACTTCTCGACCCACTCCGCCTGGCTCTCTTCGCTCCAGTTGCTCTTCCAGCCTTGCGTGCCGACTTCCAGATCCTGACACGACAACGGATCGACGCACGTCCCCGACGGAAACCCGATCGTGAGATAGAGCGGCACCCCCAGCGAACTCCACAGATCGATCAGCCTCGAAAAATCCATGAGGTCGCGCGACGCCGTCCCGCGCGGGCGGTATCCGATGTTGATTTCGAGATTGACTCCCGACAACCCCAACCCCGAGCGCACCAGCGCATCGACGAATTGCAACGGCGAAAGGCGATGTTGGCCCCGCGCCTGATATTCGCCCCACGGCTCATCGATGCGGATCAGCAGTTGCGTCTCGTCGTCGACCTTGCGAGAGGCTTCGAGCACGCGGGCGACCAATGCCAGCCGTTGTTCTTCGGTGAGCGTGAGCGCTCCGCCCGTGTTGACCCGGCAGGCGACTTCCCACATGCGGATCTGGCTGACATAACGCGAGATCGCGGTCTGCACGAAGTCGCAGACGAAGTGCTGCATGTTGAGAAAATCGTGCTCCCATTGCCACAACCAGCGCGGCAAGCCGTCGGCTCCCAGGTCGAGCAGCGGTCCGCCCCTAATCAACAACCGCTGCTTCGCCGCCCACTCGACCTGCTTGTCGGCGGTTTCCCAGAAGTAGTTTCCTTCTTCAGGCTCGATGTTTTTCCATTCGATGCCGATGCCGACAGCCTGAAAGGCATTGTGAATCACCTTCTCTTGTTCGGGAGAGGGAATCCGGTCGCCGAGATTGCATCCCAAAAACGCCGGGAGCTGCGACGAGCGGCGTTGCCGCATCTGCAAGCGCTGCTGCGCATATTCCCCGGCGAGAAGTTCCGATGCAGCGAACGCCTTTTGCAACGCCTCGATCGCCAGTCGGCTAGCTTCGTCGACCTCCGACTGGCAGGCGGTCGCTTTCGCAAAGAAGTGATGCGCCTCTTTCATCAGCGGCGGGACCGACTCGGGAATCTGCATCCCCGCGATTTCCCACGCGCCGATTTGATCGCGGAGTTGCGAGATCTTCCCCCGCGCCAATTCGACGGCCAGCAGATACGGTTCATCCTGCTCGCGAAGCGACGACGTCCCCACGACGGGGCAGCCGTATCCGGGGATCGGGAAGGCGACGTGCAGCCGCCCGCTTTCGGAGGTTTGCCGTCGGCAGGCGAGAATTTCCCCTTCCATTTCGACGCGGATGGGGAAGACGCGGGTATCGATGCCGGTGATATAGGCGCGATGCAGGTCGGGCAAGGCACCCACCAGTTCGGCAGGACGAACCACAAATCGCATCACGCCCATGAAAGGTGACTCAACTCAGAAAGAGAATGACCGAAAGGTAACGGACTTCGATATCACAAGTGTAGTCTGAGGGGGGTACGACTTCAACTCGCGACTCGTCTTTCGAGGATCTTCGAGTCAACCTTGCTGCATGAATTGTACGACCCCGGCGGGGTCGCAGCCATTAGCCGGTGGTTGAGCGAAGCGACACCACCGGTATTCAAATGGCGGATGTAATCGACCCTGGAGGGGTCGCAGCGATCACACATTCGAAGTTCTGCGACCCTTCCAGGGTCGAAATCTTTTCCGACGGACCGTATCCCCGGGTGCGCGAGACGCGACCCGGGGCTAATCGCTGAAACCCCTTCCGGGGTTTAGAAAACGTTCTCAACGCGACGACGATTCCCGCGAGGGAACATCCCCTTATCGTTGCGTTTGCCTGCATCTTGACCGACAATATTCTGACATTCCCCCATCCGTTTTTGCGAACACACACCAGAACAGGAGACTCGAACATGTGGCGCACCTGCTGTTTGGCGGCGATTCTTGGACTTTTCGGCGGACTCTCGGCGATTCCCGATCCGGTGAATCCCGATCCTGAAACTCCCCGGCCGATCGATGCTCCCGATACCGTCTTCATGGAGGAGATGACCTGGATGGAAATCCGCGATGCGATGCGCGCCGGCAAGGATACCGTCATTCTCGCCACGGGGGGAATCGAGCAGAACGGCCCGTACCTCGTCACCGGCAAACACCAGGTCGTGCTGCGTGGGACGACCGAATCGATTGCCCGCAAACTCGGCGATGCGCTCGTCGCCCCGGTGATCCCGTTCGTCCCCGAAGGGGACATCGACCCGCCGTCGATGCACATGAAATATCCCGGCACCATCAGCCTCACCGAAGACACCTACCGCGCACTGCTCATCGACGTCTGCGGCAGCCTGCGGGCCAATGGCTTCAAACACATCGTCGTCATCGGCGACAGCGGCGGCAATGTCGAGGGGATGAAAGCCGTCGTCGAGCAACTCAGCACGAAATGGAAAGGGGACAAGACGCAGATTCATTTCGTCCCCGAATACTACAACTACATCGACGTCGCAAAATTCCTGGAAGAGCAGGGCGTCAAGCAGGTCGAAGAAGGCCTGCACGACGACTACGGAATGGAAGCCGTGATGTACACCGTCGATCCCAACTCGGTCCGCGCGAAAGAGCGCATCGCCGCCAAAAAATTCACCATCAACGGCGTCAATCTCGCCCCGGTCGAGAACACCAAGAAGTGGGGTAAAAAGATCATCGAATACCGCACCGGAGTCGCCGTCGAAGCGATTCGCAAGTTGATCCCGGAGTGAGGAAATAGCGAGGAGAAGGTCGCCGCAATAAACGCAAAGCGGTAGGGTGGGTCGAGCGGCCTCAAGCCGCGCTGACCCACCATCTTCGTTGATTCATCACTACGGCTCTTGAAACGAGGACAAACCCATGAGCCGGGATGCCCCGGTTGGGATGAATACTCACTAACGTCCCAATTCTTGAGTGCCACGGCTCTGTGAGCCGTGCGAATAATCGAGGCACTTTGATTGCTTCGTGACATGTGATTCTTGAAGCGAATTCTGAATGCATTCGCCGAATTGTTGACGCAGGAG
>JBJXGP010000462.1:0-16860 GCA_046160425.1 Planctomycetaceae bacterium
CGGGCGACGACGCTGCTGCCGCGCGTCGTCAATCCCCGCAGCGTGACCGTGCAGAACATCACGTCGGGAAGCTGGCTGATTCTGCTCGGACTCTTCAAAAAAGTCGTCGTCGCCGACAACCTCGGCCGACTCGCGCAAATCGTTTTCGATACGCCGAACTCGGCCCAGGGCTGGGACGTGCTGTTCGGCCTCTGGGCGTTCGCCTGGCAGATCTACGGCGACTTCAGCGGGTACAGCGACATCGCCCGCGGGACGTCGCGGCTGTTCGGGTTCGAACTGATGCAGAATTTCCGCATGCCCTATTTTTCGTGCAATCCGCAGGAATTCTGGAGCCGCTGGCACATCAGTCTTTCGACGTGGCTCCGCGATTACCTGTATATCCCACTCGGCGGCAGCCGCAACGGCACGCTGCAAACCTATCGCAATTTGTGCCTGACGATGTTCCTTGGTGGATTATGGCACGGTGCCGCGTGGCATTTCGTGGCGTGGGGAGTCTTTCAGGGACTGCTGCTCGTCGGCCATCGCCTGCTCTGCGGGCGAGTGCGCGGGGACGATCGCCTCGCGAATACATGGACGCCGATGCGCATCCTCAAAGTGATCGGATTCTTTCAGTTGATCTGCGTCGGCTGGCTGCTGTTCCGCGTCAATGCCTTGAGCGACATCGGCACGCTCGCCGAACGATTTGCGCTCGGCGGCTCGCCGATGTTCTGGCAGTTTGCCGGTTCGTTCGTCATGGTGATTCCGCTGTTGTTTCTGCATCTGTTGCAGGAAAAACATGGCGATGAATTGTATGTGCATAATTGGCCGATCGTACGCCGCGTGGCGTTGTATTCGTTGCTTGGGGCAGGAATCCTAATTTTTGGAGTGAGAAGCGGCAGTGAGTTCATCTACTTCCAATTCTGAAATCGTACAGGCGATCGATCCATCCTTGCCGGACGATCGGCATCCGTGGCGCACGGCGGTGAAACAATCCGCACCGGCGCTGGTGCTCACGTTGTTTGTCGTCGGCATCGCCGGCTGGGGAGCCAACGACCGGCTGGCGCATTATCCGCTCGCCGAGACGTCGGCACATCGCAAGTTCGCCGAGATCGAACAACCGCGGCATTACGATGCCGTCGTCATCGGGATGTCGCGCGCCCATTTCGGTGTCGATCCCCGCTGTTTCCCCGAGGGAGGAACCTATTACAATCTCGCACTCCCGGGAGCCGCCGGCCGCATGATGCGGGTGATGGTCGATCGCTTTCTCGACGCTGGCAACACCGCGCGATATGTGCTCTTCGAAATCAACCCGCTGACGTTCGACTCGTCGGGTGCATGGCGGCGACCGTATCACGATGCCGATGCCATCGGGACCGAATGGGCCGATGAATTGCAGCATCGAACGTATGGGGCGGGAAGTTTGGAGACCGCTTACTACCATTGGGAAACGACTCCCCTCTGGTCGCGGCGCGGGCCGCCGGAGTGGTTCTTCTTCGGCGTCGGCGGACGCGAGAACAAAGCCTGTCCCCTCGATGCACAGGACGATCTCGACAAGTACGTCATGGGACACGTCCCGCTCGTCGATCGACCGATACCGCTCGGCGTGCGCCACAAGACCGCACGCAAAGTGACCAATCGCAAGAATCCGCATTGTCCCGAAGACGTCGCCGCCGTCGAAGCCCTCATCGCTCGGCTGCAATCCGCAGGAACCGAAGTCATCTTCTTCGAAGCGCCGCTGTGCGAACACACGACCTTCGGCGAACCTTACGAACAGTACAAGTCGGAAGTCGATCGCCTCGTGCGGCAGTACCGGCTCAAGCATTTGAATTACCGCGAACACATGGTTTTCTCGGAAACGACCGACAAAGAGCAGTTTTTTTGGGATCGCACACATCTCTCGCAAAGTGGTGCGCTCGTCTTCTCGAAAGAACTATGGCGCGACGCGGGACTATCGATCACGCCGCACGATTCGCCGGATCCCGAATCACAGTTGGCCGAATTCCCGGAAGACCGCAACCGGAAAGCACGCCGGTGATTTGCCCGCTCGCATCGGGTAGCCCGGACAGCTCGGTGTCCGGGTCGCGCAGCGACAAGAGGCTATTATGTAGCCGAGGTCTGTGACGTCGGACCGGCTTCATAGAGGCCAGCTACAAAGCGGTGCGTCTTGACGCACCCTACAATTCATCTGATGTTTCACGAAGCGGAGCGTCGAGGACTTGCGTACCCAAGCGGAGCTTGGGTACGAGATATCAGCCGGCAGCCGGAAAGCACGTCGGTAATCGCCGACCAGACTTCAGCGGGCGACATCTGATCGAGACACTCGTGCTGCGTCGGACAACGTTTCTTGAAGCAGTAACTGCACGGCAAGCGGCGATGCAGCACGCGATGTCCCTCACCGAATGGGCCGCTGGTGACCGGATGCGTCGGCCCGAACAGCGCTACGACGGGGGCGCCGGCCATCGCCGCCATGTGCATCGGTCCGCTGTCGGTCGAGACGACGACGTGTGCGAGACTGAGAACTCCCCCGAGCGTCGAAAGATCGGTCTGGCCGGCGAATGATGTCGCCGATGTGCCGATCCCGTCGGCGATGCGCTGAGCCAGTTCTGCTTCCGCGCGAGAACCGGTGACGATTGGCACGATGTCTCGCGCGATAAACATCCGGCCGAGTTCGATCCAATGTTCTTCGGGCCAGCGTTTCGTGATCCACGCCGGACTGTGACCCGGATTGAGCACCGCGAACGGTCGACCGTGTATACTGTGAGTCTGCAACAACGCGATGGCGGAGTCGCGGCAGCGTTCGAGTTGCGGAAACCGGCGGGTCAACGGTGCGCGATCGAGGCCGATGGGCTGCAAGATGTCGCGGAAGAGTTCCGCCGTCTGCTTGCCCGTCAGGTCGAGTTTCACGACGTCGGTGTAGTGCGGGCCGGGGCGTGTCCCGAGTCGCACGTCGGCTCCGGTGCTCCACGCCAGCCAGCGCGTGTAGCGCGACGATTGCAGATCAACGACGAGATCGAATCGCTCGCGCCGGAGCGACGCGCACGCGGTCAGCCAGTTCCACGGATTATGATTGCGATTGTGCGTGAGGACGCGATTGACGCAGGGATCCTGTGATAACAATCCCGCGGTCAGCGGTCCGGTCAACGCCGTGATTTCTGCATGCGGATAGCGATCTCTCAGCACGGCGAGCGAGGGGAGCACATTCATCACGTCCCCCAGCGCCGAGAGACGGATCACGAGAACCCGCGAGAAATCCCGTTGAATCAGGTCCGCCTTGCGAACGTCTGGGTGGCACGTCCCTGAGGCTTTGCGAAGGGCGTGATCTTCGCCCGATTTTCCACGCCCGTCGAAGACTCCGAGCGTGCCACCCTCTGAGGTTGTTGAGTCAGGTTGGCACGTCCCCGAACTTTGGCGAAGGGAGTGTTTCTCAGTTGGTCCCGATGAGTGACGCGAATGATTCACGCGGCGATCCGTGATGAAGATTGGCTTTCGAATTCGGTTTGAAAGACGCAACTCATGATCGCATCGGCGATCAACCGCAAAGCCGGCTCACTCAGATGCACGGCATCGAGATAGGCCTCGTCGACCGGCAGTTGTTTCACGATTTCCCCCGCTTCGATATAGCGGATATTTTTCATCTGAGCCAGTTCGCGCAGGGTGTTGTTGTAATCGATCAGCTTGCGGTTGCGAATTTCATCGTGTTGCACGGGGACGGTCCCCCATAACACGATCTCGGCGTCGGGATTCGCCGAGCGAATGGCGGAGATCATCCGTTCGATGTTTGCCCGATATTCGGCGAGGGAGACGACTTCTCCCTGAGGAACGAATCGCTCGAGTCGCGGATGACGCAAACGGCGTTTGACCATTTTCAGAATTTTTCGTCCCCACTTGCGGAGAAACGAATCAGGATAATACGGGATATAGATCTTCGGAATCGTCGTCACCCACGCATCGACCAGTCCGAAGTTGATCAGCACGAGATCGGCAGCGATCGGCTGAGCTTGCAGCCGTGCCAAACCTTCGCGCGTGGTGCTCATGGTGCAGCCCCAGTTTTGCACGTCGACGATGTATCCCCGTTGTTCGAGCGACATCGCGACCTGCGCGGGAATCGACGCCTGCCGGGGGAGTTGGCGGCAGCCCTCCGTATTGCAGTCGCCGATGGCGAGCAATCGCAACGCACGTCGATGAGTCAGCCGTGTCGCGTCCATCAATTCCCCGTAGGGTGGGCTGTGCCCACCATCGATTGTCATAAACGACGAATGCCTAAATTCGAGTGACGAAAGAAATATCCTCTTGTCGCTGCGCGACCGGGACACAAAGCTGTCCCGGCTACCCGCTCGTCATTGTGGGGCTGAGCGACGCATCGTCGCGTTGCCCCATCATCTTCACCCGACGGATTACAAGAGAATCGCCGGAACCGGTCAAGAGCAGTGTGCCAGGACTGGCCGATCACAAAACGAACGGGACATCCCATCGTCACGGTTCCCGTGCATGTCTATAATTTTCCAGTGAAAGCAACCAGACGGCGGAAAATAGGGGGGATTGCGGTGAGAATCACGGATTTTGCGGGGTCCGGCAACGGGACTTTGGGATGTACGCCAAGGGGAATTCACGCTAAAATCTTGCCCCCGGCTGCATCGGCAATGTGCCGTCAATCACCTCATTTGGACACATCGATTCAGCCTCGACATGTCGGCAGGTCTGATTGCGTCAGGTTGGTTCCAACGAACGGAATCGACCGGGCTTAACTCACGAATACGGGTTGAAAAAAGTCGGCGACGAAAACATCAATGATATCACTCGATGATGTCACGCTCAGGATGGGAAGGGCATCGGTATGGCTCAGAGTAAAACGCTCCACGAAAAATTGACCGAAATGTCGCGCAATTTCTGGTGGAGCTGGCAACCGGAAATCACCAACATCTTTCGCCAGATCGACCCCGAGCGCTGGACTCAGCTCGGCCACAATCCCGTGTTGCTGCTGGATGAATACACCCCCGAAAAACTCGAAAAACTCGCGAACGTCGCGGTGCTGCATTCCCGCATCAATCTCGCATACCGCATGTGGCGCGAATACATGGAGTCGGACCAAACGTGGGGAGCGACTCACACCGGAATTCTGGGCCGCCGACCCGTCGCCTATTTCTCCGACGAGTTTGGCATTCACGAATAGTTGCCGATCTATTCGGGAGGGTTAGGCGTCCTCGCCGGCGATCATCTCAAGAGCGCCTCGGACCTCGGCGTGCCGATCGTCGGCGTCGGGTTGTTCTACGATGAAGGATACTTCTCGCAGCGCATCGATCTTCAGGGCTGGCAGCAGGAATCGTATACCCGCACGCTCTCGTCGAAGCTCCCTTTGCATCCCGTGATGGATGCCGAGGGAAATCGTCTGCAAGTCGCCGTGACCACGCGCACCGGAAGAATCCACGCGCAAGTCTGGCGGGTGAACGTCGGGCGCACGACGCTGTTCCTGCTCGATACCGACGTCACCGACAACACCGCTGAGGATCGTGAACTGACATCGCGGCTATACGGCGGCGATCAGCGAACGCGCATCCGTCAGGAAATCATGCTGGGGATCGGCGGCGTCAAAGTGCTCAACGCGCTGGGGGTGTTCCCCAACGTCATTCATATGAACGAAGGGCACTCGGCATTCGCACCGCTGGAAGTCATTCGCATCCGCATGAAAGAGGACGGCTTGTCGTTCGACGCGGCATTGCGCGAGACCTCATCGTCGGGCGTTTTCACCACGCATACTCCCGTCCCCGCAGGGCACGATCGTTTCCACTCGGCCCTGATCGAAGAGCACGTCGGCCCGCTCGCCGATGAACTGGGACTCAATCACAACGCCCTGATGGGTCTGGGGCGGGTCGATCCTCAGAACCCGAGCGAATCGTTCTGCATGACCGTGCTGGCGTTCAAACTCAGCCGCTATGCCAACGCCGTGTCGAGCCTGCACGGCAACGTCAGCCGTCGCATGTGGGCCAGTTTGTGGCCTTGGCGCAGCGAAGAAGAAATTCCCATCGGACACATTACGAACGGCGTGCATGTGCCGACGTGGCTGGCGGCGCAGATGCGCGTACTCTACGACCGCGTGCTCCCCAGCAACTGGTTCATGCGGACCGGCGAACCCGAAGTCTGGGCCGGTTTCGAAGAGGTCAGTCCCGGCGAATTGTGGGAAACGCACGATGCCCTCAAAGGCCGGCTCATCGTCTACGCGCGCAATCGCATCGTGCAGCAGGCCGAGCGGCGCGGGGAGACTCCCGAAGCGATCGCTCAAATGGCGAGTGCTCTAGATCCGCGCGCGCTGACGATCGGTTTCGCCCGGCGTTTCGCCCCCTACAAGCGCGCCGACCTGATCGTGCGCGATCTCGAAATGTTCGCTAAATTGATTAACGACAGCGGGCATCCCATTCAGATCCTCTTTGCCGGCAAGGCCCACCCCGCCGACGATCAGGGAAAGCAGATCATCCAGCGGCTATACAAACTCACGCAGCAACCCGAATTCAAGGGGAAAGTCATCCTGCTCGAAGACTACGACATCAACCTCGGCCGGCATCTCGTACAGGGAGTCGACGTCTGGCTGAACAACCCCCGGCGTCCGCTCGAAGCCTCGGGAACCAGCGGCCAGAAAGTCGTGCTCAACGGCGGGCTCAACTGCTCGATTCTCGACGGCTGGTGGGCCGAAGCCTACGACGGCTCGAACGGTTTCGCCATCGGCTCAGGCCGCACGCATGTCGATCAGGAAGTGCAGGACTCGCGCGATGCCGACAACCTGCTCCAGGTAATACAGGAGGAGATCATCCCGCTGTATTACACGCGCGATCACGACGACTTGCCGCAAGGCTGGATCAAGCGGATGAAGCGCGCCGTGCGCACGCTCGGCTGGCGTTTTAATGCCGACCGCATGGTGATGGACTACGCCCGCACCATGTACGTCCCCGCCGCCGGCGGCCTCTCGTGCAACCTCAAGCAGTTGCCGTAGCGGTTTCAAGATCGCTCGCTCTGAGATCGGGTGGCACTGGCGGCTCGTCCGCCAGTGGGGTGGAACATCGAAACACATTCGGCGAAGCAGGAAGCTCACGAAGACTTGTGTTCCCAAGCGGAGCTTGGGAACGAGGGGCGTCCATCATTCTCCAAGGCTCACACCTTCGCGCTGCGCTCGGCTTCCAGCAGCGTCGCCATGAACAGTACCAAGTCCCCGCGTTCGCGGGCGGATTTTTCGAGGAGGTCCCAGCGTCTGGCGTCCTGACAGAGCGTCGAGTACGAAAACGTCTGCGCCTCTTCGACCCCCGACAGGTACTCCGCGGCGATCTCGACCGCATCGTTCTCGCGGTCGATCCGGCCGAGCAGGTCGACCAGCACGAGGGCGATCAACTGCTGTTGCTCGAACGCGATTTCGTTCTTCAAAATCTCGCGGAAGTAATTCAGATTCTCCTCCCGCTTCTGATCGGCGAGCACGCAGAAATACGCCTTGTGGGCCGCGTAATAATCCTGAAACGGCGCTTCGCTCGGATACTGAAACTGCGTCGAGAGCATCGCGCCGTAGGCGCACAGTTCGATCGCCTTGCTCAAGTCGGGATCGCCCTCCGGGAGCGATCGAGCAAAACGAACGACCGAACTCAAATGCGAGACGTCGATGTGATAATTGTGCTCGGCGAACAGCCAGTCGCGGCCGACGATCATCGCGCTGATCGAATCGGCGGGAGGTTCGGTCGGCAATCGGCGCTGAATGTCGCGCTGCAATGAATGCATCAGGTCGGTATGCAATTGCCCCAGTAACATGCGGGCCACCTCTTCGCGCTGCTCGGTCTTCAAGCGGCTGAGATTGTGGTCAAAGGCGGTGATCGTGCTGCATGTGCCGTGATAGCGGAGCAACGCCGCAAACCCCTTGACGGGATGCGCCCCTTCGTGCAGGCCGATGTTGATCAACTCCTCGACCGCCTGGCCGTCGATGGTTTCGAGGTCGATCTTGTCGAGCGATTCGCGGATGATGTCGGGTTCCTGAATCGTGCGGAAATACATCCACGCCGGGCCCAGCTGCTGATCGTCGAGAAACATTTTCCCCACGGACCGGGCGGCATCGATATAAGCTTTCTCGAATTCGTCCTTCTTATCGGCAGGGACGTCATCGAAACTGGTCGGACGGACCAGCGAAATCCCCATCTGCTGCCGGACCTCGAGCAGCAGCGCATCGAAGATGCGATGATACTGCTTCTCGGCCTTGAGGACATCGATCAGCCGCGCAATCGCCGGCCCCGCGCCCGAACCCTGTTCGAGTTTTTGCAATTCATCAAAGCTATCCGTCATGTTCGTGCTTTCCCACGTTTGGATGTTTCATGCGGTGGGCACAGCCCACCCTACAGTACGTCCCTCACTCACGCTTTCCGATTCTCCCTCGCCCGCTTGCGGGAGAGGGTAGGGTGAGGGTGTATTTCAAGTCTACATTTTCTGAGAAGGCACCCTCATCCGGCCTGCGGCCACCTTCTCCCGGAGGGAGAAGGATTTACACGCCCCCTCGCTCACGCTGCGGGTTACGATAAGAATCAATTTCAATGGTTTGTTCGGTTCATCATTTCAGTTCACACTCGGTGCAGGAGCATGCTCGCCGTGGTGGTGATCGGTTGTTGTTTCGGATTCATCCGACGAACCGCAACCTCCTGAGCCGCAGCCGCCACCTGAACCGCAGCCCCCGCCGCCGTCTGACGTCGGGACCAGCATCCCCGTGCGATCGACCGGCTGGATTTCGACCGGTCCGTAACCTTCGGCGACGGCGTAAATCGCCATCTTCGTGCATTCGCCGCCACGATCGTTCAAAACATATAGAATCAACTTGCTGCGATCGAGCAGCCATTCGAGGTCGATCAACTGCAAGTCGAGATCCCATTTTCGAATGCGGTCGATCCAAATCTGAAATTCCCCGTCGGACTCCGCGCGCAATTCGGCGGCGAGCCGGCGATCGTCTTCCGACGCCAACCGCAAGATCTCGCAGGCGATGCTTGCGGACTCTTCCTCACTCGCAACGCCGTAAGTCGGTTTCGGTCTGGGTGTTTTCCTGACATATTCGAGAAAGGTGGCGAGTTCGAGGCCGCGATGCGTCTCGACGACTACGTTGCTGCCGCGCGTCAATCCCTCGGCGAAGCGAGTCGTAGCCCGCGCCACTTCAGGTTGACTGCCGTACCGAATCAGAACTGTATGGACTGTTGCATCGACCATGTTATTTTCTTCCGAACCTCATGCGTCCCGGATATATTTCGAATTCGATTATACCACATTTTCGCCTCGTCGTCCTCATTCATGGTCCATTCTTTCTGCTGATCCGCATTGAAAAATAGCATCGTTCGGATGTACCGTATTGGGATTCCATCCGAGCCTGGCGCCTCAAGATCAGGAAATCCACCATGCCCAACCAGGAATATACCGCACGAAACGAACTCTTCGAACCCTCCCGTTTTCAGCGGGCGGTCGATCTGCTTACGAAATGGACGTCGGGACCAGAACCGCTGATCCCCAGTGCGGGACTATTGGCCGGTCGCGGAGGGAAAATCATCGAGCCGCTGTATTTCGGCAAGCAAGGCCCCGAACCTGCGGCTGAGCCGATCCGCCGCGACGGTTTGTTTCTGCTCGCTTCGCTCACCAAACCGGTCACGTATCTGGCGGGGTTGCAGCTCGTCGAGCAGGGGTTGCTGAATCTGCATGACCCGGTGGTGAAATATCTCCCCGAGTTTGCACCGCATCACAAAGAAGAGATTCGCGTGCTGCATCTCTTCACGCACACGTCGGGCCTGCCCGATTCGCTCCCCGATAACGCCGAACTCCGCATGAAACATTCGCCGATGAAAGCGTTCATCGAAGGGACGTTCAACACCATGCCGTTGTTCCCGGCGGGGACGAAACTGAGTTACCAGAGCATGGGGACGCTGATGGTCGCGGAACTCGTGCAGCGTCTCACGGGACAAACGATTCACGACTACCTCAAGAAAGAAATCTTCGAACCGCTGGGGATGACCTCATCGGGGCTCGGCTCGCGCGGCATCGATCGCGCCCGAATTATTCGCGTCGAGACGACTCCCGAACAGCAGGGGACCGACTGGGGCTGGAACAGCAAATACTGGCAGGAATTCGGCGCCCCCTGGGGTGGGATGTTCAGCACGCCCGAAGATTATGCGAAAATCTGCCAGATGCTGCTCAATGGCGGTTCGCTCGGCGACGCACGGATACTATCCCCGGCGGCCGTCAAAACAATGACGACCAACCGCCTCGATGACCTCGCCGATCTTCCGGAAGCGACGCGGCGGACCGAAGGCTGGGGACTCGGCTGGCGGATGAATCAACCCGGTTCGAACGACCCGTTCGGCAACTTTCTCAGCCCCCGCGCATTCGGACACTGGGGAGCGACCGGCACGATGGTCTGGATCGACCCCGACCTCGACGGCTTCTTCATGCTCTTCACCTCGGCGATCCTGTCGCGCTCCAAACCGTATCTGATTCAGATCTCGAATATCGTCACGTCGGCGTTCCGGTGATAGCTACGAGAGTGGGAGAGGGGGCGAGTGGGAGCAAGAAGCGTGAATCGCTCTTCTCTTGAAATCTGAATTCAACAAGCGGGATATCGCATCAGCTCAAACGCCGATAGAGTTCACTATTCTTTTCGAGTACGCGTTTGGCGGCTTTTTCGAAGTCTTCCGAGGGGCGCGAGAGCAAATCATTGACGGCCGCTTTCGCGAGAACTTGCGGATCAAGGCCCCATTGACGGGCTTTTTCTTCCAACCGTCGCGATTGCTCATCATCCAGAACCACAGTCATGGACATCGGGACTTCTCCTCTTCTGATCAAAGCCTGACCTGCCGTTTGCATCAAATCGTGTGTTTGCCGCCCGGCAGCGGTCCAATTCCATCATAACCGACAGGCGTTAAACGTCCAGCAAAGGAACTTCTGTAAGCAATCCCGTTCTTCTCTTGCTCCCCCTCGCCCACTCGCCCGCTCCCCCACTCTCATCGTTCAGAACCGCTCACGGATGAATCACCACCGTCGAGCCGATGTCGAGGAAATCATAGACCTCTTCGACGTCGTCGTTGAGCATGCGGATACAGCCTTTTGACATCGCCTTGCCGATCGAATCGGGTTCGATCGTGCCGTGGATGCCGTAGCTGTCGCCGATGTCGATCCAGCGTTCGCCAAGCGGGTTATCGGGATCGTCGTTGGCGATGACTTCCCCTTCCTGTCCGTAGTACACGGGGTCGATCAGCTTATCCTTGACGACGAATTCCCCCAGCGGAGTCGTCCCTTTCGTCCCCACGCCGACGAGATAGCTTTTGACGTACAGACCTTTCCACTTCAACGTCAGCCGATATTCGCTGACGTCGACCTCGGCGGTAAACGGCCCGGTGAAGACTTTCAGTTTTTGCCCCGCGCGGATCTTTCGCGGATCGATGCGATTCACCCGCGTGATGAATTCCCACGGCACGTGATACTTCTTCCCGACCTTTCGCAACTGGTCGCCAGGCTGCACGACATACGGCTCTTCGATGTGAGGTTGCGGCGAGAAGAAGAGCATTTGCGCCGTCTGGTCGATCCGCTCCTGCAAGTCGGGTTGATGATCGGGTTCGGCGGCGTACCATTCCGAGAGCATTTCATGGGCGCTGAGAATTTCCCCCGCGTCGATCAACTTGTCGATCTCCGTCAATCGTTCATTGGTCGAACGGAGTTTCGACGATTTCGAGCCGTTGGCCTTCGCCGTGTGAACCGGTTCGTCGGCGGGCGGATTTTCGTCTTCCGTTGCCGATTCGGTCTCGTCATCGAACGCCACCTGCCGCGCAGTTAATGGTCTTGATTCATCGTCGAATGGATCGTCATCGCGAGCAGAACGTCGCGAACGATTTCCCGATGGAGAAGGTTCGTCGGTCTCGAAGTCGGCGGTGATGTTTTCGCCGCGAGGTCTGTGCATGGATTGATCGGCGAGGATCTCCGCGAGAACTTCTTTATTCCGCCTTTTGGCCAGACGCATTCGCTCAACTTCCGGCGAAAGGGAGATTTCCTCCGGCTCATGCTGGTTGGTGAAGATGTCCTCGTCCGCGTTTTCCGAAAGATCATCTTCGGACATCGCCGCGTTGCCGAACTCATCGGTATAGGCGGTCTCTTCGCCGTCGGTGGCGGTGTCGTCTGTCGTATCGGCGACTTGTTCCACCGTCGAGTCGCTGGAGAGTTTCCAGGGAATCCATTTCCAGTGCCACGCGAGATACGCCGTGATCGACAGCAGGACGAAAAACGAAATAGAAAAGGGAGTGATAGTTCGGCGACGAAAGCTTCTGCGCATTTCGGTTCTTCCTTGAACGAAACGGGGACAGCGTCGGCTGCCCGAAGGATCGAATTACGGGGCACGAACTGTACCAGAAGCCTGATTTTGAGGCTATGCGAGTTTTTTGGAGTGGTATTGGGCCTTGAATTTGGGGATTCGGGTGACCAGGCTGACGGGACTGAAATGCACAGAACGCTGCCCGCGCGGGAGATACGCCTGAGCTCGCCCCGCTGCGGAAACCCTGCGCGTCGCGGCTAACCAAAAATTTCTGTATCGATTCGAACGTTATCGAAATTCACTGCGACAGCAGCCAGGCATATAGGGAATCGCCGATTTGTCGATAACCGGAGGCGGCGGGATGGACGCTGTTGCTCTGCCGGATACCGGCACTATCGGCTTGCGAATTCCATTTTCCTTCCGCCGTCGGATAGTTGTGCTCACAGTCGAGATTCACGTTGGTCGGGATAATGAAAATCCCCTGCTCTTCCTTCCCGGCGTAACTATCGAGCATGCGCTCGACGACGAGGTGGATATTCCGCTTGTATTGCCAGCGCGTCTGACTCGTGCCGTAGTTATTGCCGAACGCATCCTGACTTGCCGTGGGAGGAACCGGCAGCATGACGGCGACTTTCGTCTTTGAGTCGTTTGCCCGCAACATGTCGACGAGCAGATCGAAGTGGGTGAGCATGACGTTGATTCCGTCGTCGATGTCTTCATCGGTGAACGAGAACAGATCGTTCGGGCCGAGAAAAATCGTGGCGACGTCGGGATATTTTCCGTCGTTGACGTCCTGGCAATAGCGTTTGAAGTCGAGGCGTTTTTCTCCCTTGTCGTCGAGATACAGAAACGGACTCCCCCGCTTGGCGTATTCGCCGGTCCGTGCGGTCTCGGAAAAAAACGTGGCGAAGCGTAATGCCGTCCAGCCGCCGTATCCTTCGTGCCGATTGTCTTTGGCGGCGTCTCCTTGCGGATTGTGCGAACCGATGAGCTTGATCTTCGGTTGATCGGGAGCCTGACTCAGATCGAGCAGATGCTGCGGGTAAATCGAGGCGTGGGTCAGACTGTCGCCGATCAGGAGCAAAGTCAATTCTGCCTGAGCATTGGCCTTCGCCGAGACGACGACCAGTTCGCAATCATCGCGGGCAATGATCTCGTTCTGTTCGTTGCGGACATCGATCGCGAACGTGTGCTTGCCGACGTCTTCTTCCTTCGGCGTGAAGGTCCAGCGTTCGGCCTGATGCTGTCCCTTCGGGCAATGAACGTCAAAGGCATAATTCGCGGGATTGAGCGTCAACGTCACGTTGTCGAAATAGACGTTCGTCTCATGACCGGCGACGGCGTACAACACCGGCGGCAGCATCAGACGAACCGGACCGGGGAGTGGAGCGGTGTCCTCCGCCGATGTTGTACGAAAGATCGCACAGAAGAGAATCAAGATTGCAAGAGCACAGTGAATTCGTTGAATGGGCATCAGGGCACCTGTCACGGATTGTATGTAGTTTGACCGACTCGATAACGATTCATTCTCCCTCACCCGCTTGCGGGAGAGGGCTGGGATGAGGGTGTTTTTTTGTGGCTGGCCTCTGTGAGGCCGGTCCGAGGTCACAGTCCTCCGGCTACATTCCGCTTTCATCACAAAGGCATGCTCAGCCAGATGGTTCATGCTAACATGCCGGAGTCGAAAATTCCCCTGCGCTGAACTGGAATCCATCCTGAAACCCTCTGGACGATAACGCCCATCCGGAAATTCCAGGCGGTTTTGACACGCCAACCGGGTTTCAGGATCCGTTCTTCGATTCGGCGGCGGATCAAGAATTGTCACCTGTCACCCTTGGTTGTTATGATATAGTGGAGAGAGCCAGGCGGCGTTCGTGATCGGCAAGTCGATGGAAGTGAGCGCGAAAAATGCTGGATATCGGGCGATTTTCGGTCCGCGATTGTCAGGGGTTATCCCGCCGGTCGTTCCTCAAAATCGGAGCGGCGTTGCCCCTCGCCAGTCAACTCCCTTTCGCCAATCATCTCTCGAATCTCGCGACGGCGGCGGAGTCGGCTCACGCCAAGTCGATCATGCTCGTCTGGTTGCTCGGCGGGCCGAGCCATCTCGATCTCTTCGATCCGAAACCGCACGCGCCGATGGAATACCGCGGTCCGTTTTCGACGATCGCGACGAAACTCCCCGGCGTCCGCTTTACCGAACTCTTGCCGCAACTCGCCGGCCGCAGCGATCGCTTTTCGCTTGTCCGCACGAACGTCAATTACGACGGTGGACATCGCCCCGCCGGGTCGATCGGCATGACTGGCTCGATTGCAGCAGACGGCGGGGAGGACCGAAAAGGAAGCCCCGGGAGTTACGCCCCCAACTTCGGCTCGATCCTCGCTCGGCATCGTCGCGAAAGTGATCTCCCCGGTTTCATGTCGATCGGACGCAATCATCCCGGCGACGGCAACGGTATCTCGTTCGGATACGGCGGAGGGAACTGGGGGAAACGATTCGATCCGTTTCTCATCGCCTGCTCCGAAGCCGGTCAAGTCTCGCTGCCCGAATTGAAACTCCTCGAAGGTCTCGACCCTGGGCGGCTGACAAATCGCCGACTGGTGCTCAAGGAACTCGACGAAGCACGAAGAGAACTCGATTCCCGCGAGTTCGAACAATGGGACTCGTTGTACAAGCGGGCCTATTCGCTGCTCAATTCCTCCGAGACCATTCAGGCATTCGATCTCTCGACGGAAACGGAGGAGACTCGCCGGGCCTACGGGAAAACATCGTTCGGGCAAAGCTGCCCGCTGGGGCGCCGGCTTGTCGAGGCGGGCGTGCCTTACGTTCAAGTCAACTGGAGCCAGTTCGTCGAGGTCTTCTTCTCGTTTTCCGATTACGGTTGGGATACGCACTCCGACAATTTCGGTTTGCTCGCCGACTGGCATGGGCCGCTGCTCGATCGCGTGTTTTCGGCGCTGCTCGATGACCTCGAACAGCGCGGTCTGCTGGAGACGACGCTCGTCGTCTGCATGGGTGAATTCGGCCGCACGCCGCGCATCAACGATATTGCTTCGCGCGATCATTGGCATCCATGTTACTTCTCGCTGTGGGCGGGGGGAGGCGTGAAACCGGGACGGGTCGTGGGGACCAGCGACGCGAACGGCGAATTTCCCGCCGTCGACCCGGTGACGCCGGAGATGGTTGGGACCACGATGCTCGAACTGGCGGGGATGGCATCCGCAAAACGCGTCGAACTGGGCGTCCTGCCGAACGGGAGACTCATCGATGGACTGCTGTAAACTCTATCCCCAGTCTGTCGTGCCACGGCTCTGTGAGCCGTGTCGAATGGTTTATCTTCGCTCGCAGCAATCGATTCGACTCGCGCTATCAATCGCATTTCTGGTTTTAACGACCTCCATAGTGATCGGTTCGGAACCGGCGCGTCTGACGACCGACGGCACGATGAAATTCTCCCCGGTTTTTTTCCCCGGAGAAAACGCAGTCGTGTATTGCCTGCACGAAGAGCCGACGCGCGTCGCTCTCTGGAAATTAAACCTGACGGATGGAACGAAAAGCCGCCTGTACGAACCAGAATCGAGTCATCAATTCGATGCGGCGTTCTCGTCGGACGGGCGTTATCACTGCTTTTGCCGATCGTCGACGAGCCGGCAACTGGTGCTGATCATCAAGGATACCGAATCGTTGACCGAGACCGAGTTTCAGCCGCCGGGGGAATTGCGGAGCACGATCCGCACGCCGTCGTTTACGCGCGACGATTCGCGGATCCTCTTCACCCTCTCGGCTCCGGGTGGATTGCAGATCGCCTCGGTCGACATTCACGGCAAGGATCTCAAGCATCTCACGCAGTCAGCGGGGGCGAATTACTGGCCTTCGCTTTCGCCAGACGGTCGGCAGATCGTTTTCAGTTCGAGCCGAGGCGGCAACCTCGATCTGTATGTGATGAGCAGCGAAGGGGGGGACGCGAAACAACTGACGAATACGAAGAGTCGCAACATTCGTCCTGCATGGTCGCCCGACGGTAAACGGATCGCCTTCACGAGCGCTCGCGACGGGAACTATGAAGTTTATGCGATCGAGAGCGACGGCTCAAATCTCGTCCGGGTTACCGAGCATCCCGAACGAGACGACTATGCGAGGTGGTCGCCGACGGGCGATTTTCTGTTGACGGTCTCCGAACGCAACGGTGAGTTCGATCTCTATCGCTGGGATATTCCGTAATCATTCGTGAGACGAGAACCATCCCTCACGTCGCTCGATGCAATACTTTCGACTGGCTTGTGTCAGTCGGACTTCTTGCTCGCATCGCCCGTTTTTTCAGCGGGAGGACTCTTGGTCGCTGAGGAATCGCTTGCAGGAGTGCTGCTCGTGCTGCTGGAGGATTCCGACTTGCTGTCGGCCTTCTGCGCACTCTTATATGAATCGCTGCGGTAGTCGGTCTGATAGAATCCCGACCCCTTGAAGATGATCGCCGCACCGGTGCCGATCAAGCGCTTTGTCTGCCGGCCGCCGCACGACGGGCACTTCTTTTCGGGCTTCGCCGTGATCGATTGATACAGCTCCCACGCATGTCCGCATTTGGCGCATTTGT
>JBJXGP010000463.1:0-3483 GCA_046160425.1 Planctomycetaceae bacterium
CCTGATTGCTGGCCAGCGGTTTGCCGAAAGGTTTGCGGACCTTGGCATAGGCGACCGATTCGTTGATGCAGAAGTGCGCTGCGCCCAGGCTCGAGGCGGCCTGGCGGTCCGCAGTTCGTTATTCGATCCGCTCGTGCCGGTGACGTTTTCCGTCGAACTGGCAGCAGGGAAATTTGCGGCACGCTCGCTGATCGTCGATAATGCATTTCATTCCGAGCGGATGCAATTCATGAATCAGCCGTTGCCCGGCTGGGTCACGGTGACAGCGGGAAATCTGAACACGCTTGAAGGAAGCATCGATCAGATGCGACGGCTCGTTTATCAGGAATTCGTCACGAAATCGCTGAACAACTATTTCCCGCCGCGCACCGAATACGGCGACTCGAATGCGGCTGAAGAAGCCGACGAACGCTCGTGGTTCGGGGTCACGAAAGTTTATACCCATCCGCAAGGGGCACTTCCTCTCGATGAACTGACGCGATTCCAGCCGTTGTTCGCTGATGCTGCAGACCAGGGGGACTGGTCGCAAAAATTGTCGGGGTTAATGTCCGCAGCGATCGAGCGCTGGAGCCGCGATGAGTGCAGCAGCGAAGATGTCAAGTTGATCAACGAGGCATTGCAGTTGAAATGGCTTCCCAACGATTTGCAGACAACTCCGGAAATCGTCAGGCTCGTCACCAAATATCGCACCGTCGAAAAAACGGTTCATTCCGAACGAACGATCGGCTCGGTCGACGACTGGCACGAAGGGCGCAACGAACGGATCGGCGTGCGCGGCTCGTATATCGAATTCGGCGACGAAGTCGAACGCGGCGGCATCAGCCTGCTTGGCGGTGCGGCAACACGTTCGCTTCCTCCGTCGAGCGGACGGCAGGAACTCGCACTCAGCATCGCCGATGAAAATAATCCCTTGACCGCCCGCGTGTACGTCAATCGCGTGTGGCAATACTTGTTCGGGGAAGGCCTCGTCCGCACGCCAGACGATTTCGGGCATCTCGGCCAACCGCCGACGCATCCCGAACTGCTCGATTATCTCGCCGCCAGATTCATGGCCGAAGGGTGGTCGCACAAAAAACTCGTCACCATGCTGGTGACGTCGGCGACGTGGCGGCAAAGCAGTCTCGTCGATGCCGAGGCATTCGACGTCGATCCCGAAAACCGGCTTTGGCATCACTTACCGCTCCGCAGACTCGAAGCCGAGGCGATACGCGACTCGATTCTCGCGGTCTCCGGACGACTGGATGTCACGCTGTACGGTCCGCCGATCGAACCGTTCCGCACCGCCGAGGATCACATGAAACGGCTGCTCATCGGCCCGCTCGACGGCAACGGTCGCCGCAGTCTGTATACCGAGATGACGCTGATGGAGCCGCCTCGGTTTCTGGCGCTGTTTAATCAGCCGATTCCGCGAATGACGACCGGTAAGCGGGATGTCACCAACGTTCCCGATCAGGCGCTGGCGCTGCTCAATGATCCGTTCGTCCAGGCGATGGCGAAACATTGGAGCGAACATCTCGTCAAGGATGGAGCAACAACACCCGACCAGCGCGTGCGAAATATGTTCATGACGGCGTTTGCTCGACCGCCGAAAACCGAAGAAGCGGCGCGTCTCATTAAACTCGTCGAACGCAGCGCCGAATTGCGAAGCGTGTCGACCGATCAACTGCTTGACAGTCAACTGTCGTGGCAGGATGCGGCGCATGCGATGTTCAATCTCAAGGAGTTCATTTATGTCCAATGAGTTTCGCGAAGATGCTCAAGGCTCGTGTCCTGGCTGTGAATCGCCGGCGACGTCCCGCAGGGATTTTCTGCGTCGTTCGAGCATGGGGTTCGGCTGGCTGGCGTTCGCCGGACTGACGAATCAATGGGCCGCTGCCGAGACGAAGCGGAGTGAGATTCATCTCCCCGCGCGCGCCAAACGCGTAATCTTTCTGTTCATGGACGGCGGGGTTTCTCACGTCGATACGTTCGACCCCAAACCGGAACTGTCGAAACACGATGGCGAAGCAGCCAAGTGGAAGCCGGACGTCCTCTCCCAAGGGATCAGCGCCAACCGCAAGTGGCTGGGAAGCCCGTGGAAATTCCGGCAGCGCGGCGAATCGGGCTTATGGGTCAGCGACCTGTTTCCGCGCGTCGCCGATCTCGTCGATGAGTTGTGCGTGATCCGTTCGATGGTGGGTGAAACGCCTTTGCACGGGGCGCAATCGCTGCTATTGCATACGGGGCGTTCTATCGGCGCGGCTCCGTCGCTCGGTTCGTGGTTGTCGTACGGACTGGGGACCGAAAACGAGCAACTTCCCGGATACGTCCTCTTGAACAACGACTGGATACCCAACGGCGGGTTCGATAACTTTGCCAGTTCGTTCCTGCCGGCGACGCATCAGGCGACGATGGTTCGCGCGAAGGGAACTCCGGTGGATAATATCGCTCCCGCCGATGTCGCCGAACTGCAAAGAGCGAAACTCGATTTTCTGCGCGAGCAGGATGAAGACGTGGCACGCTCTCAAGGTGGTTCGGATGCGATCGAATCGGCGATTCGCAACTACGAAGTCGCCGCTCGCATGCAGGCGCTGGTCCCGCAATTGTGCGATGTCAGCGGTGAAACCGCCGAGACGCTGGAACTGTACGGCGTCAATCGCGCGATCGATTTCGATCAGTATTATGCTCTGCAATGTCTGCGGGCCCGTCGACTTGTCGAAGCGGGCGTGCGGTTCGTCGAGATCACCTGCCCGAACACGCACGGCAACAATTCCCCGTGGGACCAGCACGGAGAACTCCGCCATCGTCACGCCGAAAACGCCCGTATTACCGATCAGCCCGTCGCTGCCTTGATCATCGACCTCAAACGCCGCGGCTTGCTCGATGATACGCTTGTCGTCTGGGCGGGTGAGATGGGTCGCACCCCTCACAGCGCGGGTACCGACGGCCGCGATCACCACGTCAGCGGTTACACGATCTGGATGGCCGGCGGCGGCATCCGTGGCGGTATGACTTACGGAGAAACCGACGAAATGGGGATGAGCGCCGTCGAGAAACGACTCGACATTCACGATATACACGCCACAATTCTGCATCAACTCGGCATCGAACACGAGCGATTGACCTTCCGCTTCGGCGGCCGAGACATGCGCCTGACCGACGTCCACGGAAGAGTGATCAACAAAATTATTTCATAATTTCGATTTATCGGCGTAGGGTGGGCTGTGCCCACCATCCATTTGTTTAATGGTTTCAACTCTGAGGATGCACCATATGTCCCGTTTACGACTCCTGTTATCGATATTCGTCATCGGTGTTCTCGCCGTGAATATTCCCCTTATGGCGGCGGATGTGCTGAAGATCGATCTGGCAAAGAAAAACTCCGCAAAAGACTGGATGCTGCTCGACAAGACCGCGAAGATCGAAAACGGCGAACTGGTGTTCGATGGTCGCAAAAAGATTTCGCGGGCGATCTTTACGCCGCTCGAATGGAGCGACGTCACG
>JBJXGP010000464.1:0-7757 GCA_046160425.1 Planctomycetaceae bacterium
CAATTGAAAATCCCGTTCGTAACGTTTCCCTTTGGCCATGTGTGACACTCCTTGAAAGAAAGGTTATTATAATCTTCCTTCCGAGTGTCCGAAATTCGTGAGGCAGGTCAAGTCTTAAGCATCTCACATTGAACAGCGGGTCATTGACGGCCGAAGGAATGAACGTTTTGGGGAGCATGGAGTCACTTGAGGAATTGGACCTTTCGTACTGCCAAAGTGTAAAAGCTGGTTTTGATGCGCTGGGCCAACTCAATCGCCTAAAGAAGTTAACCTTGATATTAACCGATGTTGCGGATGAAGAACTTCAGCATCTCATTCGCCTGCCCGATTTGCAGATGTTGAATCTCAGCAAAACTCATATTACCGATGCGGGTCTCAAGATTATCGGCGAATTACAGCATCTGCGAAGCCTAAATCTCAGTGAAACTGAAGTGTCAGACGATGGGTTAAAATCGCTGCTCAACCTGAAGCAACTGGAAGAATTAAAGGTGAATTCACGACAGATTACCGATGCAGGCGTGTCGGTAATCTGTCAGTTGAATAACTTGCGAACAATACAACTTTACTTATCCAGGCTTACGGACTCGGGGCTCGAAAAGTTGCAAGCACTTGAGCACCTTGAGCACTTAGATCTTAATTCTCCCCCTCACGTGACAATGTCTGCCGTGAATCAGTTTCGAACAGTGCGACCTGAAATAAATATTATTTATTACAGCCGTGTAGGCGGGGACAAGTTCCAGCCTTGAGGGAGTACGTTCGATCGGTATGGTGACGAGTTCAAGCACGACCAATGAGAAATGCTGGGACGAGTCCCAGCCTACGGAACTGCTGGACAATCCAGCAGTTCCACCCCGCCGCCAGACACATGAAGCATGTCACGGCGTATTTGAAAGCAGTTGTCAGTTTAACGAGTTACGCACATCAGGTAAGGTGTATTCATGCGGGCAGACCAAAAAGCGGCCAAGAAGGCGATTGAAATGTTGTGCGGTACTTCGCTGTTCCAGCACGTAGGCGAAGCCTTCGACTCAACACAACCTGGCAGCAAATTCGAGCGAGCGAAGAGTTGGAAAGCCGCCATTGCGTTCACGAAGAAGGAGAAGTTTTGGTTATACGCCGGTACGGAGGCTGGAAATGAACTATCAATGACCATCCATACGGCATGGGGAAACAAGTTCCTCGACGAGACGAACAAACTGGTACGGAACTTTAACAAACGTCTAAGTATTCCTCTCAATGATCTGGTTGAAGCCGATATTCTCGCTGAAATTGGAAATGGTGCGGACGCTGTGCTCAAAAAAATCGTGTACGACTTTCGAAGCATTGCACTGGACTACGCGTACGCTGAACTGCTGCCGATTTCGTATTTCCGGACGGTGATCGAACCTCTGTATCTCGCGGGGCGATTTCCGTGCGGCTGGAACGGGAAGAAAGCCGTTCATGGAATCAAAGGCCTACTTCGGAGTAAAGCGGAAGTGGTATTCTGAAAGAACGGTTCTGTCGGCGGCAGGGTGGCCCGGCCCGGTCCGGGAACGAGCGACATTCGAGAGCACAGCCGTGTTAACTCCAACCAGCACATTCGGCAATTAAAGACGGTCAACCGAGAACCACCAGATTATTCCGATGCACAACCTCCGCATACGGTAGCGTTCCCAGGATTTTGGGGATCTCGGAGGTTTTTTTGCGGGCGATTTGTTGGGCGTCGCTGGCGTCGTAGTTCGAAAGGCCGCGGGCGATTTCGGTTCCTTTTTCGTTGCAGATCGAAACGACCTCACCTTCCGCGAACTCGCCGTTGACTTTGATGATACCGATCGGCAGGAGCGATTTTCCGGCGACGAGAATCGCCTCGCACGCCCCCTGATCGATGATGAATGTCCCTTTGGGTTTGACGGTGAAACCGATCCAGCGCTTGATCGCCGGGATCGCCGTTTCCTTGGCGAGGAAGAGCGTCCCCACGTCGTCCCCTTGAAGAATTTCCTGCAAGATTCCCGGATGCGTCCCGTTGGCGATGATCGCCGGGATGCCGACGGCGGTGGCCATGCGGACGGCGTCGAGTTTCGAGGCCATCCCCCCCGTGCCGCGAGAACTTTTCGTTTCGGTCACTAGATCGTGGAGTCGATCATCCCATTGATCGATGAGCGGGATCACCTGGCTTTTCGGATGCGCAGGATCGCCGTCGTACAACCCGTCGATGACCGACAGAATCACCAGCAGCGGATTAGGGAGCAGATGGCTGACCATCGCCGCCAACTGGTCGTTGTCGCCGAATTTGATTTCTTCGATGCTGACGGTATCGTTCTCGTTGACGATGGGGATCACGTTGTACTCGAAGAGCGTGTAGAGCGTGTTCCGCATGTTGAGATAGCGATGCCGGCGTTTGATGTCGTTCGCGGTCAGCAAGAGTTGAGCGGCGTGATAGCCATGCTTGCGGAAACAAACGTCGTACAAATGGATGAGGTGGGCCTGCCCCGTCGCGGCGGCGGCCTGCAAGTGGGGGAGATCCTTGGGGCGTTTGTTCAACTTCAGCAGGCTCATCCCCGTGCCGATGGCTCCGCTGGAAACCAGCACGACCTGCTTCCCCGCCGAGCGAAGCTGAATGATTTGTTCGCAGAGGCTGGCGATGCGAGCGGGGTCGATCTGATCGGCGGCGTCGGACAGGACATTGCTGCCGACTTTGACCACAAAGGTCTTGGCCCGTTGCACAATTTGCCGGCGGATGGGGAGTGGCGTTGATTCCATGCTGTCGGAAAGTTTCTCTCGGTGTTGCTCGCGGATGTCCCGTAGCTTCAGATGAATGCAGGTGTCGATAGTGGCTTGTCGGCCCGCGCATGGCTCGTCAATATACAACCGGCGAAGCGGAGCTTCGAAGACTTGCGTTCCCACGCGGAGCTTGGGAACGAGGTGAAACACAGAAATTACTCGAAATCAAGTCCTTTCGAAAGGTTGAAATGGTGACTTTCGGCTCTGCGGCAATTGGTCACGAAGCATTTCTAATTCGAATTGCTCAATTGCGGTTGAAAAGGCGATTCCCCTTTTGATTGTGCGTGCGATACTTCGGAGAGTGGGTTGCAGTCTGAATTTCGGTTAAGATATGATGAATGGGCATGAGGCCGGTTCCATCCTTCCGAACGGTTCGATTCCAGGACTCAAATTTCGAGTCATGGAGCAGATCGACCGGGCAAAGTGAATCTCAAAACGCCAATTCTCGATACGTGGTCAAGACGTATGGATTTGCGGAGTGAGAGAAGGTCTCCCCGGAGGGGGGCGGAACTCGAACAGACGAACGATTATCTCGTTTCCTTGCAGAAGACAAATAGAGGGATCATACATGTCGGAACTGCATCACGAGTGCGGTGTCGCAGCGGTTTATCATTTGCCCCGGCGTGGTGTCAGTCCGATTGTTCCGCGGCAGAATCCGCTGGAGACAGCGAGGCTGATCCCCGAATTGCTGATGAACATCCAAAATCGCGGCCAGCTCGCCGCGGGGATGACGTCGTACAATCCAGAGCGAAACCAGCTCATCGACACACATAGAGATGTGGGAACGGTGACGGAAGTATTTCATCGCAGCCATCCCGAAATTTCCGAAAAACTGATGCAGGAGTATGCCGGGTTGGCGGCGATCGGACACGTCCGCTACGCCACGTGCGGCAAGGATGACAAAAGTTACGCCCAGCCCTTCGAACGGCATCACATCCAGAAATCGAAATGGTTCAGTTTCGGTTTCAACGGTCAATTGGCCAATTATCAGAAATTGCGCGACGAGATTCTTTCGAGTAAAGATTTTCATCTTGCCCGCGAGACCGATACCGAAATACTGATGCACTTGATCTCTCAAGAGATTTCGATTCGCGGATCGGCCGATCTGTTCGATCTGCTCTTTCATCTCAACAAGCGGCTGGACGGGGCATACAACATCGTCTTCCTCAACGCCGTGGGAGACATGTTCGTCTCGCGCGATCCTCTGGGGATTCGCCCGCTCTGTTACGCCGTCGAAGGCCCGCTGTTCGCGGCGGCCAGCGAGAGCGTGGCTCTGTCGCAACTGGGATTTGCCAACGAGAGCATCAAGAATGTCCCGCCGGGAAGCGCGGTCATCATTCAGAACGGTGAAATGGAGATCCGTCAGTATGCACCAAGCCCTAAGCGGGCACACTGCTTTTTCGAGTGGATTTATTTCGCCAACGTCGCAAGCACGCTCGATGACCGCAGCGTCTATCTGACGCGAAAAAACCTGGGTGAAGAACTGGCGCGAATGGAAGAAGGGGTCGATGAAAATACGATCGTCGTTCCCGTTCCCGATACCGCCAAGGCCGCCGCCGACAGCATGGCCTATCAACTGAAGGTTCCCTGTCTGGAAGGTTTGATCCGCAATCGTTATGTCGGCAGGACGTTCATCGAGGGGGGCAACCGGGCGGACAAAGCCCGCGCGAAGTACACGCCGCTTCCCGAAGTATTGGCAGGGAAAAGAGTCCTGCTCGTCGAGGATACGATCGTGCGTTCGACGACGATGAAAACGTTGATCAAGCAATTGAAGGAGCGCGGCAAGGCCCGCGAAGTTCATGTGCGGGTCGCCTGCCCGCCGATCTTGGCCCCCTGCTTTTACGGCATCGACATGTCGACCGTCGATGAGTTGTTCGCCCCCAAATTTCTGCACGGCAGAGCCTTCAGCCGCGAGGTCGAAAACGAGATGGCCGCCGCGCTGGGAGCCGACAGCTTGCGATACCTTCCCGTGGAAGCGATCGCGCGCTGCGTCGGTATGGCTCGACAGCAACTCTGCCATGCCTGCATCGACGGAAATTACCCCACACCTGCCGGTCACGAATTGTATCAGATTGCCCTCGACATCTCTGAGCGCGGGGACAAAAATGACAGCCGCACCTATGATCTCCCGGTCGTGACGGCAACGCGAACGTGAGTGTGGGCTATCGTCGCGAAACCTTTTGAGAGCGAATCTGCCGGACCATGATCCGAGAACACCGTTTTGAAATTCGAGTTCGTTACAGCGAAACGGATGCCATGGGATTCCTGTATCATGGCAACTACTTCTCGTATTTCGAAATGGGGCGAACCGAACTCTTCCGCGCGCAGGGGGGCAACTACCGCGAGATGGAAGACCGGGGATACTATTTCGTCGTCGCCAAACTCTCGTGCCAGTATCATAGCCCCGCCCGCTACGACGACCTCTTGACGCTGAACACGCGCGTGACCAAACTCAGCCCCGCCAAGCTCGAACATGAATACAAAATATTTCGGGACGGCACTCCGATCGCCACCGCAAACAGCGTACTCGCTTGCATCGATCGGCAAGGGAACATACAGCGGATTTCCGAAATTCTCGGCGCGGCCTGGGAAGAGTTTTCGTCGTAATTGCGATTACCGCTGTGCCATCTGAGAGGCCGCAATCCCGGCGCGGATAGGGTTCTTCATCGCATCCTTGAACGCTCGCACGGCATGCTCGTCAATCGATTGTTCCCGGCGTTGATTCCGGCAACCGGCAGTGCGGATGCCGATGACGTCGGGCTGCGATTGCAGAACATCCGGCAGGCAGTCGGCCCGCAAACTTCCGGCGACGCACCACAGTTGACATGCTTGACGCACGATCTCCGCGAGCGAGTTGAGCTGCGTGACATCGACACAATCGAGCAGCGTCCGGCCATCTTTCGAAAATGTGTCAATCAACACACCGGCCCATTGACCGCATTCGAGCATTGCCGGCAATTCGTCATGCAAGGCGCTGATCGATGGTGAACCGGCGGGGATGCAATCGGCATAGACGACGAGTATCCAACCGCAGTTCATAGGTGAATAGGAACTCCAGCGAATTCGCGATTCGCCGACGATGACCGGCCAATCGGACCGGCAACCCAAGCCGGCGATACCGAGTTTGGCATATGTCCAGCCGTTGGGTATTCGCACAGGTTCGTCTACGATTGGGACGGCTGAATCGATGCGTAAACTGTCGGAGATCTCTCCCAGAGCGATGCTCCGTTCGAGTCGCGATTCAAGCCTCTGCATTTCATCAGCGACAGCCTGCCATGTCGCGGCATCAGCCATTCCCAGCGAACCGCGCGAAGGGTCTTTGACATCGATGATGTCGCACCCTCCGGCGATCGCCGCCGAGACTTCAGCCGCGTCGCGAACGCTGACGAGCAATCGGGGTGAATGAACGAATGAAGCCGCCTGGCTGCGGGTCTCTGAAAAATCGGTTGCGTCGCGCTGCTGTTCGTCCATGAACGCTTCTTATCATCTTCTCGCGGCAAACTCAACCAGACCGACGTGCCGATATGCGGCACATGAGATGAGTTCTATTTCGAGATCTGATGCCGGATCGATTTCCCCGCGAGCGCGCCGGTCGGTTTGCCGTTCGTGATCGCCGCGACTCCATTGACGTAGACGTGCATCACGCCGCGGGAATGCTGATGGGGCGCATCGAAGGTGGCCGCGTCGATGAACGACTGCGGATCGAAGACGACGAGATCGGCCACGTATCCGGATTTGATGTAACCGCGATCGGTCAACCCGATGATTTCAGCCGGCAGGCTGGTGCTGCTGCGAATCGCCTGTGCCAGCGATACGACATTTTCCTTGATGGCATAGTGTCCGATCTTGCGCGAAAACGTCCCGTAACTGCGGGGATGCGGGCGATCCGAGCCGGGCAGATAAGCCCTGCCATCCGACGCCGTCGCCACCCAGGGCAAGGCCATGACGTAGCGCACGTCTTCCTCGCTCATTCCGAAATTGACGACCGACGCCCCGCCGTTGCGCGTGATCTCGAGCACGATGGCGAGAGGATCCTGTTTCTCTTCGTCGGCGATTTCGAGAATGCTCTTGCCGATCCACTCGGGTTTTGCAGCGTAACGGGCAATGCGAATCGGTTCGCCATCATCCTTGCGTTTGAGCTCCTTGGTGATCTCAGCAATCAGTTTTCCCGAAACATCGGGGTCTTTCAATCGATCGAGCAATGCTTGATGCCCTCCGGAGCGAGCCCACACGGGAATCAGCGTCGCTTCGAGCGAAGTGCTGGAAGCCGTGTACGGGTATTGATCGGCAGTGACGATCTCGCCTTTTTTTCGAGCCTCTTCGATCATCCCGGCGGCGCGACGGACCAGACCCCATGACTCTTGCCCGCTCGATTTGATATGAGAAATGTGAACGGGAAGATTTCCCCGCCGACCGATGTTCAGCGCTTCTTCGATCGAAGCCAGCAGTTCCGGACCTTCATTGCGAATATGACTGACATAAATTCCATTGTGGTCCCCCACGATTTTGGCGATTGCAACCAGTTCATCGGTGTCGGCGTAAGAACTGGGGACGTAGATTAATCCCGATGACATCCCCCACGCACCATCTTCCATCGCCTTGGCGACGAGTTGACGCATTGTTCGCATTTCGTCGCTCGTGGGGGGCCGATTCGCCGTCCCCATCACCTCATTGCGCAGCGAACCCTGCGGAAGTAGATGCAGAACGTTCGTTCCCGCGCCGAGCTTGTCGATCGTATCGTAGTACTTGCCGACATTGACGGGGCCGGAACCGCAGTTCCCGGTGACGATCGTCGTGCAGCCTTGGGTTAAATAATTGAGATTCGAGCGAGTCTTGCTGTCGACGATCTGATCGTCGCTATGGTTATGCAGATCGATGAATCCCGGTGCGATGACCAACCCCTGACAGTTGATCTCGATCTCCGCCATTTTGACCTGGAATTTCCCGACGGCCAGGATCCGACCGTCCTTGATCGCGACGTCGGCGATGCGCGCCGGAGC
>JBJXGP010000465.1:0-7608 GCA_046160425.1 Planctomycetaceae bacterium
CACATCACAAATCAGGCATCGAGCTTGCGTCAGGCTCTGAACACCCTCCCGATGGAGGGTGTTTTTTTACGCGCCGCGGTTGAAGAAAGAGTGGAGGAGGGGTGGAGTGGGAGAGGGGTGGTGAAAAATTGCGAATCGGAAGCGAAGGCCGATGAAAAGTTTTTACTCCAGATCTCCAATCCCCAACCCCTTTCTCAAAATCTCTCAAATAATCCTGAAATTCTCCCAAGATCTTGCCTCACCCGGCGAATAACCGGATGTTGCGGGGGATCATTATGATCAGAAGTCATTCACGAGAGGGAGAAAATCATGATCAGGAAATTGATCGTTGGCGGGTTGTTGGTGGTTGCGAGCACGACGTTCGTTTTTGGGCGCGATGTGTGGAGTTACTTCCGCACCGGGGCCGGGCAGGTCCGGCAGGCGATCAAGTCTGAAGTTCCGCTCGAATTTGAAATGCAGCGGGCTCGCGAAGTGGTTGAGAACCTCGTCCCCGAAATTCGGCAATGCATGCATGTCCTCGCCGAGCAGCAGGTCGACGTCGAGCATCTCGAACGGCAACTGAAATCGGCCGAGACTGAAATCATCCAGCAGAAGGAAGTCATTCTGAACATGCGGGCCGACCTCGACTCGGGCAAGACGCAGTTCGTTTACGCCGCTCACGAATACACGGCGGATCAAGTCCGTCGCGATCTGGAATTGCGATTCACCAAGTTCCAGTCGGCTGAAGAGCAGACGCAGCGCGAACGCAACATTCTCGCCGCCCGTCAGAAAGCGCTCGCCGCCAATCAGGAAAAACTCGAGCATCTGCTGGCGACGAAACAGGCACTGTCGGTCGAGATCGAGCAACTCGATGCCCGCTTCCGCACGATCCAGGTTGCCGAAGCGGTGCAGCACGTCGAGATCGACGACTCGCAACTGAATCGCGCCAAGACGCTCATCGCCGACCTCAACAAGCAACTCGACGTCAAGGAAAAAATGCTCGAAGTGCCGCAGCAGTTCACGGGTTTGATCCCGGTCGAACAGGACGCGGCGGAACGCCAGGACATCGCCGAGAAGATCGACAGCTACTTTGGTAGCGAGAAGCAGCCGCGTGAAGTTGGTGTTGCGAATGTGAGCGCGGAGTAATGCAGAGGGGGAGAGTAGGGGAGGGGGAGAGTGGTGGATAAGAATTGGAAAGATGATCTCACCATTGAATTGACGCATCTGGTCTCCACACCTTTTTGCGGAAAACTTCGTTGCGAAGAGTGAACCTTTTCGGGGGTCGTTCGTTATAATGTGAGTGGCATAGTTCGTAAGTGAATTGCGAGACCCAGCATGTGGCATCACGCACCGATGGCGGGGACCAGAACGATCCAGAGCGAGATTCTCCGCCTCTGGATCGACGGCGTCGGTGCGTACCTGATCTCGCTCAAGCCGACGTTTTCGATCGGCGGTCCGTCGGAAAACGGAACCGCCGCCGACTGGATGATCTGGTCGACGTTATTGCAAAAGCATCTCGACATCACGCACACCAGCGAAGGCTTTGCGATCGCGCCTCTCGGTCCGCTGCAAATCGCCGACCGAGAGGTAACATCGACTATTCCGCTGCGGCATAGGACGATAATAGCGCTCGGCTCATCTGTTCGCATCGAATTCACGCAGCCGCATCCGCTCAGTTTGACGGCGGTGCTTAAGTTGGTCAGTCCGCATCGCTCGGTTCAGACGGCCGATGCCGTCGTTTTGCTCCACGACACGTGTCTCATCGGTTCGCGAAAGGGGCATCACATTACGTGCGGCGACGAGTCGCCTGAAATTCGACTGACTCCGACCGACGGCGGCATACGTTGTCAAGCCGACGCCGATTTCAGCGTGAACGATATTCCCAGCGGACGCGAATCGATCCTCGAGGAAACGGCGATTGTCGCCGGTGAAGGTTTTCGCTTTCGAATGGAATGCATGAGGGAACGATGAAGTTCACCTACGCGCCGGAATCCAAACCCCTCGACGGGTACACGATCAAGCGAGCTGTCCATCGCGGGCACTTCGGCGAGGTGTACTACGCCCTCAGCGACGCCGGGAAAGAAGTCGCGCTGAAGTTATTGCGGCAGGATGTCGACGTCGAACTTCGCGGCGTGACGCAGTGCCTGAATCTGAAGCATCCGAATCTGGTGACGATTTTCGATATCCGGCAGGATGGCGACGGCGATTATTGGATCGTCATGGAATACGTCAGCGGGCAACGGCTCGATCAGGTCATCGAAGAATTTCCCCACGGCATGCCGATGGAGAAAGTCCTCGCGTGGTTGAACGGCCTCACCGACGGTCTCACGTACATGCACAACAGCGGCGTCGTACATCGCGATCTCAAGCCGGCGAATCTGTTCTGGGATCACGGGCACGTGAAGATCGGCGACGTCGGGCTTTCGAAGATCATCTCTCCCAGTCGCAAGAGCGCCCAGACGCAAAGCGTGGGGACCGTGTACTACATGGCTCCCGAAGTCTCGCATGGCCGATACGGTCGCACGGTCGACGTGTACAGCCTCGGCGTGATACTCGTCGAGATGCTGACCGGCCAACTGCCGTTCGAAGGGGAGACCGTCGCCGAGATTCTGTTCAAGCATCTGACCGGTGCCCCCGACCTGTCGCGCGTTCCCGTCCCGGTACAGTCGGTATTGGCGCGGGCATTGGAGAAGGATCCAGAAAAGCGAATCGCCAGCGTCGAGCAGTTGCGCGATGAGTTCATGCATGCGGTGAAGACGGGGAAGGGGACGCCGGTTACCGTTTCTCCCACGATCTCGATGACGCAAGCACCGGCGTGGCAAGCTTCCGTTCGGCAACAACCGGAACCCGCTCCCCAACGAACGGGAGATTCCCATTTCGACTCGAGAATCCTGGTGTTTCTCGGTGTGATTCTGAGTCTGCTGATGTTCCCGATCTTGCCGCGAATGATGGGCGCATCGGCATCGGCGCGTCCGTCGTGGTTCATGATCTTTCTTTTGTGCGGCATCGGGTATGTCCTCTGGCGTCAATATCCGTATTATTTTTCCCCGCGCTGGCGCGAGAGAGATCGAGACGGCGACGTACCCCGTCCGCCTGTCGCAACACATCAGCCGGTGATCGACGAACTCGAAGTCGTTCCCGACCCCGTGAGACGACCTTTTCCGCATGCGGCACGGCGCATGAATTTCACGACATCAACCGGCGCACCGGCGCGAGTCGTGCAACCGTTGTCGCACCGCGTGCAGCAGTACGCGTGGGAGATGGTGCTCTCGGTGATCTCAACGCTGGTACTGACAGCGGGGCTGGCGGTCGTCAGTTCGCAGTTCGGCGTCAATGTGCCGTTTCATCGAGCGACACAGGCGTCTCCCGGCGAGCGCATCATGCTTTCATCCGAGTGGGATCACGGCATGGTCGGGTTGTTCGCCGTCGTCACCATTCTCGCGGTGTGGGGTATCCTGCTACCGGTGCGCATCGGCGAGTGGCGAAATTGGGACGGCAGTACGTGCCGACTCGTGAGTGGAGCGATCGGCGTTGCCGTCGGTACGGCGGCGTATCTTCTTGATCGCTGGTTGTTGATTCCGCTGAATCTCCCCGAGGGAGGTCACTTCGGAATGATCGGGATCTTCGATCATCTGGGCCGGCAACCGCTCCTCGATGTCCAACGCGAACCGACGTGGTTCGGTTATTCCCTGTTCTTTTTCCTGCTGTTTATTCTTGTGCGGTGGTGGAAGCAGGCGGCGGGAGACCGCACGAAACGGTTTCGAACGTTCGCGGTCTTTACCACGGCGTTCATGAGCTTTTGGATCGCGGTTTTCTGGGCGTTCCCCATGAATTGGGCTTTGACGTGGGCCGCGGTGATTTCGAGCGTCGTGCAGCTTTCCGCCATGAGTGTTGGTCAACCGACTCCTTTGCATCCGAAGAAAAAGTGACGATATGGCCGGCAATACTTCGAATTCGAATGTTGATCTCGTTCCCAAGCTCCGCTTGGGAACGCAGTCCCGGGAAGCTCCGCTTCCCAGCGGGCGATTGCAAGACTATGGTTGCAGGATAGATTCGGTAGTCCTTTATCACATCATGCGAAGCAGAGCTTCGCTGACTCTTGTTCCCAAGCGGAGCTTGGGAACGAGAGTTCGCTCCTGCGGCTGGATCGCGATGGTTCTATTACTGTCGAACTTCTGTTGGGGACAGGAATCCCCGCCACGCGCGGACGAGAATCTTCCCGCGTGGGTCCGCACGGGGTTGACGCAGAAGCAACTCATTTCCGACGTGGCCAATGACACGACGGCGCAGGCCGAAAACCGGTCGATCGATGAACGCCTCAAGCTCCCCTCCTGGATGTTCGAGAGTGGCACATTTGCCACGGTGGACGAGGCCGAGGCGCAGGCCTTGAAGCAGGCGGCGGCTCACCTTTTTTTCGTCTGTCACGAACGGGGAGAAAAATTTACCGGCTGGAGCGATCTGCTCAACACCGGTTACTCGTGGAAGATCCCGACCGAACTCGTGCGCGATTACGCCGTCTCGCAAAAGCACGTCGAGGCGAAACAGCATTCGTTCGGTTCCGTCACCGGGACGATGTACAAGGTCTATCTGCAAGTCCCCAACGAACCGCAACGCATCGGGGTTTTCATGGAACACCGCCGGCAGGCGATCTCCCGCCAGCGCACGATGATCCTGGGGATCGGCCTGGGAATCATCACGTGGGAATGCCTCTGCATCGCCGTGAGCTTGCGCGTCAACCAATGGTCGAAGGGTTTATGGCGCGGGAGAGTGCTCGTCGGTGCCATCGCCGGTGGAACGCTGCCGCTGTTGCTCGTCATTGCGTAAATGGGGTAGCCCGGACAGCTTTGTGTCCTGGTCGCGTAGCGACAAGAGGAATTCACTTCATAACCTGAAGCGTAAGTGAGGGGAATAGTTTTACCAGCCAGAAAGCGCTTGCGAGGGTTCTTCAATGACGCACAGACAGGAATGTCTGTGTCACCAGACCGGCCTCGAAGAGGCCAGCCATACCAGAAAAAAACATCCTCACCGCAATCCTTTTCTCAGAGGAAACGGCGAATTATCAATAAAACTATGGACAATCACGGATCACTCTTGATCTCGGCCATTCGCCGAGGCGACGCGGACGCATGGGAAGAACTCATCATGCGCTACGAACGCCGACTGTTCGCGTTCGCCAAGTCGCGGCTGCATGATGGCGCGGCGGCGGAGGACGTCGTGCAAGAGACGTTTCTCGGTTTTCTTCGCAGCCTTCCCAACTACGATGAAGCGACTCCGCTCGAAAGTTATCTGTTCTCGATCGCCGCGCACAAATTGACCGACGTGCTTCGCAAAGAGGGTCGCCGACCGCGCTTGATCGACGGCGGATCAGTAACATCGGTGGGGCGAATAGTGAGTCCGCAGCGCGCAGTCTCGAGTCTGATGCGCAGCGTCGAACGCCGGCAGCGGGAATCGCATATCATCTCCGAAACCCTTGCGCAGCTCATCGAACGCTGGATATCCCGGCGTGAGTTCGAACGGCTGAAGTGCCTCGAACTCTTATGGGCACGCGGCTGGTCGAACAAAACCGTCGCCGAGCGACTCAACATCAGCGAACAGCACGTGGCGAATCACAAGCAGGCGGTCGTCGTGCAGTTGAAAGAAGCGATCCGCCGCCGTTTGCAGGAGCCGGTGTTGCCGACGGAGTTGTTGTGATTGGATTTCAACTTCAAACACGTCAACTGAGCCGGGCGGCTTGTCCGCCCGGTTTTTGAAATGTGAATTCAGTCATATGACGAAGCGGAAGCTCTCGAAGACGTGTGTTCCCAAGCGGAGCTTGGGAACAAGATCTCATCGGTGGCCTCGTGATTCCTCGTGTGTTATGATGATGGGCGAAGTCTGTTTCGCGATTGTCTAACACAAAAGGATCACGGGAGCATGAACCGGTATCCGTTATCGCACGTTCGATCGGCGCTAGATCGGCGGAGTTTCCTCTCGTGGTCGACGCACGGGATCGGGGCCGCCGCGATGCTGCAACTCGCGATGCGCGATCGACTCGTGCAAGGCGAAGAGATTCCCGATACGACGGCTGACGCTCCGCATCATCATTCCAAAGCGAAGCGGGTGATCCACATCAATCTCTGCGGAGGGTTGAGCCAGGTCGACACCTTCGACTACAAACCGGCTCTCGAAAAATTCCACGGGCAATCGTTGTCGGCGAAAGAAAAGCCCGACGTATTTTTCGGGTCGGTCGGGCTGCTGCGAAAAAATGATTGGGAGTTCAAACAACGCGGCGAGAGCGGTTTGTGGGTCTCGGAACTCTTTCCGCATCTGGCAAACGTGGCGGATGAGTTGACGGTGATCCGCTCGATGTACGCCGAAACCTCGAACCATACGCCGGCGACGTTTCAGGAAAACAGCGGCTTCCGCTTGAACGGTTTCCCGGTTCTCGGCTCGTGGTTGTCGTATGGTTTGGGGAACGCGACCGACAATCTCCCGACGTTCGTCGTCATCCCCGACACGCGGGGCCTCCCGGCGGGAGGTTCGATCAACTGGTCGAACGGATTTCTCCCGGTCCGTCATCAGGGGACGCCGTTTCAAAGTCAGGGGGTGCCGCTGCAAGACCTCTTTCCCGCCAAAGAGATCGCCGCCGAGACCGAGCAATCGAGCCGCGATCTATTGAAACGTTTGAATGCGCGGCATCTCGAGCAGCACGCCGGTCTCGACGTGTTGCAAGCGCGGATGCAAAGTTACGAACTCGCCGCGCGGATGCAGTTGGCGGTCCCTGAAGTGGCCGATTACTCATCCGAAACTGCGGCGACGCAATCGCTGTACGGACTCGATCGGCCGGAGACCGTGGAATTCGGTCGCGGTTGTCTGCTCGCCCGGCGGCTGATCGAACGGGGCGTTCGCTTCGTGCAGTTGTTTTCGGGGGGAGCGTTCGGGAGTCCGCGCATCAACTGGGACGGACACGAGAACGTCTTGCAGAATCACGGGCAGGAAGCGGGGCGGATCGATCTGCCGGTCGCCGGTCTGCTTCGGGATCTCCGTCAGCGGGGGATGCTCGACGATACGCTCGTGCTGTTCACCTCCGAATTCGGCCGCACCCCGTTCACGCAGTCGGCGGGAGACATTCTCGGCACGGGACGCGATCACAATCAGTACGGCTTTTCGATCTGGATGGCGGGAGCCGGCCTGAAACACGGGACCGCCTACGGTGCCACGGATGAAATCGGGCTGCACGCCGTCGAGCAACGCACGCACTGGCACGATTTTCACGCGACGGTCTTGTGGTTGCTGGGGATCGATCACGAACGGCTGACCTATTATCACAACGGCATCCGCCGCCGTCTGACGGATGTTTCGGGTGAAGTGATTCACGACCTGCTGGCGTAAGCCGAGCCTGGCGGCTTGTCCGCCAGGAGTAATGATGATTAATAAAAAGCACCCTCACCCCCGGCCCTCTCCCGCAAGCGGGCGAGGGTGAAAGACGTAAATTCGCAATTTCAATAGATCGGGTGGCACTGGCGGCTTGCCCGCCAGTGGGATCGAACGCAATAGATTTGACGAAGCAGAGCCGTAGGCTGGGACTCGTCCCAGCGTATTCCTGATCAACTTTTCTTTATCACTGAGGAATTGGATGAAAAAGATCGG
>JBJXGP010000466.1:0-31780 GCA_046160425.1 Planctomycetaceae bacterium
ATTTGGCGTTTGAGGATCCGGCACGTCTTTACTACGTCGTTGATGTCAAAACCCATCGGTTGAGCACCAAATTTAACATGCCCAATCTAACCTCTGTTGAACGACTGTCACGTTTTTACGAAGACGACAAGAATCATTTTGTCCTCCTGATGATCGATTATGACATCGAGGGTATAAGAGCATTAGTCGAGAACGTCATTTTTGTGCCGATCGAATTTCTCGGTTGGGACTGCCTGACGATTGGCGCACTGGGGTGGGGCCAAATTCAGATCGCAAATTCTAATTTCATTACCGTAAATCCCGGCTATTCCCGAAAAAAATGGATGATCGAGTTGTGTGATACGCTATTGGAATTCTACCCGAAGGAAATAACAAAGATAGACAAACGCATCGCTCACTTTCAGAAGATTCGAGCGCAATGGGAAAAGCGTTCTGAATCGTAAGCTGCTACACCTCTTTGGGGGTCGGGGGATGCCACACACTCCTATTTCTGGATGACGTCAGGCACAAGAGATAATTTGTTCGTGGAAAATAGCTCATTAGTCCTCAACGTTGGTCAATCAACACGGTGCGTCACGACGATCCCTGTGCCAGAGGCTTATAATGACGGAATCGGAATTGTTCGATCTCATCTGTCGGATGGCCGAGACTCCGCGACAAAAACCGCAGCCGCCATTTACGATGGCCCCGATTCTTTGTCACCCCACCGCTCCTGTGGATTACGAAGCCGTCAGGTCTGAAATGTTCAAAGACATTCTCGGACCTGTTGACCTCATCTTTCACCCATCCAAGGGTGCTCCCCACGTCGATGTCGAACGCCATCCACCGTCAAAAGATCGGCCTTATGTCAGTTTCATTACCAATGGCATGTCGGACTTTCCTCAGGTGCTTCCGAATGGTTCAATGTTCAGAGCCGAGCTTTTCTGTGCCGCTCATGAGTTTTCCCAAGATTGGCCGGATTTGCTCAATATTATGGGAGTTTTTCCTTTCAAAGAGGATACCTTTCTGCACAACTACAATACCGTCCCGTTTCCCGATGGGATCGGAGATCCGAAATTCACCTATGCGGCAACGGTTCCGCCCTATCTGGAACCCCGCCTCGCAAATTTGGAATTTTTGGGCGCGAGGCTCTACATATTCATGGTGATTCGAATCACGGATGCCGAACGCGGTTTTGCAGTCGAGACATCGACGGTATCGCTGGTAAACGAACTGCCGGATGTCCTCGATACATGGCTCATCGACGGCCGACGCGAGTCTTTGAAATAGAACCTCCCCAGTAAAGACGAAGGTAATCCCTCGATGAAAATCCTCATCACCGCCGGGCCAACTCGCGAATATCTCGACGACGTGCGGTATCTCTCAAACGCCAGCAGTGGCCGGATGGGTTATGCTCTCGCTGAAGCGGCGATCGCGCGGGGACACTCGGTGATTCTCGTCAGCGGGCCGGTCAGCATCCCCGCACCTGCGGGTTGCGAAGTCATGCACGTCGAATCGACTGAGCAGATGTACGAGGCCTGCATCACCCGCTTTGAAGAATGCGATGGGGCAATCGGCACGGCGGCGGTTTGCGACTACCGCATCAAGAACCGCTTCCCCGGAAAAATCGGCAAAACCGGTGAATCGTTGACGCTCGAACTTGTGGAAACGATCGATGTCCTCGCCGAACTCGGCCGGCAGAAGGGTTCGCGGTGGATCGTCGGCTTCGCGCTCGAATCGCAGGATGCCCGTTACAACGCCGTGCGCAAATTATACCGCAAAAACTGCGATGCGATTGTGCTCAACAGTCCGCAAGTGATTTCGAGCGAACAGACGACCGTCGATCTGATCGATCAGTCGGAACACGTCATCGCCCACTGGTCGGGGAGCAAGTCCGCCGTCGCCAAGCTGCTGATTGAATGGATCGACGGGCACCTGAAACCTTTGTAACCTCGCCCTTCGATGACTCAGGGACGTGCCATCCGAAACGATGGCCATCCATCCGGCACAATCGCTACTTTCGCACGGGATGTTGCCGATTCGCCACACGGGATGTCTCCTTTTTCCGACATGCTGCGGGAAGTGTGATAGATTTTCAAAGTCACACGCAGTCGATCCTCAGTCGGGTCGACAGGGTCATCACCAGTAAAAAAATCTCGTGCGTTTGCTCTTCTTCTACCCGTAACAATTCGAGCACGGCAAGCCGTTCGAATTGATTGATGAAGAGGCTCTGCTCCCCTCTCGTATTCCGCGCTCAGTTTGCGCGCGGAGTTGCGGGAATGTTTTGTTCAAGTCGACGGAGTTTGTTTCGACGGCCGTGTCCCACACGATCACAGCCGGCGCAAGGAAACAGTGGACTACGATGGACTATCGCAGGCTAAAAACCGATTTGCTGGGGCTGTGCCTGTTCGCGGCCTTCGTATTCGTAGCCTTGAGTCTGTTCAGCTACGACCCCGCCGATCCTCCGTCCACGCTCGTCGCGCCGCAAAATGTCTCCGCTCAGAATCTCTGCGGTCAGCCCGGCGCTCAGATCGCACATGCCCTCCGTTTCACGTTCGGACTCGGCTCTTACGTTTTTCTCGTGGGAATGCTTTTTCTTTCCGTTCATCTTTTTTCCCGCTACGAAAACATGGGACCGGTCTGGGAAGCGATCGGCTGGTGCTTGTCGATCTCCGCCGCATGCGTCGTCTTTCAACTGCTGATCCCCGATTGGGGAAACAGCCTCTTGATCGGCAGTGGCGGCTATGTGGGAGTGGGCGGAAAAATGCTGCTCCAGCAGCAGTTCTCCACAATGGGGATGATGATTCTCCTCGCCACCATCATGGGAGCCGGCTTCCTGTTGACCGCCGACTCGCCGTTGTGGAAAGGGAGCTGGTGGTGCGCGACCGCTCCGTTCTGGCTCGTCGGTTATCTGGCCTTCGGCAAGCAGACCGACAAACCGAAATCGAAAACGGCACCCGCCAAACCCGAACAAGAACCCGACCTGCTCAGCCAAATGATGGCCGAGAACGCTTCGAATATCAGAGTTCCAGTTGTAACCTCCGACGTCGAATTCGACGAGCCGGAAGAACCCGAACTCCCCACGATCCCCCTCGTCGGCGATGAAGACGATGATGATATCGACGACGAGTTGCCTACATTCGATGACGACGAAGAAGATGTTCCTTTGCCGTTGTTGATACCGGCGGCGGAGAAATCGAAGCCGATCCGCGTCAATCCGCCGGCCTCCGTACCTTCAGGCCGCGACGAAATCAAAGCGCGACTCGAAGCGGGAAGCAGCGACAATCCCGATTGCGAATACGAACTCCCTTCATTGGATATTCTGGAAGAGGCTGAGGAGTTTCCGTTCGAATTGCTCTCGCAGAAGGCTCAGCTCGCGGCGGCGACTCTGGAAAAAACATTTCAGGAATTCGGCCTGAATGTGCGCGTCAAAGAAATCGACACCGGCCCCGTGATTACGCTGTTCGAGCTCGAACTCGAAGCCGGTTTGCGGGTTTCGAAGGTGACGGCTCTGGCGGACGATCTGGCGATCGCGCTGCGCGTGCCGTCGGTGCGAGTGGTCTCGCCGATCCCCGGAAAAAATACGGTGGGCGTCGAAGTTCCCAACGACACTCAGGTCATGGTCCGCTTGAAAGAGTTGATCGAATCGTGTCCGCAGTCGATCGACAAAATGCGCATCCCCGTCTTCCTCGGGAAAGACGTCAGCGGCCGTCCGCTCGTCGTCGATCTCGCGAAAATGCCGCACCTGTTGATCGCCGGCCGGACCGGAACGGGCAAGAGCGTCTGCCTCAATACGTTGATCTTGTCGATGCTGATGACGCGGACTCCCGACGACGTGCGGATGCTGATGATCGATCCCAAAATGGTCGAACTCAGCCCGTACAAGCGGATTCCGCATCTCATGCACCCCGTGATCACCGATATGAAAAAAGCCGAAGCCGTCCTCGCGTGGGCCGTCGACAAGATGGAAGAGCGCTACGACCTGCTGGCCCGTTCGGGGGTCCGGCATCTCGACGGTTACAACAAACTCGGCCGCGCGGCGATACTGAAGAAGTTGGAGATCTCTCCCGACGATGAAGAAGCCGAACGGATTCCCGATCACATGCCGTACATCGTCATCATCGCCGACGAAATGGCCGACATGATGATGACGTCGGGAAAAGACGTCGAAGGGCACATCATTCGGCTGGCGCAGAAATCGCGAGCGGTCGGCATTCACCTCGTACTGGCGACTCAAAAACCGACCGTCGACGTGATTACCGGTTTGATCAAATCGAATCTCCCCGCGAGAATTTCGTTCCAGGTCGCCAGCCGAACCGACAGCCGCGTCGTGCTCGATGAAATGGGAGCCGATCGATTGCTCGGCAACGGCGACATGCTGTACCTCGCACCGGGAACCAGTCAACTGACCCGTGCCCAGGGAACGTACGTCAGCGACGATGAAATCAATGCGGTGATCGATTGCTACTCCGATTACCAGCCGCAATACAGCAGCGAACTCGCTCAAGTCGGGACACTGCGCGCGGGAGGAGCCTCCGGGATCGATGCGCTCCGTCAGCGCGATGAAGTCTACGAACAGGCGATCGAAGTCGTCATCCGCGAAGGACGAGGAAGCGTCTCCCTCCTGCAACGGGCACTCGGCATCGGTTACGGACGAGCCGCTCGCCTCATCGACTACATGGCCGAAGACGGCATCGTCGGCGACTACAACGGCTCGCAAGCCCGGGAAGTTCTGTACACGCTCGAACAATGGGACGAACTGAAGCAGGGCGAACCTGTGGGTTGATTTTCGAGTCTGAATTTCCACCCTCTCTCACAAGCGGGCGAGGGAGGAATTCTCGAAGACATCCTGATTGACAGTCCCTCGGTTGTACCCTATGATCGAGTATCAGTATTTTGTCCGCATAGTCCCTTGGGACTCACAATGTCCCATAATTCGATGAATCAAGGTCGATCGATGTCCACCTCAGCCGCCATGCTCCGGAAAGGAACCTCGTTGGGAATCGTCTTTGCGATCATTCCCCGAAGCGGTATTGTGGGCATTATTATCGAGGACATCGAGCGACTGTGAGGACCGGTTCCGCAAGAATCAAGATCACCCTCAGGTCGCCCGGCCTGGGGGTTTTTTCGTTAATATCAAAGCGACGGGGTGGCACTGGCGGCTTGCCCGCCAGTGGAGATTTATGGAATAGAAGACAATCGCCACAAAAAAACGCGAAAGGACACAAAAACAAGGGACGGAAATTTTTTCTGGTTTTATTTTGCGCGGTTTTGTGTTTTTTGCGGCTCATGATTACTACTAATATGTCGCGGACGTCGAGTGGCACTGGCGGACTACTTCCCAAGCAGGAGTTTGGGGAGTAGTCCATAACGATTCACGAAAGATGATCCCATGACACGCATCCAGCTTTACGACACCACGCTCCGCGACGGCAGTCAGGGGGAAGGGATCAGTTTCTCGCTGCAGGACAAACTGCAGATCACGAAGAAACTCGATGACCTGCGGTTCGATTACATCGAAGGTGGATACCCACTCTCGAACCCCAAGGACTCCGAATACTTCCTCAAGGCGGCAGAACTCAACCTCAAGCATGCCAAAATCGTTGCCTTCGGCATGACGCGACGCAAAGGGGTCGCCGCGAAAGATGACATCGGCATGCAAGCTCTGATCGATTCGCGTGCCCCCACGATCACCATCGTCGGGAAGACTTGGGATCTGCACGTGATCGAGATTTTGCGCGTTGACCTCGACGAAAATCTGGCGATGATCGACGATTCTCTCTCATTCCTCAAATCGCAGGGTAAAGAAGTCTTCTACGACGCCGAGCATTTCTTCGACGGCTATCGCGCCAACCCCGAATACGCGCTGCGGACGATTCGTGCCGCGCAGGATGCCGGGGCGGATATGGTCATCCTCTGCGATACCAACGGCGGGAGTTTGCCTGAAACCATCGTCGAAGGGCTTAAAGCCGCCGAGCAGGTGCTGACGATTCCGCTTGGCATTCATTGCCACAACGACTGCGAACTGGCAGTCGCCAACTCGCTGGCGGCGGTCGACAACGGCGCGCTGCAGGTGCAGGGAACGATTAACGGTATCGGCGAACGCTGCGGCAACGCCGACTTGATCAGCGTGGCGGCGAACCTGGCGCTCAAGAAATCGGGATACGAGGTTCTCCGTCCGGAAGGAATTGCCCGTCTCACCGAACTCTCGCGATACGTCTATGAAATTGCGAATATGAATTTTCGATCGGGACAGCCGTTCGTCGGCACGAGTGCGTTCGCTCACAAAGGGGGGATGCACGTCCATGCGGTCAATCGCATCAGCCACAGTTACGAACACATCAACCCCGAAGTGGTGGGGAACGTCCGCCGCGTGCTCGTGAGCGAGCTGTCGGGACGTTCGAACATCGTCGCCAAGACGACGAAATATCAGCTCCACAACGACCAGAATCTGATGACGAAAATTCTCGAAGAAGTCCAGAATCTCGAAAACGCTGGCTACGAGTTTGAAGCGGCAGAGGCGTCGTTCGATCTGCTCGTGCGCAAAATGGCCGGCACGTATCAGCCGAAATTCGAACGCATCCATTACCGCGTCAACGTTGAGACCGAAGCGGCCGCATCGCCGCAAACCGAAGCCACGGTCAAATTGTGCGTGAACAATCACACCGAGCACGTCGTCGCTGAAGGAGACGGCCCCGTGAATGCTCTGGACCGGGCCTTGCGAAAGGCGCTCTCGTCGAGCTATCCGGCGCTCGAACAGATGCACCTCGTCGATTACAAAGTCCGCGTCGTCAATTCGAGCCAAGGGACCGCGGCCCGCGTGCGCGTCGTCATCGAAAGCCGCGATGCCGACGACGTCTGGAGCACGGTCGGCGTGAGCGACAACATCATCGAAGCGAGCTGGCTGGCACTCGTCGACAGCGTCGAATACAAGCTCTACAAGGATGAAGGCGCGGCACTCGATCGCATCGAGAACGGAACCGGGCAAGCGGTTTCCGCAGCGAAGTGACGTGACATTCAATTCGAATGAAAAAGAATCGGCTCACACAAAGACACAAAGCCACGAAGAAAATAAAAACGAAACAAATTCTCGAATTCGATTTAGCCTTTGTGACTTCGTGTCTTCGTGTGAGATTCTCTGAATTGCCCATTCATTCCCCGAAACTTGCCTGTGATTGGACACCGGGCCGCGCTTCATATACATTCTTCTCCAACCGGACCGCGGCCGCGTTTCGTGGGAGCGGAACTTCCATCCGTCGCCGTTCCATCATCAATCGTCCATCAAATCCACCGTCGAATTCGACGACTCGTTCAGGGATAGAACCGACATGCCGACCGAACTTTCGAAGCAATACGAACCCAAAGAGATCCAGGCCCGCTGCCTCCCCATGTGGGAATCGCGGGGCTACTTCGACGCTGATCCCGACCCCGCCAAAAAACCGCACACCATCATGATCCCGCTCCCCAATGTCACCGGGGCGCTGCACATGGGGCACGCGCTCAACGGCACGATTCAGGATCTCATCACCCGCTACCGGCGGATGCAGGGCTACGAAGCGTTATGGATGCCTGGGACCGATCACGCCGGGATCGCTACGCAGGCGGTCGTCGAACGGCGGATGCTCGAGGAAGAAGGACTCACCCGACACGACATCGGCCGCGAAGCGCTCGTCAACCGCATCTGGAAATGGAAGGATGCCTACGAAAGCCGCATTCTCAACCAGCTCAAGCAACTCGGCTCTTCGTGCGACTGGCGAAGAACGCGATTCACGCTCGATGACGTCTGTTCCCGCGCCGTCCGCCGCACGTTCTTCAAGATGTTTCGCGACGGCCTGATCTACCGTGGCAAACGTCTCGTCAACTGGGATACGTTCTTGCAGACCGCCGTCGCCGACGATGAAGTCTTTCACGAGGAAGTCGACGGTCATTTCTGGACGTTCGAATATCCGGTCGTCGGCACAAATGAACGAATCGCCTTTTCGACGACGCGGCCCGAAACGATGCTCGGCGACTCCGCCGTTTGCGTACACCCTTCCGATGAGCGGTATCAGCACCTCATCGGCAAGAAGGTCCGCATTCCGGTCAACGACCGCGAAATCCCGATCATCGCCGACGCTCTGCTCGCGAAAAAGGAACTCGGCACCGGTGCGGTGAAGGTCACTCCGGCGCACGACCCGAACGACTACGCCTGCGGTCTGCGCAACAATCTCCCGATGATTAACATTCTCAATGCAAACGGAACGCTCAACGACAACGCGGGGAAATACGCCGGTCTCGACCGCTACGATGTCCGCAAACGAGTCGTCGCCGATATGGAGAGCCTCGGCTACTTCATCAAAGTCGAAGACCGCAAGATTGAAATGGCGCACAGCGACCGTTCGAAGACGCCGATCGAGCCGTACTTGTCCGATCAATGGTTCGTGCAGATGGCCGACCTGGCTCAGAAGGCGATCGACGCCGTCAAGGATGGCCGCGTGCGGTTCTTCCCCAATCGCTATGCGAGTTCGTATCTCGACTGGCTCGGCGAGAAGCGGGACTGGTGCATCAGCCGACAACTCTGGTGGGGACATCGCATCCCAATCTGGTATTGCGAGACCTGCTCCGACGCCGATCTCAAAGCCGCATTCGGCGGTCGCGACGACATCACCTGGACTCGCGATGCCGAAGAGCGCTGCTGGCTGATCTGCAGCGAAACTGATCTCGCCACGGACGCACTCGGCGCGCAGCATCAGCTTCGTCAGGACGAAGACGTTCTCGATACATGGTTCAGTTCTGCGCTCTGGCCACATGCGACGCTCGGCTGGCCTGATGAAAAGCACAATCCACCGATGATGCAGACCGCTTCACCCTCTTCGACGGAACCATCCGCCGGCACAGAAAACGCGGTGTTGAAATATTTCTATCCGGGGAACGTGCTCGTCACCAGCCGCGATATCATCACGTTGTGGGTCGCACGCATGGTCTTGACGGGACTTTACAATCTCGGCGATGTCCCGTTTCATCACGTCTGCATTCATCCGAAGATTCTCGACGGGTTCGGGCAGACGATGTCCAAATCGAAAGGGAACGGCGTCGACCCGATGGACCTCATCGACAAGTACGGGACCGACGCCGTCCGTTTTACGATCGCTTCGATCGCCGGCGAAACGCAGGATGTCCGTCTCCCGATGGGTTACGAATGCCCGCACTGCGGCGTCGTGATTCCGCAGACGCTCGAACATCAGAAGGCGATTCCCGCTGGTGGAGAAAAGCCGCGCGTCAAATGTCCGGGGTGCAAGAAAGCATCGCAGTATTCGAGTCCGTGGTTCGATCCCGATCCGCAAGAACCGGTCGCCCGCGTCGTCAGCGATCGCTTCGAATACGGGCGGAACTTCTGCAACAAGCTGTGGAACGCCACGCGTTTCGTGATGATGAATCTCGAAGGCTACACGCCGGGAGACATCGAGGTCGGTGATCTCGCGCTCGAAGACCGCTGGATTCTCAGCCGCCTCTCAACGCTGTCGACCGAACTGACGGCGATGCTCGATCGCTATCAATTCGACGGGGCGACGCGCATCCTTAGAGACTTCACGTGGAACGAATTCTGCGACTGGTACATCGAGATGATCAAGCCTCGATTGCGCGATCCCGACAAGAAACCCGCCGTGCAGCGGGTCGTCGTCGGCGTGCTTGATGCCCTCGTCCGCCTGCTGCAACCATTCACGCCGTTCATCGCCGAGGAACTGTGGCAGAAGCTGAACGAAGCGGCTTCCAGTCGCGGACTTCCGCACGCTCAACCCGCCGCCGAGAGCGTCATGATCGCCCCTTGGCCGACGCTGCCGATGACGTGGCAGGATCGCCCGCTCGAAAATCGTTTTGCGCGATTGCAGGAAACGATCGTCGCCGTGCGGAACATCCGCGCGATGTACGGCATTGCCTCATCGACGCCGTTGAGATTGAGGGTTCGCTGTCCCGAAGATGTCGCCGCTGATTTGACGGGAGTCGCCGGCCAGTTCGACAATCTGGCCCGCACGATGCTGGAAGCGGCGGGAGCCGATGTGACGCGGCCGGCGGGGTCGGCGAATTTTTCCGTCACCGATGCGGATGGATTCATCCCGCTCGAAGGGATCATCGACCGCAACGTCGAACTCGAACGCCAGCAGAAAGAGAAGAAAAAACTCGAAGGGTTCATCGTCGGCCACGAAAAGAAACTGACGAACTCCAGCTTCGTCGACCGCGCCCCCCCCGACGTGGTCCAGAGCGTCCGCGAAACCCTCGACGGCCTGAAAAAACAACTGCAAAGCGTCGAAGAGATCATTCAGCAGCTGACCGCTGATTAGCGGCCCGTTGAAAAATGATAAAATGCTGAAATTCATGAGCCGGGTGGTTTATCCACCCGGTGTTTTTAAGATGGGGTAACGACTTCACTGCTGGGCAAGCCAGCAGTGCCACCCATCGATGTGACCTGATTTTTGATTTGGTCATTCGTGCTTCGTCATTCTTTCGTCATTCGTCATTTCCGACGTACCGTTTCCCTTTGGTCAACCGAAACATATAATTTGCATCGTCGCATTTGATTTCAAGTCAGTTCGATCAGTCGGGCAATGGGGAGTCTCGCCGTGGCAGTTAAAATGGAACTCGTGCGAATCATCATCAGCGAACTTGGCGAGCAGCAGATGATTTATCTCCGCGAAGTCGGTGGCTCGCGCACATTTCCGATCCTGATCGGCATCTTCGAAGCCACGAGCATCGATCGTCGGGTCAAAGGGGAGATCCCGTTTCGCCCGTTGACGCACGACCTCTTGAAAAACTCCATCGAAAAACTTGGCGGCACGATTCAGGACGTCGTGATCAACAACCTCAGCGAACACACGTATTACGCCGTGATCCGCATCGAGAAGGATGGCGAGATCATCGAACTCGACAGCCGCCCCAGCGACGCGATTGCGCTCGCGGTCCATTACACGCCGCACCTGCCGATCTTCGTTGAGGAAGCGGTGCTGGATGAGGTGTCGTGAATATTGCTTCTTTTGTTTGCATGCAGGAATAAACGGGCAAACCATTGGTTCTTAATAGATGAGAACCAACAATGGGAACTATCGGTGCGCTCCACTTGTTTGCGGGGACACATCATGTTGATTAGAGTTATGGCGAGTCCGATTACGCTCAGTTTCGTCGGCTTTTTCGTCGGGCCAGTCGTCGCCGCAGCAGTCACGCCTGATTCGCCGGGTGCATGTGGACTGTATATGTTGAGGTCGTTCATGATGGGATCCCTGATTGGAATATTCGGGGGTATCATGATGGGAATTCTTTTTTCCCAGGTGTTAAACGATGAAAATGAATTGTAGAGACTGGCAACAAGTCCTGTTAAGATAACACTCCGAGTTGTTGCAGCGTCTCCCGAATCGTCGCTCGGCCTGATTCCGGGACGTCCAGCCTTGGCGGGCGGCTGGGGCCGCCGTGGAGGCCGACGAGGTCCATTGCGGCTTTGACCATCGCCGCGTCGTCGTGGGCCATTCGCAAGCGTTCGAGCGGGGCAATGCGGCGCTGGATTTCGATCATCGCGGGCCAGTCCTGTTTGAGTGCGGCGGCGTGAAGCTGAAGTTCCGGCTCGGGCCAGAAATTACTCTGTCCCGACGTGAAGCCTTCCATCCCCATCTGATAGCGGAGATGAGCGACGCCGGGATCGTGCTTTTTGTTCCCGACCCACACGAACCGCGAGCCGAGCATCTGGATCGCCCGGAAAAATTCCTGCGGCACGAGACAAGGATCCTTGATGCCGATGATCGATTCGATCCCGGCGAGGTCGACGAAGAGTTCCGCCGGCCAACCTTGCGTGTTGTACGGCATCAGCGGCAGCGACGTCGCTTTGGCGATCTCGCGGAAGTACGTCACGACTCCGCGCAGGTCCGCCGGGATTTTCCCGCGGATGAGCGGCGGCATCCCCAGCACGAGTTCGATCCCCATTCGTTCATAGCGCGGCGCCAGATCGCTCGCCTCGCGGAAATTCCCCGGCAGACAGGCGATGATCAGTGCCCGGCCGCCGGAGACGTCGAGCGCCGTCTTCGCCAGCAATTCGAGTTCCTGGGGCTCAAGCGTTTCGATCTCCCCCGTCCCGCCCCCGATGGCGATCACCTGCACGCCGTGCTGAATCAGGAACTCGAGATTCTTTTCGAAAGCCGCGACGTCGATCTCCCGAAGATTATCGCGGCGAAACGGCGTGACGGCATACGTGTGGACATTCTTGAGTCGAGCACACACCGCAGGGTCGAAGTTCATGGATGAAGTGGTCCTTGGCGCGAATGACGTCGAGGAAACAATTGACGAAGCGGAAGCTTCAAAGGGGTCCAAACGACTTATCGCGGATTGAATCCTGATGACTGTAGCGATACGATGAACTACGACATTTCAAGGTTCGGTAGCGTATCGGCATGAACTCATTTCAATGCTGATATCGCTTGCTTAAAGGAGTACATCATGCCTTACGACGTCGGACTCGAACTTGAACAGCGATATTTGAAATCATATCGGCTGGTCGGACGATTATTGCTGGTCGCCGTGATTGTAAAATTGTTTTCCGTGGTCATATTGATCGACGTACTCTCTTCAAGGGGACCGTACTACGAGCTGATGTTTTGGGTCCATGCATTTGGCTCAGCGTCAATCGTTTATCTCATTGGAGTATTAATCTCCGCACTTGCTCATCTCGTGCGTCTCAGTACCGACAATGCCATCAACACATCTCCGTTACTCACGGACGACCAACGATACACGTTCATTTGCGGCGGTGGCCGCGCTAATGTGTTGTGATTGCTACCTTTTCCTCGACGGCCGCTACATTCGTACTCGCATCAACCCAGCAACTCTTTCACCGGCTTCGCGGCGGGGTCGACGAGGCGGATCGGGCGGGCGACGTTCGAGATATTCTGCTTGTTGGGGTCGAGTCCCAGTGCGAGGCAGATCGTCGCCAGAAGATCGGGAACGCCGACCGGGTGATCGGTCACTTCGAGTCCGTCGTCGCTCGAACTGCCGATGACCTGCCCCCCTTTGATCCCGCCTCCGCCGAGGACCGCCGACCACGCTTTGGGATAATGATCGCGCCCCAACTGCGGATTGATCACCGGCGTGCGGCCGAATTCCCCCATCCAGACGATAAGCGTCGAATCGAGCAGGCCCCGTTCTTCCAGGTCGCCGAGCAGCGCGGCCCACGCGCGATCGAGATTGTCGCACAGCGCCTCGACCGAAGTGAAATTGTCGTTGTGCGTATCCCACCCGCCGAGAGTCACCTCAACGAAGGGGACGCCTTTTTCCAGCAAACGCCGGGCGAGCAGGCATCCCTGACCGAACGGCGTCGTCCCGTAGGCGTCGCGCACCTCCGCCGGTTCGCGTTCGAGATCGAACGTCATTGCGGCATCGGGAGACATCAACTTCAAACTGCGATCGTAGGCGCTGCGATACCCGTCCGCCGCGAGTCCCGGCCGGCGATCGAGAAATTCGCGTTCCATCTCCTTGAGCAATTCCCATCGCGATCGCGCCTGCTCTTCGCCGACTCCCTTGGCGAGGGCCAGATTATCGACGCGGAGTTTTCGCTCGCCGGTCTCCGAACCGAGATCGTTGCCGACCAGCAGCGGGCCGTGTTCGGTCCCGAGAAAACCGGCGGGAGGAATTCCCGACCGGAAAATTCCCCGCGGCAGAATGCTGACGTAATGAGGCAGGTCGGTCGTCGCCGAGCCGCATTCATGCGAGACAAGCGAGCCGAGAACCGGAAACTTGATCGGCCCCTGCGGGAGATACCCCGACCGCAAATGATCCCGCGCCCGGCCGTGGTCTCCTTCGCGGGTGCTCATCGAGCGAACGATCGACAGGCGGTGCATCCACTTCGCCGTTTCAGGGAGATGTTCTGAAATCGAAATCCCCGGCGCGCTCGTGGCGATCGGCTGGAAAGGCCCGCCGTGGGCATGTCCCGGTTTCATGTCGAATGTGTCGGTCTGCGTCGGACCACCGTTCATCCAGAGCAGCAAACACGACCGCTTCGGTTTCGTCGCCGAACCGTCGGCCTGATCCGACGCTTGCGCAAGTGATTGCATCCAGTTCGACAGCGCGCTGCTGCCGAAGGTCAGCGCCGTCCCGGCGAGTAACCCGCGGCGAGTGAGCGCTACGCGAGTTCCATCGGCTGCGATCTTCAAACCCGAATTTTTCAACGACGTGTATGCCGCAAGTGGGGTCGTCATTTTCATGTTTCCTCGATGTTTTCCCCTCGTTCCCAAGCTCCGCTTGGGAACGCAAGTCTTCGCAGCTCCGCTGCGCCCATAATACATTGACGTTACAATCCACTGGCGGGCAAGCCGCCAGTGCCACCCGAATTTGTAGTCGCCTGCTAGTGATTCCAGCGGAACTCCGCCGAGTTGAGCAGCATCCAGAAGATGTCGCCCAGTCGTTGTGAATGCTCCGCCGTTCCGCTTTTTTCGATGTATGCGATTAATTTGAGTTGCTCGTCGTCCGTCGGATTGCGACTGAACGTCCTCAGATATAATTCATCGATTCGTTGCGCCGTTGTTTGAGCGGAATCGTTTGATAATTCCTGAAGCACGCGTCCCGATTCGGTGCCGACGGCTTCATTGATCAACTCGCCGTTCATCAGCGTTAACGCTTGCAAGACCGACGTTTCGGGATCGCCGCTCTGTTCGAGCGTCGAAAAGAGATCGAGAAACTTTCGCCGGACGCCATCTTTTTCCGGGTCGTAAGGACGCGCATTCTGTTTGGAGTGATCGATGTACGGGTAGCTGATGGCCAGCACGAGAGAGTCGAAAAACTGTTCTCCCGACATCGGTTTAACGATTTTTCGGGCGAACAAAAAATTCTCCCGCTGCGACTCATCTGTTTGATGACTCGTGCGCTGATACGCTTCGCTCAGGCAAATCGACCGATACAAAAACAAGAGATCGTAATGCGAGCCTTTGAATGCGCCGGCGAGTTCTGCGAGGAGTTCCGGATGGCTCGGCGGATTCCCCGCGTGAAAATCATCGACCGGCTCGACGATCCCGCGCCCCATCAGTTCGCCCCAGATGCGATTGACGATCGCCGTGGCGAAGTACGGATTCTCCGGCGACGTGATCCATTCGGCGAGCGACTTCCGCGCAAGGTCATTCTCGGCAAACGTGGGAGTCGAACCATCCAGGTACAACGCGGGAACTGTCGTCGGCTTGTCCATCACCGCGATCGTGCGGCGATCGGCGACTTCCAGCACCGGAGCAAACGGCCCCTTGCCGCGGCGTTCGATCCCCGCGAAAAATGCGGCCTGATTCCAGAATTGATGCTGAGTCCACGAGTCGAATGGATGATCGTGGCATTGCGCGCATTCCAGTCGTACTCCGAGGAATAACCGCGTCGTGCTCGCGGCGAGTTTGGCCGGGTCCGCTTCTTTCGAGGCGATGAACGCGATCGGGTTTGGCCCCCGCAAATCCTTGAGGACGAGCTGCGGCGACGTCTCGGTCCCCGCGATCGGGACCGTCAGCAACCGGCGGACGATTTCGTCGAACCCCAGTTGTTCTTGCCGGCAGTTCCGCAGCCACGCTTCCAACCCCGGTTGAAAATACTGAATCTGCCGATCGCTGTTCGCTTCAGGGAGCAGCAGCGCCCGCCAGACTCGCGCGAAATGCTCGGCGTGCTGCGGGTCGGCAAGCAGGCGATCGATGATGCGAGCACGTTTTTCGGGATCGGCATCGTGCAGAAACGAGCGGACTTCCTGCGATGTTGGTATCCGCCCGATCAAATCGAGCGATACCCGGCGGAGAAACTCCGCATCATCAGCGAGCGGCGCGGCGACGACGGCATTCGCCTGCCAGCGCTCCGACAAACGCCGATCGATGTTGCCGGCGACATCCTGAGCGGTCGACACGTCATTGCCGAGCGCCGTCAGAATCAGTTGCCCCGCGAATATCCAACTCGACATGCCGATAGTTCCCCGGGAGTTAGGCCAATTTGTTCGAAAAAAATGTCTCACACAAAGTCACAAAGGCACGAAGTAAGAAACTGCTTGATTCTTGGATTTGATTTTCATAGTCCGGTCAGCAAACGGATTATTTTCAAATTCTCATTGAGTTGCAGACGTCCAATCCCATTTGTCATTACTCGTAATGGTCTTGGCCTTCTTTGTGTCTTCGTGACTTTGTGTGAGACTGAAATTTGGTTTCACTTCACTTGGTTCAGGTCATAACAGATCACTTCCTTGTTGTCGCGGACGACAACGCGGCCTTCCGATAACGTCGGGTTCATGAAGGTTCCGCCGCAGACTTTGGCTCGCGAGAGTTCCTTGAGTTCGGTCTCGGTCGGCTCGGCGAGAATCAATGTCCCGCCGTCATCGAGCAGCAGCAGTTTCCCGTCGCCGGCGGAGATCAGCCCCACGTGAAAATAGCCGACGCCCTTTTTCAGCCATTGTTCTTCACCCGTCTCGGCGTTGAGGCAACGGATATCCGCACGAGGCAATGGCATCACGGCGTTGGTCACCAGATAGGCCCTCCCATCGGCTCCGATCGTGCCGGTCGAAAAATAGCTCGACCACTCCTGGTTCCACCATTTCTGCTCGGGGCTCGCGGCCTCTTTCCCCGGCAGCTTGACGGTCAGCGTTCCCGTATCCTGCGTCGAACAGACGAGCAAATCGCCGAGAGCCAACGGCGTGGGAGAGACCCCCGACGGTTGAAACACGAGCGGATGTTCCCAGTAGATTTCGCCGGTTTTCGGATGAAGCCCTACCAGCCGCAGCGTCGTCTGCACGATGACTTCAATTCGCTCTCCCTCTTCGGTTTCACGGATGCGAACGATCGGCGAGGCGACCGCCGCCGGTTCATCGAGGCCGCTCCAGAGAAGTTTACCTGTCTCGGCGGAGTACGCGAGAATTCCGTTCCCCGTCCCTCCCACGGGGACGATGACGCTCCCCTCGACGACGAGCGGCGAACTGCACACGCCAAACCCGGGGAGCGACGCATTCAACTCGGTATACGGATTGACCTGCCAATACCGTTCGCCGGTTTTCGCATCGTGGCTGCTCAATTCGCCGGTGATGCCGAACGTGAAGATTCGCCCGTTAACGACGGCGGGAGTCGCCCGCGGCCCGACGCCGAGTTCGCTGCGGTACGCCGTGCGCGGATAACTCTCAGACCAGACCCGCGCGCCGGTTATCAGATCGATGGCGAGTATGTTTTCTTCTTCCTTGCCGGCGACGGCGGCGTGAATGTAAACGATGCCGTCGGCGATCACCGGCGAGCAGTAACCATTGCCGGCCTTGTGCCGCCAGATGACGGGAGGTTGTTCAGTCCACGGGGCGATGACTTCCGCCGAGACGCCATTCCGCGACGGCCCGAGCCATTGCGACCAGTCGCCGGCGAACGATGTCCCCCCGGCAACACATTGCAGACCGATAACCGCCAGAATCACGCTGCAAATTCTAGGAAGTTTCATGAACGCATCTCTCGGATGAGACAGGGTATGCGGAATTGTTACGAACCAGTATCTACTTTACCGGAGGGGGGATTGAAGGACAAGTTGCAGCCGGGAATTGAGAGGGGTAGAGTGAACGAGTGGTGGAGGGGTGGTGTGATGGAGGACCATGAGCCGGGTGGTTTATCCACCCGGTCTTTTTCCATCGATTATTATCATCACTGCTGGGCAAGCCAGCAGTGGCACACTTTTTCAACGGGCAGTTAGCCGCGACGCGAAGGGTTTCCGCAGCGGAGCGCGCCAACCGCGCGTCGATTGACAGAAATTGAAAATACTTCAGTGTGTTCCCATGTTTGACGTCGCATTCGTTGCCTGCCTATTTGTGCCGACTCTGTGGCGGCTGCTGGTCGGTTCATTGCTTGGCCGTCGTCTCAACGGAACAGCGCAGGTATTGTGGTTTGCAATCCCCGTCGCGTTTTTTGCAATCTTACTGGGCACGATGGCCTATCAATTTGGTGCCGATGGCTTTTTCATTCTCATCCTGTTCGCCACATTTTGGGGGCCGCAGATTGCGGTGATTGCATTTTTCTTTTGGTGCGATAAGGAGGAGGCGATTCAACGAACGGCAGAGGATCAGCTCAAATAATCAGAACGCAGTCGCCGGTTCGCACCACACATCAGGGCGGACATCGCCAACATTTCATGGTCATGACAGCTTGGCGAAGAACAGCTCATTTGGGACAATCTAGGCGATTTTTTGCGGGCAGACATGAGACGACCGGGCGAGAATTGAAGAACATGGCTGCCCAAAGCTGCAGGCCATGCCACCCTGACGGAACGCCGTCAGGGACACTCCTCCCCCACTCTCACTCGCTTCTATACGCATCACGCGTCTCGCAATTTTTTCTCCGCTCACGCGAATTCCAGCGGTCATCAACGACATTCGTCCTCAAATTCTGTAAACTCGTTCGCGGTGCATCATTCTGAAATTCGCTCGACAATTCACACGAAGCATCCGAGATATCCCGCTGAAGGAGCCACGATGAAAACTGTCATTTCCGCCGTCGCGTTGACGTGGTCGCTGGTTGCAACCGCGTTCGCTGCTGATGTTCCGCAACCGTTTGTGACTGGCTTAACCAATCCCGAGTCGGTTTGCTACGACCTCTCCGGTCGGCTGTTCGTCTCCGAAATCGGCGAACGCAACAAAGACGGCGACGGCAAGGTGACGCTCATCGAGAATGGTCAGGCCAAGCCCTTTGCGACCGGCCTCGATGACCCCAAAGGACTCACGTTCTACAAGGACGCCCTGTACGTCACCGACAAAACGAAGATCGTGAAAATCGATGTCGAGGGGAAGACGAGCGTCTTCGCGGCGGCGGAGGCTTTTCCCGCGATGCCGATGTTTCTCAACGACATCGCCGTCGAAGAAAAATATGAGGTGATGCTCGTCACCGATTCGGGCGACCGGCAGGGCAAAGGGGGCGCGGTCTATCGCATCGATCTCAAGACGAACAAGATTGACACCGTCGCGAACGGCGAAACGATCTCTGAATTGCACACTCCCAACGGCGTCGTATTCGACGGCGAATCGCATTTCATTCTCGCGGACATGGGCCAGGGAGTTCTCTATCGCGTCAAACTCGCCGACCGCTCGGCTGAAAAAATCGCTTCGGGGCTACCAGGCGCCGACGGACTCGTGTGGGATCAGTACGGCCGATTCTTCGTATCGCTCGTGAGAACCGGCCAGGTGTTCGGCATACCGCGTCCTGAAACGGAACCGATTCTCATCGCTGAGGGACTGGCATCAGCCGCCGATTGTTGCCTTTCCGCCGATGGCCGTGCGGTCATCGTTCCCGATATGAAATCGGGGACGCTGGTTTCGATCCCGACGACGATCCCCGGCTGGGAGGTCGATGAGACTCCGCTGCCGGTCGAGTTGGAGGTCGCTTTCCCGAATCTGAAATTCACCGGCTGGGATGACGGCAGCGAGAGCGGGATCGTCAATCCGCTGCGGCCGATTCTGCTGACTCATTCCGGCGATGGTTCGAATCGCATTTTTGTGCCGCAACAGCAGGGAATCATTCACGTCTTCGAAAACGATGACGCCGTGACGGAAACGAAAATCTTTCTGGATATCAGCGCGAAGGTCCGCTATCTCGACAAGGCCAACGAAGAAGGCTTGCTCGGTCTCGCCTTTCATCCCAACTACGCGGATAACGGCGAATTCTTCGTCTTTTACACCGACGTCAAAGCGGAGATGGAAAACGTCGTCTCGCGGTTTCGCGTCTCGAAGGATGATCCGAACAAGGCCGACGCTGAGTTTGAAGAAGAACTGCTGCGGTTCAAACGTCCGTTCTGGAATCACGACGGCGGAACGGTCGCTTTCGGTCCCGACGGTTATCTGTATGTCACGCATGGCGACGGCGGCGCGGCGAACGATCCGCACGGCAACGGCCAGAAACTCGGCACGCTGCTCGGCAAAGTGCTGCGGATCGACGTCGATAAAAAATCCGACGGCAAGAATTACGGCATTCCCGAAGACAATCCGTTCGTCGATGCTCCCGATGCCCTCCCTGAAATATGGGCGTATGGTTTGCGAAACATCTGGCGGATGGCCTTCGATCGCGAAACGGGACAACTCTGGGCAGGGGAGGTCGGACAAAACCTCTACGAAGAGATCATTCTGCTCCAGGCGGGCGGTAACTACGGTTGGAACATTCGCGAATCGCTGCACCCGTTCGGCGACAAGGGAGTCGGCGTCCGCGAGGATCTGATTGAGCCGATCTGGGAGTACCGCCACGACGTCGGCAAATCGATCACCGGCGGATCGATCTATCGCGGCGAGCGAGTCCCCGAACTGCAGGGCTGCTATGTCTACGCCGACTATGTGACGATGCGCGTATGGGCGTTGTGTTACGACGCAAATGAGGGACGCGTGATCTCGAATCAGCCGATCCCCAGCCCTAAAGTCGCCGCATTATCGTTTGGCGAGGATCAGCAAGGCGAAGTCTACCTGCTCCACGCCAGCCCGACCGGCCAGGGGATCATGCGATTCGTGAGTAAAGAGGAGAAGTAGGCTGCTGTTTTCCCTTCTCCCTCCGTGAGAAGGTGGCCGTCAGGCCGGATGAGGGTGCATTTGGAATGACGAATGACTAAATCCTAATGACTAAGGAATGACGAAGCCCGAATGTTCCAAATCAGAAAACGATCAACATTGCCGCTGCGCCTCATAGCATTTGGTCATTCGTCATTCGGATTTCTTTAGTCATTCGTGCTTAGACATTAGTCATTCACACAAGCCGCCCTCTCCCGCAGGCGGGCGAGGGTGAAAGAATCGAAAGTGCAACGACAAAACTCGCGCTTCGAGTTGATGAAAGTTTCATTTTTCAACGGCAACTTCCTGAAAGTCCGGCGATGAACACGTGCCCTTTGAGTTGGTCCGACCAGCGGCGGAATCTGCTTCTGTTTGCGGGTTGCACCGGGCTGCAATATCTCTCGGCGCCGATCTCGTATGTGGGGATCACGCAGGCTTCGCTCCTCGATAAGCTCGGTGCTACCACCGTGCAAGCCAACTTGCCGGCGACCGCATATTTCGGGATGACCGCCGCCCCTGCGCTGCTGGCTTATCTCTTTCCCAAAGTCTCGCAGCTCAAGCGAAATCTGGTCGCCTGTTATAGTTTGAACGCTCTCATGACCGTGATCATGACCGTTATGCTCGCGATCCCGGCGACCGGGCTGGTGGAGCAAACGCCATTCTGGACCAAACTCCAGATCAACATGGTGATCATTCAGGCCGCGTTCAACGGCATCACGATGCCGGCGGCGATCGCCTTTCTATGGGAGATCATCGGTCGCGGCTCGGAAGAATCGAAGCGGGGTCTGGCGTTGAGTCTCGCGTTCGGAGCCGGGCCATTTCTCGCGGTGGTCGGTTCGCTGGGACAGATCTATTTTCTCGGTGGGAACTTCTTCGGGCACAAGTTTCTCGGGTTGGAGCATCCGTGGAGTTACGTCACGTTGTACGGTTTGACGGCGCCGATGCTGATCTGCGGAGCCGTCCTGGCAACCCGGTTCGTTGTCCCGTTGCCGTCCGTCGAGGAACTGTCGATTCCCTGGAAGAAGGTACTGCCGTTGTCGGCCGGGTTGTTCATGGGTTTCGTCGCACTGCTCTTGATGCAGTTCCGCGATGACGCGGCGGCACTGCAGAACAACCTGGCGGGGACGAACCTGATCATCGGCGGCGTGCGAATTCCACTCACGATCCCGATTTTTTCATACGACATTCACGTTGGCATCCTGCTGATGCTCGGAGCGGCACTCGTCATCATGTATGACTATCGCGACATTCTCTCGCAGCGAATATTTTTGCTCTCGACGATCGTCATCGTGTTGCTGTACGCCGGGAATACGATCCCCTCGAACATGAATTTGTATACGGAACTGGTCCTGGGGGACGATCCGCAAAAATACGCCGGGATTCAGAATACCTATCGCTTCGGCTTCAAAATGGTGGCAGGGTTTCTTTATGGATTGCTGCTGACGAAAACGCATCCCAAAGCCGGCTTGCTCGCGACGGGGATCATTTTCACCCTCGCACAGTTCTGGGCAATTTTCGCGACCGGCGAGTGGTATCTCATCGCGTTCGGCATTTACGGTGCCGGTGAACTCGTGGGGGCGTATGGGCCAAATTACTTGCTCTCCGCCTCGAAGCCGAGCGACATGCGCCGCAACATGGCCTTCATGACGATGCTGATGGCCCCCGCCGCTCCGATCGGCTACATCTTCGGCGAGATCGCGCAGACGATCCGCGAAAAACAAATCCCCGGCTGGGGCGGAATGCCGCCCGACGAATTCGGTTTCGTGCTGAGCTTCGCCGTCTGCGCGGGTGTGATGATTCTCGGTTTGCTGATCGCCGTATTTTGCCTGCCGGCCCGGCCTGGTGCAGCGGAGGCGAGTGGAAAAGAGATTTCAGCGTCGACCTGAAATGTAAGATGTACCCCTTGCGACGTACCAACATTAAGTATTCGTCTTGTCAGTTCGTATTTTGCGAACTATAATCAATGACGAAGTCTTTTGAACTTAGGAAAGCGGATGCGTGTCATCTCGAAATCTCGACTGAAAGCGTTCTGGGAGAGTTCCAACAGCCACGATTCGGAACAACCACTCAAGGCCTGGTACACTCATGTCAACAACAAGAGCGTGGCGTGGCAGCATTGGGGCGACGTGAAAGCGGCTTATGGCAATGCAGACCTTGTCGGTAATTGCGCGGTCTTCAATATCGGCGGCAATAAATATCGCCTCATTACCAGGATTCTCTTTCCGAGTCAAAAAGTCTTCATTCTCAAGATCATGAGTCATAAAGAATACGACCAAGGCAAGTGGAAAAGTGACTGCGGTTGCTTCTCGGCTCCTCCCCGGAAGAAGAGATCGGACAATTGAAACTGATAAAGCAAAGGAATCGACCGTGACAACGAAAACGCCAAAACGGTTCAAAGGTAACATTCGAGACGTCTATCTCGAATTGATTCAGGCGTATCCGTTGATTTCAATTCGCTCGGAGTCGGAGTTGAAGGAGGCACAGGCAGTCATGGATCGACTTTTTGCCAAAGGCTCGTTATCGGCGGGCGAAGAGATATATGTCGATGCCTTGAGCGATCTGGTCGCCACATATGAAGACGATCACTGCTTGATTGAGCCTGCGTCCGACGCCGAGATGTTGCGTCATCTCATGGAAGCCAAAGGAATCACCCAGGTTGAGTTGCATCTGAGAACGAGTATTGCCAAATCCACGATTTCAGAGATTTTGGCCGGCCGAAAGCCATTTAGCCGAAAGATCATTCGGAGACTGGCAGATTATTTCGAAATCGAGACGAGCGTGCTGGCTGGCAATATTTGATTTTCGAGATGCGGTTATTCGTCGAGAGGAATGCGGTTGTGAAGCCATTCAAGCGATGGACGATGTTCGAACGCATTGCTGTGTCGGCTATTCTTGTAATTCTCGGTTTCCTGATCGCACCGCGATGGTCAACCATCTCTAGACTTCTCGACAGAAACCCTGATAACACATTGCCCAATTCAGAAATCGTGGCGCCGAACGACTTGGCGACTGATTCTTCAAACGGCATTCTCATTTATTTCGAGAGGCTTGGTTTTGATTCACAAGGTAGAACGGTACTGCATTATGTGATAGCCAATCAGGGAAGTTCTCCGGTTTATTATTCGGGCTACCCGCCAACAGAGTTTCGGCCGCGACCACCTGAAGGGGAAGTCCATCCCTTTTACCAAATTCAAGCTAAGTCTGATTCTGGCTGGAAGACCCGAAAGACGCGATGGTGTGGAACAGGCTCTGAGAGAATACGCCTCAAACCTGGATTTGCCGGTCGTTTTATCGTGCATCAATTTGCGGAAGAACCAGGGATCAGAGTTGGTGTATATTGCAGTCCGTCAAAGGAATTCACGTATTCAGAGGGTGAAATCGTCTGGTCATCGCCTTATGTCGCAGAGACGCAAACTCCAGATCCGAATGAGGCTCGTACAGAGAAGTGAGAACTTGCGGATAGCAACATGAATTGCGATCGTATCTGCAACTATTTGAACACGATCCCGATCTTAATATCACCCGCGCAGCGACAACAGCAAATCCCGTTCGGCGAGTTTGAGGTCGTGGTCGGCCATCATGCGGGAGAGGCCCTGGAACGTGACGGTCGGTTCCCAGTTCAAAACGCGCTTCGCCTTGGTGCCATCCGCGCAGAGCAGATCGACCTCCGCCGGGCGGAAGTAGCGCGGGTCGATGTCGACGTAGTCGTGCCAGTCCATATTGAGATAGCCGAAGACTTCATCGAGAAATTCGCGGATGGTGTGCGTCTCGCCGGTCCCGATGACGTAATCGTCCGGTTTGTCCTGTTGCAGCATCAGCCACATCGCGCGGACATAATCGCCGGCGAATCCCCAGTCGCGGCTGGCGTCGAGGTTGCCGAGCGACAGTCGTTTTTGCAGTCCGACCTTGATCAGCCCCGCGGCTCGCGTGATCTTGCGGGTGACGAAACTTTCGCCCCGCCGCGGCGACTCGTGATTAAACAGGATGCCGTTGCAGGCGAACATGTCGTAGGCTTCGCGGTAGTTGATGGTCTGCACGTGGGCGTAGACTTTGGCGCAGGCATAGGGGCTGCGGGGATGAAACGAAGTCTTCTCGTTCTGCGGAGTCTCGGCGACCTTGCCGAACATCTCGCTCGATGAGGCCTGATAGAATTTCACTTTGCGTTTGGTCCGTTTCTCGAATAATCGAAGCGTTTCGAGCAGCCGCAAGGTTCCCAAGCCGGTGACGTCTCCCGTATAAATGGGGAGGTCGAACGACAATCGCACGTGACTTTGAGCCGCCAGATTATAGACCTCGTCGGGCTGGATTTCATCGATGATGGGAGCCAGATTGCTGCCGTCGGAGAGATCGCAATAATGCAGATGCAGTCCCGCATCGCCGATACCGGGAGCCCGGCACGGGATCAGCCCATGAACCTCATATCCCTGGCTGATGAGCCATTCGTGCAGATAATGCCCGTCCTGGCCGGATGCTCCGGTGATCAATGCCACTTTTGCCACGTCGTTTCCCCTTTCGTCTGGTTCAAATCGAAGTATGATGGACGCTCTGCGGGGCCGTCAATGTTGGTCTTGCGTTGTTTACCGACTTTCAGAAAGGAACGATACCGATGGCTCCGAATGCGCCGACAATTCCAGAGTCGACGATCGTACCGGAGTCATATCTCGTTACCCGAAGACGTTTTTTTACGGTGCTCGGTCTGGCATGGGGCCTTTGTCTCGCATGGACCGGGGGCGCGGAATGGCTGAGATTTCGCGAAGCGATTGCCTCGCCCACCGGCTGGGGAGGCTGGTTCTTCGACTGGAACGTCGATACGACGCCGTATTTCGTGATCTGCCTGATGGCGCCGCTGCTGTGGTATTATCACCATCATTTTTCACGCCGGACCATTTTAGAGGCGGATCGCCAGCAGGTTTCCGCAACGAATCGCACGGACAAAGTCGCTGCGAAATGCGGGGGAGCACTTTGCGTTGGGATACTATCGGTGGGAGTCAGCATCTGGGTGGCATGGCAACCGCTGGGGAATCAACCCATGCGGTATTTTGGCGAACTCCCGCCGGCGTATCATGATGAATACAGCTACCTTTTCCAGGCGGAAACATTTCTGGCGGGTCGAACGTGGTTCCCAAGCCATGCGGAGTTTCCGCAGCTCTTCGATCAAGTGCATGTGCTGAACGAGGGGAAATTCGCCAGCCGATATTTTCCGGGGACCGGGCTCTGGATCGCTCCGTTTCTGGCGATCGGGCATCCGCATTGGGGGCATTGGTTCGCAGGAGGGCTGACGGCGGCATTCGTCTTTCTATCCGGTTGGGAATTGGGGGGGAGACGGACCGCGTGGTGGGGAGGATTGCTCACGGCGTTTTCTCCGGGGCTGGCGTTGTTCAGCAACCTATTGCTGTCGCATCATCCGACGCTGGCGGGACTCTGCTTTTTCCACTGGCAGTTCTTGCGAATGCTGCGGACGCGCAGCGCGGGGAGCACCTTCGCCGCCGGTTGCGGCTTGAGTTTCGCCATGCTCTGCCGGCCGATGACGGCAGCCGGGTTCGGATTTCCATTCGGAGTCTGGTTTTTGATGTGGTGTTTTTCGAAACCGAAACTGCCTGACGATCAAGCCTCTTCGTCAAGCCGCAGCGAGGCGACGTGGCAAGCGACTCCGTGGCGATATGTGGCGATGATGGGAACTCCTTTGTTGGTTGGAGTTTGCATTCAGATTCTCTTCAATGCTTCGATCACCGGAAAATGGAATACATCCCCCTATCAACAATACACCGACATTTATACTCCCCGGCATGTGTACGGGTTCAACAACGTCGTTCGGGGAGAGCAAATGATCGGGCCGAAGGTGCTCGAACATTACGATCGCTGGGCCGAGAATCTCGATGGAAATCTGGCGATCAGAAATGTCGGGCATCGGCTGCTGGCGAGCGGTCAGTGGACCTGGGGACTCGCTCCCCTTGCGATGGGGGCGATCGTCGTTCTCGGCTTCCGGCGTCACCCACATCAACTGACTGGCTCGCGACCGGGACTCGGTTTGACGTTCGCATCCATCATCAGTCTGCACGTGGCGCACGTACCTTATTGGTACGACGGCATCATGCACTGGCATTATGTCTTTGAAACCGCTCCGCTCTGGTTGTTGATCCTGGCGTGTGCCTCGGCTCGGATCGACGAAATGGCGTTTGAAATCGGCGAAGCATGGGCGAAACGCTGGTGGCGGGCGATGGTCGCGGCCTCTTTATTGGTGAATTTCGCAGCCATCCCACCGCTCTGGCCGGTCTCGAGGATTGACCTGGGCGTGAATAATCTGGGGTTTTCGAGAATCCGGTATGCCGTCGTGCGAGAATTGATCGAGCAGGCGGTCGCGAAGCCTGCTGTCGTCTTTGTGATTCCCGATGCCTCCGACAGGCATATCGACTTCGTCACCAACGGCCCGCGGCTGGATGCAGAAATCCTGTATGCCCGGTGGAAATCCGCGTCGGCAAACGATCGTGAGAAACTGGAGCGGGTCTTTCCCGGGCGTCGGTTTTACGTCTTCGATGCGGCTCGCAAAACCATAAACGAGTTTTGATGGCGCTTGTGATCAGGAAACTGTGACCGGGAAACGGCCTCGGGAGGCATCCAGCTTGTACACTGTGAAAAAAATGAGATTCATCCCCAGACAGGGGGATGAATCTCATCAAATCCTGGCGAAGCGTGCTGAATGGAATCAGTCGCTTCCACATTTCGAATCTTCAAAGCACTAAGCTCAAGACTCCGATTAGGCAGCAGCCGGGGGAGCGGGAGCTTCTTCAACGGCCGGAGCAGGTGCCGGTTCCGGTTCAGCATGACCACCACCGTCATTACTGCTTCCACAGCAAGAAGGCTTCGGCTGGCAGCAGGGCTTCGGCTGACAGCAAGGTTTTGGCTGGCAGCAAGGCTTCGGCTGGCAGCACTTCTGCTTGCAACATTTTTCTTTGCAGCACTTGACCTTCGGGCACCGCTGTTTGCAGCACTTAACCTTCGGGCACCGCTGTTTGCAGCACTTCTGACGACCGCAAGGATCGCAGCAGTCGCCGCCACGGCGGAACAGACCAGCATCAGCTTCCTGGGCGCTGAACATAATCGCCAGTGCTGCCACACAAAACAGACCCACAACTTTTCGACTCATGTTGTCCTCCTCAGACAAAAGAAACACCGAACTTATCCACTTACACATTTCTGGCCGTGCCCCGCCTCAATATTTGGGTGACAGACCATTTCACGCAGTTAATATTTGAATTCCTAAAATCGTACCTTCAAAACCCGTTGGCTGCCTTTAACGGTTGTTATGATTGCGATGTTTGCAGCGTTTGGCAAGCATACCCGGACTAATAAAATGAGGGCTTTGGTGAGATTGTAGCCGTCAATGAGGTCACATTTGAAGGCATTGATCGGGAAAAAGCAAGCGTTGGCACAAATTTTTCCGTCGACGCTTGTTCCCGTTGCCTGTCGTGACAACCGGGGTTCCTGATGATAATGGGAAATTGAATTCTTCCAGGCTTTTCCGCATGGGGCGGAAATATGTCCCGAGCAAACGCATTCCTCATTGATTCAAGGCCATGCTGTCGAACATGATGGGAAAACTCAATGTTCGCTCCAGGTCACGAGAGGCTCCCCTTCCCGGAAATTTCACATCCCGAAGTGGTAGCTTCCACTGCCCGATAGTCGTAAACTGCGAGAATCCATTTTCATCAAATAGCACCACAAAATGCCCCTCCCACCGAGGCCGGATTTCCATCATTCCGCATAATTATAACAATCGTTATCATTTGCCTGACCAGTATAGTCCGCCATCTCAGGCCCTGCAACTCATCGGCCGGTTTTCATGCGACCGATATTGGATGCAAGAGCAGCGTCGACAGGATCCCTCTCATGAATCGCAGTTGGGAATTTTCCCATCAAAGCCACTCTTGTGGCGCAGCTCCCTGGTTGATGGGAATCGTGAATGTGACTCCCGACAGCTTCTCGGACGGCGGGCTTTACACCAGGTTCGATCAGGCAGTGCAACATGCCTTGTCGTTGGTCGAACAAGGGGCCGCGATCATCGACGTCGGGGGTGAATCGACGCGGCCCGGTGCCGACCCGGTCTCGACCGCCGATGAAATCGAGCGAGTCATCCCAGTCATTGAGGAATTGTCAAAGCGAACGACCGTCCCCATCTCGATCGATACCTACAAGGCCGAAGTGGCTCGACAGGCGATCGCCGCGGGGGCGCAAATCGTCAACGACATCTCAGGTTTGACGTTCGATCCTGAGATGTTGCCCGTTTGCCGCGACTCCAACGCTGGCGTGATTTGCATGCATATCCAAGGTACTCCGCAGACGATGCAGCAGAATCCCCACTATGAAAATGTGGTTGAGGAGATCGCCGAATTCTTTCAACAACGGCTGGATGTCATGACCAACGCCGGGATTCCCGCCGAGAGGATCGTTCTCGATCCGGGCATCGGTTTCGGCAAAACCGCTGAAAACAACCTCGAAATCCTGTCACACATTGCCCGGTTTCACGAACTCGGCCGTCCGGTTTTGATCGGACATTCCCGCAAAGGTTTTCTGGGTCAAGTCCTCAATCGAAAAGCGGTGGACAGAACGTTCGGATCGGTCGGCATCTCGATCGGTCTGGCCGAACAGGGGGTCGATATCCTGCGAGTCCACGACGTCGCCGCTCATCGCGATGCGCTGGCCGCGTGGAGGACGCTTCGCGATCGTCGATGACTTTGACCGAGTTCACAGGAGTTGCGACTGACGGTAATCTCGGGTGGCACGCTCTGAGTCTTCGAAGGGCGTGGATTTCTCGACCGAAAACCACGCCCTTCCCAAAGCGTCAGGGACGTGCCACCGAACATGTTCATTCCTTGCGCAGCGGTCGCATCATCAGGGTTTCTGCCGCTTGAATCGGCGATTTGTGCTCGAAAATCACGCGATAGACTTCGGTCGTGATCGGCAGATCGAGTCCTCGTTTGACTGCATCGTCGTAGACGCTACGCGTCGTATTCACCCCTTCCGCCACGGCGGCCATGCTGGCAGCAATCTCTTCGATGGTCTCCCCGCGACCCAATCGTTCCCCCACATTGCGGTTGCGACTATGGCGGCTGGTGCAAGTGGTAATGAGGTCACCGATCCCCGCCAGTCCTGAAAACGTCAGGGGATTGGCCCCGTGCAGAACTCCGTATCGCGTCATCTCCGCAATGCCGCGGGTCATGAGGGCGGCTTTGGCGTTGTCGCCAAACCCCTGGCCATCGCAAATGCCGGCGGCGATGGCGATGACATTCTTGAGTGCCCCCGCGAGTTCGACTCCCATCAGATCGGAATTCGTATACACGCGAAATCGATCGGTCGTGAACAGGTTTTGCGTTTTGCTGGCGAGTTCCGCATCGGGGGAAGCCGCCACGACGCTCGCGGGAAGACGCCTGGCGAATTCTTCCGCATGGCTCGGCCCGCTCAAGGCGACGATTTTTCGCGGTCCGAGAACCTCTTCAATGATCTGACTGGGAAGCAGAAACGTCACGTTCTCAATCCCTTTGATCACGCTGATCACGGGGAGATCCTCTTGCAATTCGGCCTTGAGGCCGTTTAACGCCTCGCGGAGAAACTTCGTGGGAATCGACATCAACAGCGCATCGGCATGGTGAATCGCGGAGCCGAAGTCGGAGGTGATTTGAATCCGGTCGGGGATCGTGATGCCGGGGAGCAATCGCTCGTTGACGCGGGTTGCGGTCATCGAGCGGGCGTAGTCGGGGTTACGGACCCAGATCGAAATATCCGTCTCAGGCTGCTCAGCCAGAATAATCGAGCAAGCCGTTGCCATTGCGCCGCCACCCAAAATCGTAATTTTTGTTTTCATGCACAACCGATGTAATAAAGAGAAAATACACGCCATCAGACCTCGCCGATCGAGCGAGACACATCGGTCGCTCCCGGCGGCATCCCGTCGTTTGTCCGTTTCTGGCAGTTCTAGTAGACCGTCAGAATCGATACAGCCGGTTCAGATTATTTGTGGATCCGCTCAATTCGCCACGATTCCGATTTTCCAGGCGGAATCATTTGCCTGTCCCTCGTTTGCATCCTAGGGTCTCAATGAACCTGAAAAACCCTGGAGTCAAAAACATGCCATCCTTGATTGAAAGCAGCCCAAATTCGTTCATCGATCGTCGCGCCCACACGGGGGATACTCCCTCGAGCGGAGTCGAACGCCGTCAGTTCAGCGATGCCCGTGACAGTTTTCGTCCCGAGGTGAGCGAACTTGCCGAAGCCGTCGATCAATACAAACTCTGCCACCGTCGTCGCTTCATCACGTTTGATGAATTGTACAACGTGATCGCCTCGCTGGGCTACCATAAGTAACTCACTCGGCAGCAGATCGAGTTGAATTCTCCATTTCGATGGGCTAACAGCCCGTTGAAAAAGTGTGCCACTGCTGGCTTGCCCAGCAGTGAAGATAATATCCGATGGAAAACACCGGGTGGATAAACTACCCGGCTCATGAATCTCAGCATTTGATCATTTTTCAACGGACTGCTGATCGCTCGCCGATTTCACGCGCCGTCGGTTCGTTCCCTCAGCCTGACCGAACCATAATCGTCCCTTCCGAATTTTGCCAAACGCCAGGATCACGCCAGATCCCGGCGTTTTTTCGTTGAACGATCCGGGGCATTCGCAAATCTCATCGTCAGCATACTACAATAGGGCGAATTTCACCGTGTCGCGAAACGCTTCGCATCGAGCGAATAATGTGTCGGGACAAAGCATCCATCGACGAGCAACTCAGGAGCACTTCCCCGCATGAGCATTTACCGTGAGCTTGGCCTCGAGCCGATCATCAACGCCAGCAGCAGCGTCACACGTCTCGGCGGGGCAATCATGCCCGCCGAAGTCCTGGCAGCCTATCACGCGGCGGCTCAGGAGACGGTCCCCCTCGAACAGTTGCAGGCGTTGGCCTCCCGACGCATCGCCGCCGCGACGGGGACCGAAGCCGGGATCGTCACGACCGGTGCCGCAGCCGCGCTGACTCTGGGAACCGCTGCGATTCTCGCCGGTCTGAATGCGGCTCGCATGGAGCGTCTCCCCTGTACCGAGGGGATGCTGAAGGAGTTTCTGATCGCCCGCGAGCAACGCAGCGGCTACGATCACGCCGTCCGCGCCGCCGGGGCGAAACTCGTCGAAGTCGGCTTCAATGAAATCATCTCGAACGCCGGAGTCCGACGGACGGAAGTCTGGGAGTACGAGACGGCGATCACCGAAAAAACCGCGGGGATCGTTTACGGTTACTCCCCCACC